>CANRFH010000024.1 GCA_947629835.1 uncultured Clostridia bacterium | reverse complement strand
TAGTAATACATTGAGCTGACCAATACTAATATATCGAGGGCTTAACCACAATTTTAGGTTTAAAGTTCAATATATATATTTATCTATGCAATTTTCAGTGTACTTTAGGTGCACAAAATAAAAAAATTTTGTATTATATATTGAAAAAATAGAAATAATATTATATAATACAAAATATTCACAAAGCATTATCCATTAGGAAACTAATGAATATATAATTTTTTGGTGACTATTACATAAGGGTAATACCTGTTCCCATGCCGAACACAGAAGTCAAGCCTTATGTGCCGAAGATACTTACGAATTTCTTTGTTGGGAAAATAGGTCGTCGCCAAATTTATATTCCTCGTTAGCTCAGTCGGTAGAGCGCTCGGCTGTTAACCGATAGGTCGCCTGTTCGAGCCAGGCACGAGGAGCCAAATTATCCTCCAATGAACGTTATATACTTCATTGGAGGATTTGCTATTGATTATCAATTATCATAGTCAATAGTGAGAAAGAAAAGCACCCTATACTATAAAGTATAGGGTGTTTTCGAATAATAAAAAATATAGATGGATAAAATAATTAAAAATGGCAAGGTGCTTAAATTGAAACCTGCAAAAAGTGGCAAACTATTAAAAAACAAACCTGCAAAAAATGGCAAGAAATTATTGACTATTTATAGAAAATATGATAATATTCTTAGCAAAGGAGAAGTGAATTTATGCAAAGATTATTCGAAAAAAGATTGTTTGATTGGAAAAAATCAGGAATGAAAAAGCCTCTAATGGTTGTTGGAGCAAGACAAATTGGAAAAACATATACAGTTGAAAAATTTGCCAAAGAGAATTTTGAAGAATACTTGTATTTCAATTTAGAAAAAAATATAGATGTTAGAAATATTTTTGAAAAATCAATTGATGATGAAAGGATTATAAGTGATATTGAATTATACTTAGGAAAAAAAATTGATATTGAAAAAACAATATTTTTTTTCGATGAAGTGCAAGTTAGTGAAAATTTTATAGTATCATTAAAATACTTTAATGAATCTGAAAGGCCATATAAAATAATATGTGCAGGAAGTTTACTAGGAGTGAAAATAAATAGATTTAAAGGGTCATTTCCAGTAGGTAAAATAAGAATGGAATATATGTATCCTATGAATTTTGAAGAATTTTTAATAGCTACAGGAAATGAAATGTTACGAGATAAAATAAGGGAATGTTATAAAGAAATGTCACCAATGCCAGATTTTGCACATGAACAAGCTATTACATTATATAAACAATATTTATGTGTTGGTGGAATGCCAGAAGCTGTAAATAATTTTATAGAGAATGAATTAGACATATTAAGATTTGATTCACATATTATTTCTGACATAAAAGATATGTACATTGCGGATATGCAGAAATATGTCAAAAATAGTTTTGAAACTGTGAAAATTGAAAAGGTATATAAAAATATTCCTAGTCAATTAGCAAAAGATAATAAAAATTTTAAATATAATTTTGTTGAAGAAACTGGAAGAAAGAGAAAATATGAAAGTTCTATTGATTGGCTAGTAGCCTCAAAAATGATTTTAATAAACTACAATGCAAAACGTATGGAAATACCTTTAAAAGTATATAGTGATGAAAATACTTTTAAATTATATTTAAGCGATGTAGGTATATTAACAAAAATGAGTGAAATTAAATTTCCAGATATAATGTTAGATAATACTTTCATTTATAAAGGAGCTATTACAGAGAACTATGTAGCACAAGAATTAACTTCTAAGGAAGAATCATTGTATTATTGGACGTCAAAAAGAAGTGCTGAAATAGATTTTATATTGTATAGTGAAGAAGATGGAATAATTCCAATAGAAGTTAAAAGTGGAAATAATGTAAGATCAGTAAGTTTAAATATGTATATTAATGAATATAATCCTAAATATGCAATAAGATTTTCTACTAGAAATTTTGGATTTGAAAATAATATTAAATCAATTCCGCTATATGCTGTGTTTTGTATAAAATAATTTGTAATTAAAAAGAGATAAAGAAATGAATGTTAAATTAAAGGATAATATTGTGGTTGTCGTTGAAGATGGTGTAGAATATAATGAAAATTATAAAACTCAACATATTGATGGAGTAACGAATATTAGATAATTGTTTTTTTATAAAGTAATGATATACTATAACCAATAAATTATTATTTACCAAAAAAGGAGGGGATAAAGTGCTAGAATTAAAAAACGTATCAAAATTCTATTATAGTAACGGAATAATTGCATCAGGTTTTACAAAAATAAATTTAAAACTTAAAATGGGAGAGTTTGTAGTAATTACTGGAGAATCAGGAAGCGGAAAATCAACTCTTTTAAATGTAATATCAGGACTAGACAGTTATGAAGAAGGAGAAATGTATATAGATGGCAAAGAGACAAGCCATTATACAGAAAGAGATTTTGAAGATTATAGAAGAAAATATATAGCAAATATCTTTCAAGATTTCAATCTAGTAAATAGTTACACAGTATATCAAAATGTAGAATTAGTGCTTTTATTAAATGGGTATAAGAAAAAAGATATAAAGAAAAAAGTTCTAGACATGATAGAACAAGTTGGGCTTACAAAATTTAAAAATACAAAAGTTTCTAAACTATCGGGAGGCCAAAAGCAAAGAGTAGCAATAGCAAGAGCAATGGTAAAAGAAACACCGATAATAGTTGCAGATGAACCTACACGGAAATTTAGATGTAGAGTCTGCAAAAGAAGCAATAGAAATATTAAAAAAAGTATCAAAAGATAAACTAGTAATTATAGTCACACATAACATAGAACAAATGGAACAATATGCAACAAGAATTATAAAAATGCATGACGGAAGAATTGTAGAAGATAAAGAAGTAAAAAAAGTAGAGGATAATATAGAGGCAAAAACAAGCAAATACAACAAAATAACAATGGGTAATAAATATAGATTAGGTATTAGAAATACATTTAATATCTTTTCTAAATTTATTCTACTTTTTGTTGTATTTTTATTTATAACGCTTGCAGTGTTTGCAGAATATGGATCTTTCAAAGATGTGGAAAATCAATTAAACCAGCAAACAAGCAGTAATTATTTTGTAGATTTGTCTCCAAATAGAATTCTTATAAAAAAGAAGGACAAGAAAGCATTTTCTGATGCAGATTATGAAAAAATAAGAAGTGTTTCAAATATTGAGAAAGTAGTTGAAAGTGATTGGATTTTAGATAAAACTGCAACATTTTTTCAAAGTGATCTTCAAAATATTTTTTATGGGTACATACATGGTATAGAAGAATTTGATGGAAATTTAGATGTAGGAAGAATGCCTCAAAATGATGATGAAGTTGTAGTAATAGCAAGTAAAAAGTATTTTGAAGTAGATAAATATATAAAGGGTGAATTTTATGTTGCTCCTGACTCTCCTTTAATAATGCATGGTGCTGTTACATCTAATAAGATAAAAGTTGTAGGGGTAAAGTATAGTAATGATGATGATGACTATATTTCTCACGTATATGCTAGCAATAAATTATTAAACGACTTAATAATCCCTATAAATTTTGGAGCTAGTACTTTTAGATATTTATTCAACGGAAAATATGCAGACCTTAATAGTTCTTATATTCAAACAAGTGAAAGTGTAAAGCGAGGAGAAATAATTGTAAATAATACTTGGAAATCTAGATTATCAAAGGGAAGTATAAAAAACAAAACGGTAACTATATATGTAGATAATATTTTTTATAATGAAGAATTAAATCTTAAAATAATTGATACATATAAAAAATCAAACTTTAAAAAAATAAATGGATATAAAGAAAATCAGGAATACTCAGAGAATACACCATTTATTTATATAAATGAAGAAGATTATAACTCTTTGTTTTATAAACCCAATTATCAATCTAGTGTATTTGTAAAAGATATAGATAACATAGATGAAACTATACAAGAATTAGATAATATAGGAATAGAAGCTAAAAAAATAACAGATTTTGCATATTATGACAATTTATCGTTTATCCAAATGGAAAAAATTGTAAAGACAATAGTAACCATTATTTTAATTTTAGTATTATTCTTTATCTCATATTTCATAATAAAAATAATACTAAAATCAAGAAATACATATTACACAACACTTAGAATGCTCGGTGCAAACTTTAAAAGTGTAAGAAGGATACTTGACATAGAATTGTTTATAAACTCAAATATAGCATATTGTGTAGTATTAACATTCATTTGGCTACTAAAAATGAAAATTATAGATTTTGCATTTGCTCAAAATCTTGTACAATACATAGAAATTAGTGAATGTATATTAGTGTATGTGATTTTAATAATTATGGCAAGACTAATATCAAGAAGATTTTCAAGAAAATTATTTAAAAATACTACTATGAATACATATAAAGAGGAGGTGTAAGTTTATGATTAGTTTAAAAAATGTTAATAAATATTTTAATAGACATACAAAAAATGAAATACATATCATAAATGACACATCTCTTGAATTTGAAAATACAGGGATAGTTGCAATTCTTGGAGAATCGGGAAGTGGAAAAACAACTCTTTTAAATGCAATAGGAGGACTCGACAAAGTAAACAGTGGAGAAATATATATAAATGGAGAAAAAATAACTAATAGGAGCGCATACAAAGTAGATAAAATAAGGAACTTAAATATAGGATATATATTTCAAGATTATAAATTATTAGACAATTTAACAGTATATGAAAATGTTGAAATAGCTTTAAAAATGATAGGGATAAAAGACAAAGAAGAAATAAAAAAAAGAGTCAATTATGTTTTAGAATGTGTAAAAATGTATAGATACAGAAACAGACCAGCCAAAATGCTATCAGGAGGAGAAAGACAAAGGGTCGCAATAGCAAGAGCAATTGTCAAAAATCCAAATATAGTAATTGCAGATGAGCCAACAGGAAACCTAGACAGTAAAAATTCAATAGAGGTAATGGATATAATCAAAGCAATTTCAAAAGAAAGATTGGTAGTAATTGTAACTCACGAAACAGAACTTGCTAAATCTTACGCATCAAGAATTATAGAAATACAAGATCGGAAAAATCATAAAAGACTATTTAAATAATACCGAAACTACCCAAGATAAAGATAACTCATATGATTTAAACAGTGTTATAGATCCAAAATTTAAAATAAAATATAAATCAATAAATGGATTTGCAAAATCTTTCTATATGGGTGTTAAGAAAATTATAAATTACTCAGCACTTAAAAAAATTCTTTTAGTTCGGATTCTTCTTATCTGCTATGTTTATTGTGTATGGAATAACAAATATAGCAGGAAGAATGACAATAAGAGATATAGATTTTATGACAGCTGATAAAAATTATTTAACACTTGAACATCAAGATGTGAGTGTAGAACAATTCCTGGAATATGAAAAACTAGACAGTATAGATTATATTTTACCAGGTAATGGAATAGTAGATTTAAGACTAGAAATTCACGATTATTATCAAACAAATTCAGCTTCTAGTGAAATTTTAGAAGGAGTCTTAACAACTATGGAAGCCATATCAAATGAAGATATTATAGCTGGAAGAATGCCAGAAAACGATCATGAAGTTGTAATAGATAAAATAATATATGAGAGGCAAGAAAACCTAGAAAAATATGGTGGAATTAAAAAAGTAGAAGAGTTATTAAATAGAAAAGTATCCTGCCGGAAGTTTCAAAGATTTAATAATTGTTGGAATTGTAGATAAAAACTCTCCGTCAATTTATGCTAATAAAAATATTTTTGTAGATATATTTAATACAGAAGAAGAATCTAATGCAATAGCAATAGGAAGTTTTGGTAATATGAATATAAAAGCTACTGGACTTGCAGACTATAATTTATATTTAGATGATATTACTATTACAAAAGGAAGATTACCTGTAAATGATTATGAAGTTATTGTAAATAAGTCAAAACAATATCAAATGAAACTAAATAAAACTATAGATGAAACAGTTAATGGAGTTAAACTTAAAGTAGTTGGATATTATGATAGTAAGACTGACAAACAGACAGATATGGTAAATACCAATACAATAAAATATAATGATATTTATAGAAAATATGGCATGATGGTATATCCAAAGGATAAAGCAAAAGCGTTAGAAACACTAAGAAATGATTACAAAATTAATGTACAAGACAAATATGAAGTAGATAAAAAAGAGTATATAAAAGAACAAAAAGAAGTAATAAGAAGTGGAATAGTTTTTTCAGTTGTGATACTTGCTATATCACTAATTGAAATATATCTAATAGAAAGGTCATCATTCTTATCAAGAATTAAAGAAGTAGGAATACTAAGAGCGATAGGTATGAAAAAAATGGATATATGTACAATGTTCTTAGGAGAGATACTTGCAATAACCACAATTATAAGCATGAGCGGAGTAGCACTTATGACTTACGTTTTAGCCACACTTACAAAAGCACCCGAATTTGCAGGCTTATATACCGTAAATTTGCAAACAATTGGAACTAGTATAATATTAATATATGCATTTAATATAGTAGTAGGCTTATTGCCAGTATTTAACGTATTAAGAAAGGCACCGGCACAAATTTTGGCTAGACATGATATAGAATAACTAAAAAATGAAAGGTTCAGTTCAAAATGTACAATTAATAATAACATTAGAAAATAATTAATTTTAGAGCCTTCCAGTGTATAGCTGGAAGGCTCTCTCTTGTATGGCCAGATTATATCTCTCCTTTACCAAAGAGATCATTTTCCTTTGCACTTTTACGAAACTCTTCACATTGTTTTTTCGTCAAACATGATCTGTATGGATCTGCAAATTTTGGTGTAAAACTTTCTTTTAACGACTTAAATAAATTGCTAAAAAAGTGCTTTAACATTATAAATTACCTCCTGATAAGATTACCATGGATTTATTAAGCAGCTGACCTCTACTTAATTTATAATATTTTGCAATATTATAATAACATAATTCTTAAATTTATACAAGAAAAATACATTGAATAAACCCACACTTTGTGATACAATAATATAGGTATTCAAAGGAATATAAAAAATGGAGGATAGATATGAGTTTTTTTGATAAATTAAAAAGCGGATTAGGAAAAACAAAGACTTCAATAAATGATAAAATAAATGATGCATTTAGTGTATTTAGAAAGGTTGACGAAGAATTATTAGACGAACTTGAAGAAATACTTATAATGTCAGATATAGGAATGGAAACTTCACTTGAAATAATATCAAGATTAAGACAAAGAATAAAAAAAGAAAATATAAAAGATGCAGAAGAAGTAAAAGAAGCTTTAAGAGAAGAAATGAAAGCTATCTTAGATGTATGTGATAATACTCTAAAATTAAATACAAAGCCTTCAGTAATTTTAGTTATAGGTGTAAATGGGGTTCGGAAAGACTACTTCAATAGGTAAAATTGCAAATAGACTAAAACAAGAAGGAAAAAGTATATTGATTGCAGCAGCAGATACTTTTAGAGCAGCAGCAGTAGAACAGTTAGAGGTATGGGCAAAACGTGCAGACTGTGAAATGATAAAAAAAGAAGAAAATGCAGATCCAGCATCAGTTGTATATGATGCAATAAAAGCTGCTAAGGAAAAAAATACAGATGTTTTAATTTGCGATACAGCAGGAAGACTTCATAATAAAAAATACTTGATGGATGAATTAGAAAAGATACAAAGAGTAATCGAAAGAGAACTTCCAGATGCAGATAAAGAAGTATTGCTTGTTATAGATGCAACAACAGGCCAAAATGCGATAGAACAAGTAAAGGCATTTAAGGAAGTTAGCAATATAACAGGACTTGTACTTACTAAGCTTGATGGTACAGCAAAAGGCGGAGTTGTAATCGGAATAGTAAATGAGAATAAAATACCAGTAAAGTTCATAGGAGTAGGGGAACAAATTGACGATATGGAAATATTTAACTCAGAAGATTTTACTAAGGCTATAATCTAAATTAAAGATAGGGAGGGAAAGTTTAATGTCAGAAGATACTAACAAAGAATTAGAAAATCAAACTAATGAATCTCAAACTGAAACTAACCAAACTAAGGAAAACCAAACAGAAATAATTAATCAAGAAAATAAAGAAAATGAAGTAGAAAAAAACAAAGAAGTACAACCTGAAACAGCAAAAAAGAAAAAAGTTAGAACTAGAACAAAATTAGTGTTTATAGCTATAATCATTTTTGCAATTGTCATGTTTGTTATGGGACGAGCAAACTATATAAAAATAATGGAGATAGGCGAGAATTACTTAGATGTACTTGCAAAAAATGTGAAATACCAAGCATACATTGGAATAACAAATTTTGCATTTATATTTATTTTGGTATGCATAACGAATGGATTTATAAAAAAGGGACTAAAAAAGTTTTTTGAAGAAGAAAAGAAGGAAATACCTCATCTTCCTAATAAATCATTAGCATTAGTCTTTGCTTTAATTGCAGCTTTTGTTACTCCAAATATATTCTTAGAAAAACTTATATTATTTAAAAATGTGGCACAATTTGGAATAGCAGATCCAATCTTTAATATGGATATTGGATTCTATATGTTCCAAGCACCATTTATAGGACTTATTTTATACTATTTACTTACAATAACAATTATTTTAACAGCTTATGTAGGTATATACTATATAGCAGTATTTAATATATATTTTGATGGAATAGATGGAAAAACACTTAAATCTAATACATTTATAAAACATCTGCTATTTAATGTTATGATAATAGCAACTTTAATATCTTTAATAATTATATTTAATATGCAAAACATTGTGCTAGATAGATTTTTAAATTTAAATGGAGAGATGGAAGTCTCAATTGTTGGAGCAGGATTAATAGAAAGCACTATAAAACTATGGGGATATAGGATACTTGCAGTTATAATCTTCATATCAGTTTTTATGGCAATAAGATATTTCAAAAAAGAAGATTCAAAAAAAGTTATAAAGTCATTAGCGGTAGTACCAATATATATGGTAATATTGTTTGTTGTAACAGTAGGATATAATATGATATTTATAAATGGAAGTGAGCTTGACAAAGAAAAGTCATATATAAACACTAATATAGAATTTACAAAGACGGCATATAACATAAATATAGATGAAACAAACTTAGAAGATGCAAAGACAATTACTAAGAAAGAAACTGAGAAAAACAAGAATGTAATAGATAATATATCAATTGCAACAGAAGATATCATTCTAAATAATTTATTACAAACACAGACAAGTACAGGATACTATACATACAATACCGTAAAAGCAATGTATTATAATGATCAATTAGTATATATAGCACCAAGAGAGTTAAATACTGAAAATACTGAATACAACAGCAAAGCAGAAGGATATACACATGGATATGGAGTTGTTACAGCATCTGCAAGTAAGATAGATGAAGCTGGAAATTTAGTATACATATCAAAAGATTTTGAAAATAAAGAAATAAAAGAACCTAGAATTTACTATGGAACAGAAACAAATTCTACAATGATAATATCAAAAGATACCGAAGAATTTGATTATCCAAAGACTACAACAGAAAATGCAACATATAAGTATGAAGGAGAAGGTGGAACTTATCTAAATTTATTAGATAGAGTTGTTCTTGCATTAGACGAAAAAAATCCTAATATAGCTTTTGCAAATTCTAATGACAAGATATTACTTAATAGAAATATAACAGAAAGAGCAAAAGAGATTATGCCATATTTATTATATGACGAAGCTCCATACTTAGTTATAGGAGATGACCAAAATTTATATTGGGTATTAGATGCGTATACTGTATCAAATCAATATCCTTATTCGCAAAGAACAAAGATAACGAATCAAGAAAATGTTCAAGAGTTAAATTATATAAGAAACTCTGTAAAAGTTATTGTTAATGCATTTAATGGTGATATAGACTTTTATATAACTGATAAAACAGATCCTATTATAATGGTATACAACAATATGTATAATACAATGTTTAAACAAGCAGAAGAAATACCAGAAGGAATTTCTAAGTATTTTACATATCCAGAATTTTTATATAATATACAAGCAGATATATTAACAATGTATCATGATGTTGCAGCAGACGTATTGTATAGAGAAAATGATATATGGCAAATTGCATCATACTCAAATTCAACAGCAACTACTGCATCTACAAAAATGTCTCCATTACTTACAATGGTAAAAACTGTAAATTCTGAAAAGAGTCAATTAGGTTTAGTATTAGCATATAACCTATATGAAAAAGAAAGCCTAAATGCATATTTAGTTGGAACTGCCCAAAATGGAGTTAATACATTATCATTATATAAATATCAAAATGATAGCAGTATTGTTGGACCGATACAGCTAAATAATCTATTGGAACAAGATGAAACTATATCAAGTGCTATTACGAGCCTAAATGCAACAGGTACTAAAATTACAAAAGAAATAGTAATGGTACCATTAAACAACAATCTTCTATATGTTGTACCAATATATCAAACATCTTTAAATGAAAAAGAAAGTGTACCAATTTTAAAGAAAATAATAGTTGCATCAGGAAATAAGGTAGCAATAGGAAATGACTTAGACGAAGCATTAAATAATCTATTATCTTCAAATGAAACTGTAAGTATTGAAGTAGAGGATACAACAACAAAAGAAGGGCTAGTTGAAGCAATTATAAAAGCAAACAATAACTTGAATGAATCAAGTGCAGCAAATGATTGGGAGCAAATAGGAAAAGACCTAAAAGAACTTCAAACATTAATAAAAGAACTAGAAGATATTGTTCAAAGAGAAGAAAATGAACAAAATGAAGATAGC
This sequence comes from uncultured Clostridia bacterium, assembly GCA_947629835.1. GTDB lineage: Bacteria > Bacillota > Clostridia > TANB77 > CAG-508 > JAAWPK01. The sequence continues at coordinate 4,954 of CANRFH010000024.1, read as the reverse complement.
AATAATATATTGCAAGATACTAATAATGTAAATAATATATATACTACAAATACAATTAATTAGTAAAAATATCATTTTTACATTGATAAAAAATATAAAATCATATATAATCAAGAAAAAAGGAGTAGATAAACATATGAAAATTAAAAATGATAATGGAATAACAATAGTAGCATTAATAGTTGCAGTACTTATACTTGCAATAATATCAACTGTTGCATTAAATGTTAGTTATGATTTAATAGATGAAGCACAACTTCAAAATGTCAAAACAGATCTTCTATTAATTCAGAGTAAATGCAAAATAAAAGCAGAACAAAAGGCTATCGGAGAAATAAAAGAAGAAGATTTATATGGAAGTAAAGAGGCAGATGGAGAATATAGTGGTTGGTATTTATTATCACAAGAAGATTTAAATAATATGGGAGTAAAAGATATAAATGCAGAAGATAAATACTATGTTGATTATGAACATGATGATGTAGCTTATGGAAAAGGTATAGTAAATGATGATAAAACTTACTATAAGTTATCTGAAATTCTAGCAGATGAAGCAAAATAAGGGGAATAGAAATGACTGAAAAAGAATTTGCAAGATTAAAAAAGTTAAAAGAAATAGATGAAAAAATATATAATACTGGCGCAAAATATATATGTGGAATAGACGAAGCGGGACGAGGTCCATTTGCAGGACCAGTAGTTGTCGCAAGTGTAATACTTCCTAGAGATTCTATGATCGAAGGAGTAAATGATTCAAAGAAAGTTTCAGAGAAAAAGAGAGAAAAGGTGTATGAAGAAATAATCAAAGAAGCAATCAGCTATAGTGTAGGTATTGTAGACGAAACCAAAATTGATGAGATAAATATTTTGCAAGCAACTAAAATGGGACTTACAAATTCAGTAAAAGGACTTAAAGTAAAGCCAGATGTAATATTAGTGGATGCATTAACTAATATAGATACTTGTGGTATACCATATAAATCTATTATTAAGGGAGATGCTTTAAGCTACTCGATTGCAGCAGCGTCAATTATTGCAAAAGTTACGAGGGATAAAATAATGGTTAAGTACAATGAAATATATCCAGAGTATGATTTTGCAAAAAATAAAGGATATGGCACAGCTAGCCATATCGCTGCAATTAAAGAGTATGGACTATGTCCAATACATAGAAGAAGTTTTACTAAAAATTATATTTAGAAAAGATAATATCTTCATATTGCTTATAAAGAGTTTGTATATCTAATTTATTATCGCTTTTAATTTTATATAAAAGTATAGAATAAGTTATACCAAAAAGGCCTGATGCTAAAATTTTAGGATCATCTACATTAATATTTTTAGTTTCACCGTTTATCTATACTATCTTGAATAATTTTTTCGACTAAATCAATATATTCAAATACATATTTTCTACAAGTCAAGTGTGTGGATCCTTTTCCCAACACTTGGCTTAAAACTATTGTCATAAAATCTTCATATTTTGTCATAACTTTAATTTGAATAAGAAGTATAGCTTTTAATTTACTTTGAAGAGTATTACAATTAGCTATTTTTATTGAAATACTATTTTGGAGAAGTTTCATACCTTCTTCAATTAGGAAATTAAAAATTTCTTCTTTACTAGAAAAATGATAATATAAAGTACCTTTAGCAACACCAACAACAGAAGTGATTTCTTCTATACTTGTTGCATCATATCCTTTTGTCGCAAATAAATTCATTGAAGTTTCAAAGATTTTACGTTTTGTTCTATTCATAAATATATATTTCCTCCAACATTATAATTTCATCATTATTATATCTTGAAAATCATATAAGTGCAATACTTTAAATAAATATTTATATGAATAATATAATAAAAAAAGCGGGTGAGAACAAGTCTTACTCCGCTTTTTGAAGGATACTCAAAACCTCACAAATACAGTTCTTCTTCCCAAATGTCCCTTTGTGTAAAATGAGGAATATGGAATATTTGCCATATCTAAGATTTCTTTTATCTTCTTTTTAGATAAAGAAGATAAAACCCAATACTCCACACCACGCTCTACGTAGTAGTGGCTATTGGAGATGAAATCCGCAATATGAACTAAAAAGTCATATTCCCGTTTACGGTTAGATTCATTCAGTATAAGACCGATATTGTCAAGCTTATTGCCATCAACATAGACAGTATTTTCTGCCATATTAACGGTCCTCCTAAATATATATTTGTTAGATTATATTATAGCATAAAAAAGTAAAAAAAACAAGTTTTATAGATTAATAATAATAAAATTCATAAAAGAAGAAAAGTGCACAATAAAAAAACAATAATATTTATTCTAAAATAAATATTATTGTTTCAAGAAGAATATTTAAGCTTTTAAGCTATTTAATTTTTTAGCTAAATTAGATTTTTTTCTAGCAGCTGTATTTTTTGCGATAACACCTTTGCTCCAAGCTTGGTCTATTTTTTTAGTTGCTTCAACAAATAATGTTTCAGCTTCTTTTGCGTTATTTGCTGTTACTGCTTCTTCAAATTTTCTAACAGCAGTTTTATAGCTAGATTTAATCATATTATTTTCTAAAGTCTTTTTTTCAATTATTTTAGTTCTTTTAATAGCTGATTTAATATTTGGCATAACCTTGTGTTGCACCTCCTCTTATTACTTACTAAACAATATCGTATAATATAATACCACAAAAATCAAATAAATGCAAGATATGAAATGAAAAAAGTTTTTCAATAAAGGTATTCAAAAATTTTAAATTATATTATATAATGTTCTAAAAACAAAAAAACAAGGAATGAAACAAATGGCAAAGAAGTTACTGATAACCGAAAAGCCTTCTGTTGCAAGAGAATTTGCAAAGGTGCTTCGGGATAAATGGAGCAAATAAAAATGGGTATTTAGAATCAGATGAATGGATAATAACTTGGTGTGTGGGACACCTAGTTACTATGTCATATCCAGAAAAATATGACGAAAGGTTAAAGTTTTGGAGATTAGATACACTTCCATTTCTTCCAAAGGAATATAAATATGAAATTATACCAGCAGTAGAAAAGCAATTTAATATAATAAAAGGATTACTTTTAAGAGAAGATGTAGATACAATTTATGTTTCTACTGACTCTGGACGTGAAGGGGAATACATATATAGACTTGTTGAACAAGAAGTTCGGTCTTAAAGGCAAGACAAGAAAAAGAGTATGGATAGATTCTCAAACAGAGGAAGAAATAAAAAGGGGAATAGAAGAAGCAAAAGATTTAAAAGAATATGATAGTCTTGCAGATTCTGCATATTTAAGAGCAAAAGAAGATTATTTAATCGGTATAAACTTTTCTAGGCTTTTATCAATAATCTATGGACGTAGAGCAGCAAAACAGATAAATGAAGAAAAAATATCAATATCAGTTGGCCGAGTTATGACTTGTGTACTAGGTATGATAGTTTCAAGAGAAAGAGAAATTAGAAATTTTGTAAAAACTCCATATTACAAAATAGTTGGTGAGTTTGGAGAAAATGAAGCATTTAAAGCAGAATGGAAAGTAAATGAAAAATCAGTTATGTTTAATTCTCCAAAATTATATAATGAAAATGGATTTAAGAATGAAAAAGATGCAAAAGATTTTATTTCATCTTTTGAAGGTAAAACATCAAAAATTTCAGAGATAAAAAAATCAAAAAGTAAAGAAAATCCACCACTATTATTCAATTTAGCAGAAATACAAAATGAATGTACAAAAAGATTTAAAATAAAACCTGACGAGACTTTAAATATAATACAAGAGCTATATGAAAAAAAGCTTGTGACATATCCAAGAACAGATGCAAGAGTACTATCCACAGCAGTTGCAAAGGTTATAACTAAAAACTTAAATGGAATAGCAAAAGGTTATAAAGATGAAGAAATACAAGGGTATATAAAGCAAATGTCAGAAGAAAAGTTTTCAACCAATCTTTTAAAGACAAAATATGTAAATGATAGTAAAATAACAGATCACTATGCAATAATACCAACAGGAGAAGGCTTTGCAAACTATGACAAATTACAGACTTTACAAAAAGAAGTGTATAAGGTTATAGTCAAAAGATTTTTAGCAATATTTTATCCACCAGCAGAGTTTAGTAAAATATCTGTAACAGTTAATGTAGAAAATGAAGAATTTATAACAAGCGGTAAAGCTTGCACAAAAAAAGGATATTTAGAAATATTAAAACCTAAAAAAGAAAATCAAGAAGATACAGAAGATAACAATTTAAATATATTAAAAAGTTTGAAAAAGGATCAAACTTTAAGTATAAAAAATTTCGAAATAAAAACAGCGGAAACTGTACCACCTACAAGATATAATTCTGGTTCAATAATACTTGCAATGGAAAATGCTGGAAAATTGATAGAAGATGAAGAATTAAGAGAGCAGATAAAAGGTGCAGGAATTGGAACAAGTGCAACAAGAGCAGAAATTATGAAGAAACTTGAAAAAATAAACTATATTGCAATAAATAATAAAACTCAGATAATTACTCCAACGCAAAAAGGAGAGCTCATATATGATATAGTAAAAAATTCAATACCTGATATGCTAAATCCAAAACTTACAGCAAGTTGGGAAAAGGGCTTAGAGATGGTCGCTAAAAAAGAAATTAAGTCAGATGAGTTTATGGAAAAACTCGAAAGCTATGTAAAATCAAAAGTTAGTAGATTAGTTGTATAAAATCACATGACTTATGGAAAAATTATCCAAAACCTCTTGACAGTTTACAATAATATGATAAAATAATATAGTAAGTTAAAATATATTCTAAAATAAAATTAGTTATATATATTATCTGAACATTGAAAATTAAATAGGAAAGAGGTAGATTTTATGGAGAACATTGTAACCATAATCGCCACTGTCCTAATCTCTGGAATAATATTTATTCCAATAGGTATAGTAATAAGAAAGAAAATTGCTGAATC
>CANRFH010000023.1 GCA_947629835.1 uncultured Clostridia bacterium | reverse complement strand
CTAATTATTATAAATGGACACAATGGATATTTATACAATTATTTAAAAAAGGACTTGCTTACAAAACCACTATGCCAATTAACTATTGTACAAGTTGCAAAGTTGGTCTTGCAAACGAGGAAGTTGTAAATGGCGTTTGTGAAAGATGTGGTGGCGAAGTTATTCAAAAAGAAAAAAGTCAATGGATGCTTAAAATTACAGAATATGCCCAAAGATTAATTGACGATTTAGACGAAGTTGATTACTTAGAGAAAATTAAAACTCAACAAAAAAATTGGATAGGTCGTAGCGAAGGTGCAGAGGTAAATTTCAAAATTGAAGGAACTGATAAAAATCTTTTAATCTACACAACTAGACCTGATACTATGTTTGGTGCTACATATATGGTAGTTGCACCTGAACATAACATATTATCTGAACTAAAAGATAAAATAACAAATATAGATGAAATAGAAAATTATAAAAGCTTAGCAGCTAAGAAATCTGATTTTGAAAGAACTGAGATTTCAAAAGAAAAAACTGGCGTTGAAATTAAAGGAATTAAAGCTATAAATCCACTTAGTGGTGAAGCTATTCCTATTTGGGTTTCTGACTATGTACTTATAACTTATGGAACAGGAGCAATTATGGCTGTTCCTGCACACGATACCAGAGATTATGAGTTTGCAACTAAATTTAATCTCCCTATAAAACAAGTCATAACTAATAAAGAAAATACAGCATCAGTTCAAAAAGAAGCATATACAGATACAGATGATGGAATTTTAATAAATTCTGGATTTTTAAATGGTATGAGTGTCAAAGATGCAATTAAAGCAGTTATTGATTATCTTGAAAAAGAACATATTGGAAAATCAAAGGTAAACTTTAAGCTAAGAGATTGGGTATTTTCTAGACAAAGATATTGGGGTGAACCTATCCCTATGGTTTACTGTGAGAAATGTGGTTGGGTTCCTCTTGATGAAAAAGATTTACCTTTAACATTACCAGAAGTTAAGGAATTTTTACCTGGTGAAAATGGAGAATCTCCTCTTGCAAAAGAGACTGATTGGATTAATACTACTTGCCCTCATTGCAAAGGAAAAGCTAAACGTGAAACTGATACTATGCCTCAATGGGCTGGTTCTTCTTGGTATTTCTTACGTTATATGGACCCTCATAATGATAAAGCCTTAGCCTCAAAAGAAGCTATCGATTATTGGGGACCAGTAGACTGGTACAATGGTGGTATGGAGCATACTACACTTCACCTTCTTTATTCAAGATTTTGGCATAAGTTTTTATATGACATCGGAGTTGTTTCAACAAAAGAACCTTACGCAAAACGTACTTCTCATGGAATGATATTAGGTGATAATGGTGAAAAAATGTCTAAGTCAAAAGGAAATGTTGTAAACCCTGATGAGATAGTTGCTGAATTTGGTGCAGATACTTTTAGAACTTATGAGATGTTTATAGGTCCATTTGATCAATCAACACCTTGGTCTATGGAAAGTCTAAGAGGATGTCATAAATTTTTAGATAGAGTTTGGAACTTAAAAGATATTCTTCAAGAAGGAGATACTTATTCAAAAGAGTTTGAAAAAATGATGCATAAGGCTATCAAAAAAGTTACCGAAGATTACGAAAGTATGAAATTTAATACAGCTGTTGCAACATTTATGACTTTAATAAATGAATTTTACAAAGTTAAAAAGATTAATAAGGCTGAATTTAATACATTTCTAATATTGTTAAACCCTATTGCTCCACATATTACGGAAGAATTATTTAACGTAATTGGAAATGCAAAAACAATAGCTGAAAGTTCTTGGCCTACATTTGACGAAGCTAAAACAATTGATGATGAAATTGAAATTCCAGTTCAAATAAATGGTAAATTAAAAGCTACTGTAACTACTGATCTTGATAGTGACGAAAAAGCTATAAAAGAATTAGTTCACAATAAAGTTTCTCATTTACTTGAAGGCAAAACTATAGTAAAAGAAATTTATATAAAGAATAAAATTTATAATATAGTTGTGAAATAAGAAAATTGGGCGTTAACGAAATCAAAGATTTCGACGCCCACATGTGCAAAATTGCTTTGCAATTATTGCACGGGCATAGGTAAATTAACCTTGTTGTATACGGAAAAATCTTATATAGGGTCAAGATAAAAGTTGATTTTTCCTATACAATAATATTAGGGCTCCACAATGTTGGAGCTCTTTTTGTAACAAAAATGTAACACTTTTGTTATTTGTATGTAATCTTTATATAGTATAATTTCTATTGTCTAATACTAAGGATAATGGAAGGATTATACGTATGAGCATTAAAAAAGATTTGAAAAGAGAGGGAATTGAAGTAATTGGAAAGCTTGATACTCTTACAATAAATTCTTTGGCAAAAAATATTTCAAGTATAATTTCTCAAACTTTTCCAGAACTTAATTTAAATACAAATGATTTATTTAGAAATATTTCTAGACTCAATATGTATTATGCTAGACTTCCTCAAGGAATTTCTGCAAAATATTTTTACAAAAACAAATCTATATATTTTAGTAATACAGTTGATAGCAAAAATTTAACAGCTGTTGCTATGCATGAATGTATTCACTATTTGCAAGAAGTTTGTGATAATAATGGAAATATTATTCGTTTAGGTCTTTGTGATTATACATCTAAGTATTCTCCAGATATTGGTATAAATGAAGCTGCTGTTCAGTTAATGGCTTCAAAATGTTTGAATAAGCAATATGAAAATGTAAAATATTTTGGAATAGATATTCCAACAAATAGTCCAAGTTATTATACCTTAGAATGTGCCTTAGTTAATCAAATGGCTTATGTTGTTGGAGAAAATATATTATTTGATAGTACATTAAATTCAAATGATAAGTTTAAGGAACAATTTATTTCTTTAACTTCAAAAAATACATTTTATGCAATTGAGAAAAATATAGATTTATTAGTAGAAGCTCAAGAAAAATTAGCATCTATATATGCGTCATTACAAGAATTTGATACTGATATATATTTTATAAAAGAATCTAATAAAGAGATTGACAAGCAAAAATCTAAGATCAAAAAATTATTCTTAGATACTCAAAAATTGATACTTACAAGTTATTTTGATAGCACCATAAAATTGGTATATACTCCAAAGACTATCGAAAATTACAGAAATAAATTATATTTATTTAAAAATTATATTGGTCAAGCTGATGGAGATACATTCTATAATGATTATTACATTGATAAAATGGTTGAGCTTGAGAAGAAATATGAGTCTGATAACACAGAAATCACTGATTTAGTTGTCGTTAAACATAATTTCATATCTACATTATTTAGAAAGATTAAAACACTATTTGGATTTAATCCAGGTTATGCAAAAATTAAAAATGATTAAAAAAGATGGCAAAATTTTGATTAATTTTACTGTCTTTTTTTAATTATAAATTAGATAACTGATAATTGCTTTTCCTTGACTTTATATTTTTTTAGTAATATAATTTTCTTGAAAGAAAAGGTGTTTTTATGTATAATTTGGTCATTTTTGCGTCTGGAAACGGAACTACTTTGCAAGCTGTAATAGACGCAATTCAAGAAAAAAATTTAGACGCAAATATCGCTCTTGTTGTATCAGATAATCCAAATGCTTTCGCACTAAATAGAGCTAAAAAGGCTAATATTTCAACATATATTATTAAGTCAAAAGATGCAGAAAGTAGAGATATTGAGTTATATGACGTTTTGTCTAAAATTGATATAGATCTAATTGTTCTTGCAGGATATTTAAAATTAATAGGTCATAGACTTTTAGATAATTACAAAATAATAAATACTCATCCTTCTCTTTTGCCTAAATATGGTGGAAAAGGAATGTATGGAATGAATGTTCATAGAGCTGTTATTGCTGCAAAAGAAGAACACAGCGGAGTTACACTTCACTATGTAAATTCTGAGTATGACAAAGGCTCTATAATTATGCAAACAGTTGTTAAAGTGCTTCCAACAGATACAGCAGAGGACTTAGCTGAAAGAGTTCAAGCTGCCGAAAAGATACAACTTATTGGAGTTTTGCAATCATTTGCAGATGGTAAACAAATTTAATAAAAGGAGGTTCATATGGAGAAAAACGTTGATGTTGCAATTATTATGGGAAGTGATTCTGATTTATCTATTATGAAAGATGCCGCTGTATTTTTAGATACTATGGGTATTTCTTATGAAATGACTATCCTTTCTGTTCATAGATGTCCAGAAAAAGCCTTTGAATATGCAGAAAGTTTAAAAGAAAGAAAAATAAAAGTAATTATTGCCGGAGCTCGGTGGAGCAGCACATCTTCCAGGTATATTTGCAGCAAAGGTTCCTTGTCCTGTTATAGGGGTTCCAATTTTATCTAAATCACTTGCAGGAATGGATTCTTTGTACTCAATAGTTCAAATGCCATCAGGCATACCTGTTGCAACAGTTGCAATTAATGGAGCCAAAAATGCTGGTATACTTGCTGCGACTATACTTTCTACTTCAAATGAAGAATTATATAAAAAGCTATGTGATTACAAGCAATCATTAAATGATGCTGTTTTAGCAAAGAATGAAAAGTTACAAAAAATAGGATATGAGGAATATCTTAAAGAAATGAAATAATCTTAAAATAAAGTAATTATTGGAGGTTTTTATGAAAAAAATTAGTAGTGGTAAAGTTCGTGAGATTTACGAAGTGGATGATGATAAACTTATGATGGTTGTTTCTGATAGAATTTCTGCCTTTGATGTTATTCTTCCAACCCCTGTTCCTGATAAAGGAAAAGTATTAAATAGAATATCTACATTTTGGTTTGACTATGTAAAAGATGTCATTCCAAATCATATAATTACAACTAAATTTGAAGAATTCCCTGAGGAATTTCAAAAAGAGGAATTTAGAGATAGAAGTATGTTAGTTAGAAAACTAAAAATGCTTCCTATCGAATGCATCGTTAGAGGATATATCACAGGTTCTGGTTGGAAAAGCTATTTAGAAACAGGTTCAGTTTGTGGAATAAAATTACCTTCTGGTCTTAAAGAATCTGAAAAATTGCCTGAACCAATATTTACCCCTACAACTAAGGCCGAAGTTGGCCATGATCAAAATATAGATTTTAATGGAGTTTGTGAACTTTTAGGAAGAAATTTAGCAGAAAAAGTTAGAAATAAAACGATTGAAATATATCTAAAATGTTCTGAATATGCAAAAACAAAAGGAATTATAATAGCTGATACAAAATTTGAATTTGGTTTAGACGAAAATGGTGCTTTAGTTTTAGCTGATGAAGTTTTAACTCCTGATTCAAGTAGATTTTGGCCAGCATCTGATTATGAAATTGGAAGATCTCAAAAAAGTTTTGATAAACAATATATGCGTGATTGGTTAAAGAAAAATAATTGGGATGCTGAAAATCCTACTCTTATTCCAGAAGATGTTATTCAGACAACAAGAGCAAAATATATTGAAGCTTATGAAAGATTAACTGGAAATAAATTTTAAATTTAAATTATTATATATAAAAAAGAAATAATATTTATTTAAAAATAAATATTATTTCTTTTAAATTTACTATACATTAACTTCTACATTTATATCTTTAAATAGATTCTTATTTTTTTCAAGTACTGGATTTACATCATTTTCTATAAATTCCTCTACCTGATGTACTGCTCTTCCACAAAGTCCTTCTGGTTTTAGAACTTTTAAAATTTCCTCTTTGGTAAGTCCAAAGCTCTTATCATTTGCTATCCTATCTACTAAATCATTTGGTCTTCCAAATTCTTTTACCTCTCTTGCTGCTTCCATTGACAATACTCTTATCTTCTCATGCAATTCTTGTCTATCTCCACCTTTTAAAACTGCATTCATAAGTATTTCTTCTGTTCCCATAAAAGGTAATTCCTGCATTAAATTTGTCCTTATTACATTTTCATATACGACTATGCCTGATGCTATATTTGCATATAGGATAAGTATTGCATCTACTGCTAAAAAGCTTTCTGGAATGCAAATTCTTCTATTTGCAGAGTCATCTAGCGTTCTTTCTAACCATTGAGTAGATGCTGTAATTGCTGGATCTTGACTAAGTGCTATTACATGTCTTGCAAGTGAATTTATTCTCTCACTTCTCATTGGATTTCTTTTATATGCCATTGCAGATGATCCAATTTGTCCTTTTTCAAATGGTTCTTCTAATTCTTTTTCGTGTTGAAGTAGTCTCATATCATTTGCAAATTTGGCACTGCTTTGTGCAATAGAACTTAAAACATTTAATACTCTTGAATCTAACTTTCTTGTATATGTCTGTCCAGATACTGCAAATACCTTGTCAAATCCCATTTTTTCAGCAACTAGTTTATCTAATTTTTTTACTTTTTCTTCATCTTTAAATAATTTCATAAAGCTTTCCTGAGTACCTGTTGTTCCTTTGCATCCACGCATCTTTAAATGCTCCTGTACAAATTCTAGTTCTTCTAAATCTTCTAGTAAATCTTGTATCCAAAGTGTTGCTCTTTTCCCTACTGTTGTAAGCTGTGCTGATTGGAAATGTGTGTATCCGAGGCAAGTTACATCTTTATTTTTTAATGCAAATTCTTTTAAATTGTTTATAACTAATAATAATTTTTCTTTTATAATTTCCAAAGCTTTACTCATAAGTATTATTTCTGCATTATCAGTTACATAGCAAGAAGTTGCACCTAAATGTATAATTCCTTTGGCTGATGGACATTTTGTTCCATATTCATAAACATGTGCCATAACATCATGTCTACATTCTTTTTCTCTTTTTGCTACTACGTCATAATCTATATCGTGTGTATGTGCTTTCATTTCTGCTATTTGTTCATCTGTTATGTTCAAACCAAGCTCTTTTTCTGTTTCAGCTAATGCTACCCATAATTCTCTCCAAGTACTATATCTTGAATCTTGAGACCATATTTCGTTCATTTCTTTACTTGCATATCTTCCACTTAATGGAGTTACATATATTTTTTCCATTATATCCTCCTCTTTTTTATTTATCATAATTCCTAGCAAAATTATTTTATCACACACAAATACTTTTTGCAATCTCTATTGACTTTTTTTGACACTTGTACGATAATATATATGTTGAAAAATGAAATTAAGGAGGTCTTATGTATGTCAAAAGTTGATGTTGTTTTAGGAGCATTTTACGGAGATGAAGGTAAAGGAAAGATTATTGACTATCTTTCTTCACATGCTGATGTTTCTATCAGATGTACAGGTGGAAATAATGCTGGTCACACAATAGAAGTTGATGGTGAAAAATTTGCATTTCATCTTATACCTTCAGGCATATTGAACAAAGGAAATATAGCAGTAATAGGTAATGGAGTTGTTATTGATCCAAAAGTATTGATAGAAGAGATTAACAATTTAAAAGAGCATAACTATTCTGTAGATAATTTAAGAATAAGTGATAAAGCTCATGTTATTTTACCTTATCACATTGCTATGGATAAAATGTTAGAAGAAAACAGAGGAAATGGAAAGATTGGTACAACTTGTCGTGGAATAGGGCCTGCATATTGCGATAAATATGAGCGTTCAGGTATTAGAATGCAAGATTTTATAAGACCTAGATTCAAAGATATGGTTCGTGCTAATGTTGCTAATAAAAATAAAATATTTAAAGCTTTTGGATATCCTGAATTAAACGCCGAAGAAATAATAGAGGAGTATTCAAAATATGCAGAAATATTAAAACCTTATGTTGTAGATACAGTTGTTTTACTACATAATGCAATTAGAGAAAATAAAAAATTGCTTTGCGAAGGAGCACAAGCAACATTATTAGATATAGATTTTGGTTCATACCCTTATGTTACTTCATCTAATCCTTCTCTTGGAGGAATTTGCACAGGTTCTGGAATAAGTCCAAAAGATATAGGAGAAGTTTATGGAGTAATAAAAGCTTACTCATCAAGAGTTGGTGAAGGTCCTTATGTTACAGAGCAAAAAAATGAAATTGGTGACACAATAAGAGAGCTTGGACATGAATATGGTACTACAACAAAAAGGCCTAGAAGATGCGGTTGGCTTGATTTAGTTGCTTTAAAATATGCTGTTATGATAAATGGTATAACAGGAATTGCAATAAATCACGTAGATACTATCGGAAAACTTGATAAAATAAAACTTTGTGTTGCATATAACCATAAAGGAAAAATAACAACAGACTTTTCTACAACACCAGAATATTTGGATAATTCTACTGCTGTATATGAAGAATTTGATGGAAACTTTGGTGATATAAGTAATATCAAGAGACGTGAAGATCTTCCTGAAAATGCCAAAAAATATCTTGATAGAATAGAAGAAGTTGTAGGATGTCCTATAAAGTTTATTGGAACAGGTGCTGGAAGAGATGATTTAATCGCAGAATAACTAAATAAATATAAGAAAATTGGGCGTTACGGAAAAATCTTATATAGGGTCAAGATAAAAGTTGATTTTTCCTATACAATAAAAAAACAGTAGCGAAGTAAGATTTAATCTGCTTTGCTACTGTTTTTTATTTACATTATATTTATTCTAATGTTCTATTCCTTCTCTTTCTTTATTTTGTCTAGCTTGTTTTTCTTTTTCAACTGCATTTGCTATTCTTCTTACAACAGTTTCTGATACATTAGTTTCTTCTAATATAATCTCAACAGGATATCCTCGTCTTAGTTTTGCATATATTTGAAGCTTTTTCTCATAGTCATCTAGTTCTTTTCCTATTTCATTTAATTGTCCTTCCGTACACGATGCTATCTGTAAATGTTTTAAAACTTCTAAACTACAATTCTCATAAAATTTTTTTGCTAAATGTATTTTATTAACTCTAATAAATCCAAGTATTCCTAGTTTTATATTTTTAGCAGTCATTAAATTAACATCTGATGATATTAATTGACCCAACATTTCAAAATCTTCTAATGTCAAATTTTTAGTATTTAGATTTTGCCTGCAATAATTTATATATGAAGCTACAATTCCTGCATTTTTTTGAACTTGTCCTTTAAGCATTTTTTTAATATATTCTTTTCTATTTTTTACAGCTATATCTCTCGCAGCAGCCTGATCTAAACATCTATAATTAGATGTAGATAATTCCTCATTTCTAGATTGTTCTTCAACATTCTCAGGTTTAAGTTCAGCTATATTAACTCTTCCTTCTGCTATTAATTGCTTTGCAAGATATTTTACTGTAGTATATTTTATTCCAGTACTATCTGATATAGATTTATATGTTCTAGGTCCATAAGTTCCTTTTTTTTCTAATTGTTGTAATATCCTTAGCTTAAATCTTTCAACATTTGGTATACTCATATTTATTTCTCCTTATATATTAATTTTTATAAATATCGTACTTTATAATTATACCATAAATTTACATAATTTTCAATATTTATGTGAATTAATTTGTAAAAATTAATATATATATAGGAAAAAGAGCATAATATTTTAAACAATAATATGCTCTTTTTCCTATATAACTATTTTATGATTATTACATTTCTTTTCCGTAATATGCATTTATCAATATTTCTTTTAGTTCTGCAACTAGTGGAAGTCTTGGGTTTGCAGTTGTACATTGATCCTCAAATGCCTTTTCTGCAAGCATATCTAACTTTTCTAAAAATTCTTTTTCATTTATTCCTTCATCTTTTAGATTAGATGGTATATCTAACTTTTTGTTCATATCCTTTATTGCATTTATTAAAGAATTCACTCCTTCCTTAGTATTAGAAGATTTTAATCCTAATCTTTTAGCAATATTTGCATATTTCTCGTCTGCTATAAAATATTCATATTTAGGGAAAGAAACAAATTTTGTAGGTTTTGTACTATTATATTTTATAACATATGGAAGTAATATTGCATTTGCTCTACCGTGTGCTATATGGAACTCTCCTCCTAGTTTATGTGCAAGTGAATGGTTTATTCCTAAGAATGCATTTGTAAATGCCATACCTGCTATACAACTTGCATTATGCATCTTTTCTCTAGCGAGTCTATTGCTTCCATCTTCATACGCGATTGGTAGGTAGTTAAATACAATTTCTATTGCTTTTTCTGCCAAGCCATCCGTATAATCAGATGCCATATTTGAAACATAACTTTCTATCGCATGTGTTAAAACATCCATACCTGTATCTGCTGTTATTTTCTTTGGAAGTGACATTACTAAGTCTGGATCAATTATTGCAATATCAGGAGTTAATTCATAATCTGCAAGTGGATATTTTATATTTTTCTTTTTATCTGTTATAACTGCAAATGAAGTAACTTCTGAGCCTGTACCAGATGTTGTAGGGATTGCGACAAGTTTTGCTTTTTCTCCAAGTTTTGGAAATTTGTAGGTACGTTTTCTGATATCCATAAATTTAAGTTTAAGCCCTTCTATATCTGCATCTGGATGTTCATAGAAAAGCCACATACCCTTTGCTGCATCTATTGGGCTTCCTCCTCCGAAGTGCTATGATTACATCAGGATTAAATTTATTCATTACCTCTACTCCATTTTTTATTGTATCAAATGAAGGATCTGGTTCTACATCTGAAAATATTTCAGAGTGTACATATTGATTTCTTTTTCTTAAATGATATAATATTTTATCTACATATCCAAGTTTTACCATAGATTCGTCAGTAACAATAAATGCTCTGGTAATGTTAGGCATTTTTTCTAAATATTCAATTGAGCCCGCTTCAAAATATATCTTCTCAGGGATTTTAAACCACTGCATATTTACTCTTCTTTTTGCAACTCTTTTAATATTTATAAGATTTACAGAAGAAACATTTGCTGTTGTTGAATTTCCTCCAAATGTACCACAACCAAGTGTCAATGATGGCATATTTGTATTATATATATCCCCTATTGCTCCATGAGTAGATGGTGAATTTACTATAATTCTTCCAACCTTTACTCTATTTGAGAACTCGTCAATTATTTCCTGGTTTTCAGAATGAATTACAGCAGAATGTCCGAGACCACCATACTCTATTAATTTCTCAGCAAGGTCTATTGCTCTATCTGAGCTAGAAGCAGTATAATATGCAAGTACTGGACTAAGTTTTTCTTGTGAAAATGGATATCCATCTCCTACTCCTGTTTGTGAAACTACCAACACTTTTGTTTCTTTTGGTACTTCAAAGCCTGCATTTTTAGCTATATTGTATGGACTTTGACCTGCTATTTCTGACTTTAAATCTCCTTCTACAAACATGCTTATTTCTAGTTTTTTTGTTTCTTCTTTATTTAGAAAATAGCATCCAGCTTCCTTCATAAGTTTTTCAAATTCTTTTGCAATCTCTTTATCAACTATTACTGCTTGTTCTGATGCACAAATCATTCCATTGTCGAAAGATTTAGATAATACTAAATCTGTAACTGCTGTTTTAAGTTTTGCTGTTTTATCTATATAGCAAGGAACATTTCCGTGGTCCTACACCTAGGGCTGGTTTTCCACAAGAATATGCAGATTTAACCATTCCTGTTCCACCTGTTGCAAGTATAAGATTAACATCTGGATGATTCATTAAAGCTCTTGTTGCATAAACTGATGGTTCTTCTATCCATAATATACAATCTTCTGGTGCACCAGCTTCAACTGCGGCATCTCGTAAAATTTTTGCTGTTTCCACACTGCATTTTTGAGCTGATGGGTGAAAACCAAATATTATAACATTTCTTGTTTTAGCTGAAATTAATGATTTAAACATTGTTGTAGATGTAGGATTAGTAACTGGTGTAACTCCTGCTATTATTCCAATAGGTTCTGCAATTTCTTCGTATCCTTCTTCTACATTATCTCTTATGACTCCAACTGTTTTATCATATTTGATACTATGATATACATATTCAGAAGCAAACATATTCTTTGTGATTTTATCTTCATATATTCCTCTTTTGGTTTCTTCTACTGCCATTTTAGCAAGTTTCATATGATTTTCTAGTCCTGCCATTGCCATTTTCTTTACTATATTATCTATTGTTTCTTGATCTAATTCCATATATTTTTCAGATGCAACTTTTGCTCTTTTTATTAAGTCATCTATCATCTTATCAATTCTTGCTTGTTCCTCTTTACTTATCTCTTTTGCCATTTTCTTTCGTTCCTCCTTTGTTTTAGTATATGAAATTTTTAAATATTAATACACTTTTTACCATATATATTATACATCTATACTTATTTTATATCAATAAAAAAAATTTAAAAATTTTTATGCAAAACAAAAGAGCAGTATCTTTTTATACCGCTCTCTATGCATTTAAATTTTAATTTATATTTAATTCTTCTTTTATTCTTTTATATTCTATTTTTTGTATTTCTTCAACTCCAATAGATACCTTTTCTAATATATCTTTTCCATCATTTTCAAGAAGACTACCAAATTTGTTTTTTATAAATTCATCTATTTTATCTATCTCTTCCTTTGTAAGTTTACTTTGATCTTCTGTCATTTCTTTATCATATTTGCATCTATATACTAATCTACCAAAATCTAGCATAGCATCTTTGCACAAATCATAATTTTCTCTTAAAAATAATGAATTTTTTTGAGTTATAGAATTTAATTCTTTAATATGTTTTTTTCTTTCCTTTTCTGTAAGCTCTCTCATGTTCAATAATGCAAGTTTGTATGTAATATGTTGTACTATATTCCTCAATTTATTTTTTTCTTCTCTTGGCAAATTAGTCATATCATTTTTCTGAACAGAATAATAGGCTGATTGTTCAGAAATATATCCTTCCTTAGAACATACTCTTATTTCTATTGGTACTTCCATAGCATTTGGAATTAATTTTTCTTTTGCAAATACATTGTAACCTAAGGGTGGAACCCATTTTATATATACAAGCGGAGAATATATATATTTCTCATTAACAAAATCAATATATTCTGCATTTGATAATTTTTCTTTTAGATAATCTATTATTGGATAAATTTCCTTTTCATTATTTGTTATAAATGATATGCCAACATAATCATGTACATCTTCTAGCTTTTTATTATTAATCCTATATGTTCTAATTGCAGAATTAGAGTCTTTTATCCTCTCTCTGTATTTATATATATTTCTTTTCTTTGCTTCTTGTCTCATAGTTTCTAAAAATTTTTCTACTTCATCACTTGAATGCAACATTTCTAAGAACTTTTCTATTTCTTTTTCTTCTTCATTTTCTGCTACTACGTTTAAATTCATCTTGGTTTTCATATCGACATCCCTCCTCTTAATTTAATATCATAGTTAGCTAAAAATCCGATTTAAACACTAGGTAAATTTCTATACATTTCAAGTTTGTATAAATTATTGTTTTCAAGACTATTAATTATATTTTCTACTACTGGATAACTTCTAAATTCTTCTTTATCCATATCTTTAATTTCTTCAATACTTAGCCATTTCGTTTCTAATATTTCATCAGTATTATATTTAAATCCTTCTTCAATTAATTCAGCTAAGAAATGCATTAACATTACTCCATCATTATCATTATGTATAAATATTGGAAAAGCTTTTTTTAATTCTACTTTACATCCCGTTTCTTCAAATGTTTCTCTTATTGCTCCTTCGAATACAGTTTCATTTTCTTTTATATGCCCTGCTGGAAATGATAGCTTTCCATAGCATTTCTTTTTAGCTTCTCTTACCATTAATATTTTATTATCTTTTAAAATAATACATCCAACAATAATTTCCATATAATTTCTCCTCTTTTATATAAATTTTGCTCTTATCTTTCAGTTCCATTTTCTTTATCTAAAAAACTTTTTTCCGCAAATCTTTCTCTTCTATTTATTTCTATTGGAAATAGCTTTCCATCTATAATCATTCCTTGAACTCCGAGAGATGTTAATCCATCACGCTTTAAAGCAGATTCCTTACTATACATTGGAAATACTATTTTGTCTAATAGCATTTCTTTAATTGATGGTGACATTGGTAAATATGTCTTAGGAATTTTTCCTTTTATATATTCTGCACTATATCCTATGTTAAGCAAATGTTGCAGTCTTCGTCTAGCTGACTGTAAATAATCATTATTTGATATTATATATTGCCTATATTTATTCATATTATTAGGAGTTACAAATAATACATCTTCCCAGTCTATACTCCATAATTCATGATTTTCTTTGCCTTTGGTAATAAAGCCCATATCAAATCCCTTGCCAAGAAAATCAACATATACTTTGTGTCCCATTTCAAAATACACATTAAAAGCACCATCTGTTTTTACTTTTTCTTGTGTTCCTTCTTCTGTATCTAAGATAAGAACTACCCCTTTGGGATTATTTTGCTTTACTCTAGATATATAATCTTTTACATCAGATTTTCTTACAAAATTTCCTTCTACTCCGCAATGTAGGTGGATCCCCTACTTTTGCATCAGCTCTACAAGAAAATATTTCAGGTAGTTTGTCCTCTATTTTTTCAAATTCTTCATAACTATCTAATACAAATAGATTCTTAGTCCTACTAATATCAGGTAGCCAATTACTTAATAGAACTGTTCCATATGCTTTTCCATACTGACTTATATATTTTTTATCACTTGGATTGCTCATCTCATATAACATATCATTCTCCTAACAATTTTATTATATCTATGTTTAACTTGTTTGTCAATATTTACTTCTATATTTTTACATATTTGTTAATATTTTACATTATATATTATAAATATATGCTACTTAAAAATTTTTATGATAAAATTTTTTGATACTTTTTTTAATTATTAGTAAAATAAAAAAACCTCCCTTTCGGGAGGAAAATTTTATTATTATTGATTATTTTTAATATATTCTACAACATCGTTTACAGTAACTATTTTTTCAGCATCGGCGTCTGGAATTTCCATATCAAATTCTTCTTCTAAAGCCATTATTAATTCAACTATATCCAAAGAATCAGCTCCTAGATCATCTATGAAAGATGCCTCAGATGTTACTGAACTTTCTGTAACCCCAAGTTGTTCAACGATTATGTCCTTAACTTTATTAAAAATTTCTTCTGTGTTCATATCTATATACCCTCCTTATATTTAACATTAACTTTGTTACACTAACAATATTATATATTATCTAATTTGTCAAGTCTTTTTTAGTGAATTTTTCAAATTCTTCTTTCATCTTCTCAACTGCCTTATTTTCAACGAATTCTTCTGCTTGTTTTATTGTAAAATAAAATAAATATTCATCTGAACTTCCATGAGCCTTTACAACAGGTTTCTTTACTCCTAAGAATAATGCTCCACCATATTCTTTATAATCCATAGATTTAGCAACTCTTTTAATTGCTGGAAGGCAAGGCACAGCTGCAAGCATTGATAATATATTTTTCTTTAAACTGTCTGTTAATGATCTTTTTACAAATTTTCCAAGTCCTTCAACAGCTTTTAAAAATACATTTCCTGTAAATCCATCAGTAACAAGTGCGTGTATGTTTCCTGAAAAAGCATCTCTTCCTTCAACATTTCCTACAAAATTTATATCTAATTCTTCTGCTTTTTCTTTTAATAATCTATAACTTTCTTTGGTCAAATCATTTCCTTTTGTTTCCTCTGTTCCTATGTTTAAAAGTCCTATTGCTGGTCTTTCTATTTTATATGTATTTTTTAGATATATACTAGACATTTGAGCAAATTGAAGTAGGTTTATTGGCTTACAATTTGTATTTGAGCCTGCATCTATTAATAGAAGCCTACTTTTATATGCAGGAAGTATTCCAGCTAATGCTGGTCTATCTATTCCCTTTATTCTTCCTACTATAAGTGTTGCACCGAGTAAGCAAGGCTCCTGAATTTCCAGCTGATATAAATACATCACCTTTGCCTTCTTTTAGCATATTAAATCCAACAACCATAGAAGAATCTTTTTTATGCTTTATTGCAACTGTTGGAATATCTTCCATTTCTATTGTTTCAGTTGTGTTATGTATTTCTATATTTTCTGCAAGTTCCCTAATATCGTCTTTTTTATAAAATTCTTTTACCTTTTGCTTTATTATTTCTTCATTTCCAATCAAGCAAATAGTAGCATTTACCTCTTTTGCTGCCCTTATAGCACCTTTAATTACCGCATCTGGTGCATTGTCTCCTCCCATTGCATCTACTAGTATTATCATAATTTAAGTTTCCCTCACTTTATTATAGTTATATTTAATTCCTTTTAATTTTATTATTAATTCTTAAAAAAAGCAATATTTTTTATAAATTTTATAAAGGTTATTTAGTATGGTACAAAAAAAGAGACCTGTAAGGTCTCTTTTTATTCTTTTAAATATATTATTCTATTATTTCTGAAACGATTCCTGATCCAACTGTTCTTCCACCTTCACGAATAGCGAATCTTAATCCTTTTTCGATAGCTATTGGAGTAATTAATTCTATTGTCATTGTTACGTTATCTCCTGGCATAACCATTTCTGTTCCTTCTGGTAAGTCAATAACACCTGTAACATCAGTTGTTCTGAAATAGAATTGTGGTCTATATCCATTGAAGAATGGAGTATGTCTTCCACCTTCTTCTTTTGTTAG
>CANRFH010000022.1 GCA_947629835.1 uncultured Clostridia bacterium | reverse complement strand
AAGAATTGTTTTCCTTTTCCTTCTGCTTTTATAGACATGTTTTGACTGTATAGCCACTCCCTCTTATCTCCAAATTCTTGTGACCAGAATTCATTCTCTTCTGGAGTAAGGTTACCAAAGACTATCTTTGTTGTACAGTTAGAAAGAATTGTTCTTCTTGATGTTGATGTTGCATTTAATTGTTCTAGGTTTTGTGCAGTTACTATTGTTCCAACTTTATATTTTCTATATAGTGTAAATAGTCCTAATGTAGCACCACATAAAAATTCTGGGAATTCGTCTATATATAGTAAATGTGGTATTCTTGTACTTTCACTGCCTGGTCTTTTTAATACTGAACGTTGCATTGACATTAAGAAGAATAAACCAAACGCTGTTTGAAGTACAGGTCCTAAATCTCCCCTTCTTGTGCATACGATTGTTACTTCTCCATTTGCTAATGCATCATCAAAGTTTATATTCTTTGTTCTATTGCATAGAATATTATTTAATCCTGGTATTCTTAGCAATGCATCTAATTTAGTAACAGCTGTATGTACATATTTCTCTGTATCTTTTCTCATAGTTGCATCTGGATAGAAGTTGTTTCTAAAATATCCAAGTTGTAATTTATACGTTTGAGCAAGTTCTGGATCTTCTTCTATTTTTTTACACATATCTACTACTAAATCAAAATTATTTAACATATCTAGCATATCTTCAAGAGTTGGAAGTAATCCATTATTTAATCTAGGATACATTTCAGCTAAGATTATTGTTAGATTTTCTACAGCTTGTGATGCTGAATTTTGGAAGTATATTTCAGCTTCTGCTGGATGCGTTGAACCATACATTGCTGACAATATAGAAGATATAACTGCTGCAATCTCTCCTGGTGCTCCATAAGAGAATGGATTTATTCCTATTGAATTTGCATCATTAGGATCTACTATATTGTATTTTAAATTGAAGTTTTTAACTACTTCTATCATTCTGTTTGTTGATTCATAGTCAGGTGATACGAATGTTATTCCTAAGTCTTTATATACTATTTTTGGACCGTCTGCATATATCATTTTATTTAAATATGCTTTATATAGTTTCTCTTTTCCTGGTATTGGCTCTAACATATTTAAATTAAAGTTTTCATTTATATAATCGTTGGTATAAGGGCAAGTTATACTTGCAAGTCCAGTCTTTAATGCTGTAAATCCCATTTCCTTTGCGGCTTCTCTAAAGAAATATTTTTTCTCTATATCACGAGCTAACATTGGTTCAAGTAATAATGCTGTTTTTCCCATTCCTGATGGTCCACATACAAGCATTGGGTCTGCTCTTCTGTTGTCATATACTTTAACTGTTTTTCCAGTTTCTTTATCTATTGATATTACGTTTTCAAAACTGTATGCACCTGATTGAGTTGTCTTTTTTGATAAATCTATTCCTGTATAATCCCATATTGACTCTCTTATTAACCTTGTATCTGCAACTCCTGCATAGCACCACCAAAATACTGAAAAGAAAGTTGTAAGTGGAATATATAAAGCGATTGCTTGGAATGCCGGTTTTATTACACTTGTAAACTTTGTAACTATTTCTACGTAATTTGGAACCGAGAATAAGGCCATCCACATTCCTGCATTTATCCATTGCATTATCATTGATATAGCCAATATATAAAGTGCTATGGCATATGCATATATAATCATTAACTTAAATTTTCCAGATTCTGCATATTTTGAATTTCCAGAAAATAGAAATGCACATACTGGACAGGCTAATGCTAGGGTGTATGTTATTGGTCCCCAATATGAAACAGAAATACCTGTAAATATCATAATTAACATTTCTGTTATTCTGTCTATTGCTAGATATACTGTTATTAATGTAAATAGATATGTAAAAAAGGTATTTCTATCTGTTTTTAATATTTTTAATAATTTGTCAAAATATTTCAATTTTTTTCCACCGCTTTCTTTTTTATCTCGACTTTCTTAAATATCACATAATTATCCATATATATTATGACACATTTTGGTGAAAAAAACAAGTATTTTCGCAAAAAAAGCAAATTTAAAATTTTATTTCTTCGAATGTATCTTTTCGTATATTCTTTGGAACATCTATTGGATATTTTCCAGTAAAGCATCCAATACATAAATTTGGTATCTGGCATTTTTTTGTTATTTCTTTTAAGCTATCAATGCTTAAATACTCTAAACTATCTGCACCTATTAGTTCTCTTACATCCTCTACTGTCCTGTTATTCATTATTAAATCTTCTTTATTATCAATATCTGTTCCGAAATAGCATACATCTACAAATGCAGGAGATGCAATTCTTAGATGCACTTCTTTTGCTCCTGCTCTCCTTAGTACTGTTATTATTTTTTTAATTGTCGTTCCTCTTACAATAGAATCATCAATTAAAATTATTTTCTTTCCTTTTACAGATTCTTTTATAGGGTTTAATTTTAGTCCAACTAATTCGTTTCTTTTTTCTTGTGCATTTTGGATAAATGTTCTTCCTATGTATTTACTTTTTGTAAAAACCAAATCATAGTGAACGTGTGATTCCTTAGAGTAACCTAATGCTGCATCTAATCCTGAATCTGGCACTCCTGCGACGATATCTGCTTCTACTGGTGCTTGTTTTGCTAAAAATCTACCTGCATCCTCTCTAAATTTATGGATGTTTATTCCATCTATTACAGAGTCCGGTCTTGCAAAATATATATATTCAAATGAACAAAATCCTTTTGGAGCATCAATATGTGTATGTATAGACTTTATCTCATTGTCTTTTACTACAACTATCTCTCCTGGTTTTATATCTCTTTCAAATTTTGCTCCTGTAATATCTAAGGCACAACTTTCAGATGCAAATACTACTCTGTTTTTTGTCTTTCCCATACATAATGGTCTAAATCCTTGTGGATCTCTTACGGCAAGTAACTTTGTTGAAGTCATAATAAGCAGAGAATATGATCCTTTTAATCGTTTCATTGTATTTTCTACTGCTTCTTCTATTGAATTTGCTTTTAGTCTTTCTTGAACAATAACATGGCAGATAATTTCTGTATCTGTTGTTGTAGTAAATATTGCTCCTTTTTCTTCTAACTCTTCTTTAAGTTCTTGTGCATTTATTATATTTCCGTTATGTGCAACTACTAAGTTACCTTTCTTATGTCTTATTACCATTGGTTGGGCATTTTCTTTTTTGGCTTTTCCTGTTGTAGAATATCTAACATGTCCTATTCCCATTTTCCCTTTTGGAAATTCTTCCAAAACATGTTTTGAAAATACATCTGCAACTAGTCCTAGATCTTTTCTATAATTTATTAGTCCATCACTATTTATTGCAATTCCACAACTTTCTTCTCCTCTATGTTGAAGTGCAGATAATCCAACATCTATCATATATGCTAATTCATCTTTTGCTTCCTTTGAGTAAACACCAAAAACTCCACATTCTTCTTTAACTTTTTCGAACATCATTATTCCCCCAAATGCGACATTAAAATTACTTTATTATTATAAATTAAAATACAAAAATGCACAACACTTTTTTCGTTTTTTATAAAAATTAATATATAAATAATTATTTTTTGCTTAAAATAAGCCAAACACAGGAGTTTTATATTTTTTAAGATAAATTATAAAGCTCCAAAAGTTTGGCTTTATTTTATTATAAGATAATTATTAGCATTAAATCTATTGATGATTATTTCTATCATCTTTATTAGTTTGTACTGCATAATACCAAACTAATGCAACAATTATTGCACCAGCTATTGCAAGAATTGTCCAAATTAAAGTATTATTTGTTGTAGTTGTATTTGTTATAGCATCAGTTCTTGTCGCAGTATATCCTTCATTTGTCATTTGTCCCATATCATTTGCGTCATTACCTGCTTTATTTTCAACATTATTCTCTGTATTTGTCATATCATTTTTAACATCTTTTGCAGAATTTGTAACATCTTCAACTACATTTTTAATGCCGTTTCCCATATTTTGTAATCCTGCTTTTGTATCATTTACAAAATTTGTTCCAAAAACAGTACTAGAAACTAAAACAATAAGACAAAATATAGATGATATAATTAAAGATTTTTTTAGCATTTTAAATTCCTCCTTCAAAAAAAATTAAAAAGTTTTCTATAAACTATATATATTGTGCATAAAAAAGATAAAAATATTCATACAAAAAACGGCATTTGAGCATAAAAAAACACTAAAATGTTTTTTCCATTTTAGTGTTAAAATTGAAAAATTTAATTTTAATGAAGGCGAATTAAAATTGCAATTGCTAGCAATACTAAAAGTATTCCTAAAACAATTAAAATTATATTCAATATATTAGATAAAGCTAAATCAGATGAGCTAAGTGCAGCACTTGTTCCAACAGTTACTGGTACATCTACACTAGTATCTGCTAAGCTTTCAGTTTCATCACTTTGAGTTCCATATACAGTAGAATCTGCTTGATTATCTGCCACATTTTGATCATTATTCTGGTCTTCTTGACTATCTACTTGCTCATTAGCCCCTCCAAGATCCATTGAAATATTTGTAGCATTTACTATTGTATTACAGAAAAATACTATTACAAATAAAATTATAGAAAACATTAAAATTTTTTTCATAAAAAATAACCTCCATATTTTGTCTATCATTTGTATAGAATTATTTTATAGTATTTTTCCTTTAATGTCAATTAAATAAACAAAATATTTCAAGAAATATGAAATGAATTGCTATTTTCTTTACATATCTCGTTTTGAGTGTTATAATATTTTTTATAGGAGGACTTATCTAATGCCAAATTTATCTTTTAAAAATCCAGTTGCAAGGCATAACTATGAGATCATTGATACTATCGAAGCCGGAATTGTTTTAACTGGAACTGAAATTAAATCTATACGAAATGGAAAAGTTAATTTAAAAGATAGCTATGCCATCATCAAAAATGGTGAGGCTTTTGTTTATAATATACATATAAGTCCTTATGAGCAGGGAAATATCCAAAATAAAGATCCTCTTCGCACAAGAAAACTTCTTTTAAATCGTAGAGAGATTAATAAACTTATTCGGTATGATACAACAAAAAGGATATTCTTTGGTTCCAATTAGTTTATATTTTAAGAGAAATTTTGTAAAAATCGAACTCGGAATTGGTAGAGGTAAAAAGCTCTATGATAAGCGCCGTGAAGAAGCAAAGAAAGATGCTCAAAAGAAAATTGAAAGAGCTTTACGTTCAAAATAGCCAAGTGAAAATAAAATCCACTTGACTATTTTTTTAGTTACTATTTATTCCTTTTAATATTTTTTATAGGTACAACTTTTAAAGTATATCCTATGGGATATAACATTTTTATTAAAGTATTTATACTTGGTGAATGTGTTCCGTTTTTCAATTCTTGCAATAGATGGCTGTTTTATTCCTGTTTTTCTGCTTAATTCTTCTTGCGATATGTTATTTTCCTTTCTTGCTTTAACTGTTGCCTCTATTATTTCCATTTCTAATTTTATTTCTTCTTCTTGTTCTGGTGTTATGTCTAATTCTTTTTCAAAATCTTCCCATTTTTGTAATTTTTTACTCATTTTCATCCTCTCCATTCATATATTCTTTTAACATTTTCTTTGCCTTTTCTATTTCTTTTTTAGGAGTCTTTTGTGTTTGTTTTATAAATATATTTAATAATATAAATTTATTATTATCTAAATATGCAAATAAAATTCTATATTTTAAAGGTCTTAATTCCCATATATTTTCTTCAATATGTTTAATATATGGTTCTCCTAATGATATTCCATATTGTTTTAACATTCTAATATATGAAATTATTTTATTAATTTTTATATTACTATCCTTATCTTTCCTTTTCTGCAAATCTCTTATATAATCTTTTAGCTTGCTTTCTCCCTTACGATTTTCATATATTTCTATCTCATACATATGATATATTTCCTCCTTTATTATAACATATTTGTTATAAATAATCAACAATTATTTTAACTTTGATTTTTCTTTGGGGGATTTCCCAATAGAATTTTTCTGTCCTGCCATAAGTTGAAAAAAATTAAAAAATAAATAGATAGATAGTTTTGATTTAAAATTTTTCAAAACTTCTATCTATTTTTATATAATAGTTTACTTTCATTGTCAAGAAATTTTTGCGTCATAATAAATATTATTTACTTATCTTTCTTCTTACATACTCATATAGCATAACACCTGTTGCAACAGATGCATTTAAACTTTCTGTTTTGCCAAACATTGGTATCTTTGTTTTTGTATCTGCAATGTCTAGTATTTCTTTTGATACCCCTTTTGATTCATTTCCTATTACAATAACTTTTTTGTTATAGTCCATTTCATATATATTTTCGGTTCCTGAAAGCGATGTAGCAACTATTTTAAATTTGTGTTTTTTCATATTTTTAAGAGTTTGAACTAGGTCTTCTGATTCTATGATTTTCACTCTAAAAATTGCACCCATAGTAGACCTTACAACTTTTGGGTTGTATGCATCTACACTTGTCTTTGATAAAACAATTTGACTAAGTCCGAACGCTGTCTACTGTTCTTAAAATAGTTCCTAAATTTCCTGGATCTTGTATTCCATCTAATACAACTATTATATCTTCTGTGAAGTTTATTTTATCTTCAGAGCTTTCTTTTTCTATTACTGCAAGTAACCCTTGTGGATTTACAACATCTGTTAATATTCCAAAGATTTTTTCAGTTACATATATACAATCAAATTTTGCAATTTTGTATAAAAGTCTATCGTCTATGCAATCATTTTTTAAACATTCTTCACATACGACTATTGTTTTAATTTTTACATTTTCTTCTATTGCCTCTTCTATTAATTTTATTCCTTCTATAATGTACTCATTTGAAATATCTCTATATTTCTTTTCTTTTAACTTTCTAATCTCTTTAATTATCTCATTATCTTTACTTGTTATTACTTGCATTTTTTGCTTTATTTCTCCCTTCGTTATTTATTATTTGTCTTTTTCACTTTTTTATTTGAATTTTATATTATTTCTAAAAATTCTTTTAATTGTCCGAACAATGCTTTTTTAGTATCTATCTTGTATGTTATATATGGAAGTGCTGATGGCGAAAATTTTATATTGTTTTTGTATTTTTCAATAAGTTTTGAAACTGAATCCATATTAAAATCCTCCCTTGAAAAATAAAATACTATGCTATTTCCTTTTTGTGCAATTTTATTTATTTTCTTTGCTCTTGCCATATTTTTTATTCTTGTTATTTCTATTAGATTTTCTACTTCTTTTGGCATATTGCCAAATCTATCTATTATTTCATCAGTTATATCTAGTAGTTCTTTTTCATTTCTACATAATGCTATATCTTGATATATACTTAATTTTATATTATTGTTTTCGATATATTCTTCAGGTATATAGCTTGATATATTTAGGTCTATTTGTACATCTTCTTGAGGTTTTTCTATTTTTTTGCCTTGCATTTCTCTCATTACTTCATCTAGCAATTTACAGTACATATCATATCCAACTTGTTCCATGTGTCCGTGCTGGTATTCTCCAATTAAACTTCCTGCTCCTCTTATCTCTAGGTCACGCATTGCAACTTTGAAGCCTGAACCAAATTCTGTAAAATCTTTTATTGCTTTTAATCTTTTATCTGCAACCTCACTTAAAAGTCTATCTCTTTTATATGTTATATACGCAAAGCTTTCTTTGTTGCTTCTTCCTACTCTTCCTCTTATTTGATAAAGCTGAGCTAAGCCTAATCTATCTGCATTTTCTATAATTATTGTATTTGCATTTGGTATATCTATACCTGATTCCAAGATAGTTGTACAAACTATTACATCTATTTTTTTATCTATAAAGTCCATCATTATATCTTCAAGTTCTTGTCCTGACATCTGACCATGTGCATAAGCAACTTTTGCTTCTGGTACTAAACTTTGAACCGCAAATGCCTTCTTTTCTATGCCATCTACCTTATTGTATAAATAAAATACTTGGCCCTTTCTTTCTAACTCTTTTGTTATTGCTTCCTTTATTACTTCTTCATCATACTCTAACACATAAGTTTTTACTGGCTTTCTATCTTGTGGAGGTTCATATATAACTGACATATCTCTAACACCTACTATTGACATGTGCAATGTCCTTGGTATCGGAGTTGCTGTCATTGTTAGTACATCTATATTTGCCTTCATTTCTTTTATTTTTTCTTTGTCTTTTACTCCAAATCTATGCTCTTCGTCTACAATTAAAAATCCTAAATCTTTAAATTCTACATCTTTGCTAAGTAGCCTATGTGTTCCAATTACAATATCTACTTCACCTAATTTTAGTTTTTTTATTATCTCTTGTTGCTCTTTTTTTGTTCTAAATCTAGTTAATAGCTCTACTTTTATTGCAAATTTTTCCATTCTTTCTTTAAATGTTTCATACTGTTGATTTGCAAGTATTGTTGTTGGTACTAAGTATGCTACTTGTTTTGCATTCATACAGGCCTTAAATGCTGCTCTTATTGCAACTTCTGTTTTTCCATATCCTACATCTCCGGCAAAGAAGTCTATCCATAGGCTTTGATTTTTCCATATCCTCTTTTACTTCTTTTATGCATCTTAATTGATCTTCTGTTTCTTGATATGGAAAAGTATCTTCAAATTCTTTTTGCCAAGGTGTATCTTTTTCAAATGCAAATCCTTGTATATTTTGCCTTGTTGCATATAGTTCTATTAAGTTTCTTGCAACTTCTCTTAAATTTGATTTTACTCTATTCTTAGTATTTTCCCATTCTTTTGAACCTAGTTTATTTAATTTTGGAGATTTTTCTCCTCCACCTATATATTTTCTAATATTATCTAATGAATTTGTTGGAATATATAGAGTGTCATCGCCTCTATATTTTATCTTTATATAGTCTTTTACAATTCCATCTGCTTTTATTGTATTTACACCTAAATACTGTCCTATTCCTATTGTTCTATGAACTACGTAATCTCCGATTTTTAAATCGTCAAGCCCAACTTTTTCTCCTTCTCTAAAATCATTTGATAATCTCTTTCTAGGTTTATATTGTTTTTCTTGCTCTTTTTGTTTTGTAAGTTCTAAAAATAGACTGTCTAATATTTTTATATCTTTGTGTTCAAATGCTAGTGTATTTTCTCCATTAATATCTATGTCTTGTGATTCTAATTCTACTATTTTAAATTTTGAAGTCAAATTTAAGATTTTTTCCATGTCATACATATTAGAAAGTATATATGGAACTTCTTTGTTTCTTTCTATTAAATCATTTATTGCTAAACCATTATTCTCTAATATGTTATTTTCTCTTAGTTCAATTTTGTTTTTTTCATCAAATATAACTGTTGAATTTTTTTGTAGATATTCTAGAATATTTCCGTTTGGCTCATTTATAATCTCTTCTGTCATTGGATATATCTCTATGCTTTTTATAGTTTCCGTTGACCTTTGACTTGATATTTCAAAATATCTAATTTGATCTACTTCATCTCCAAAAAATTCTATTCTTACACCTTTTTTATTATCTATTGCAACATCTAATATATCTCCTCTTATACTAAATGTTCCTTTTCCTTCTACTAGGTCAAATCTTTCATATCCAATTTGTATTAACTTTTCTTTTATTTCTTCAATGTTATATTCTTTTGATAATTCAACTTTTAAAATACTATTTTCTAAGTGCTCTCTTGAAAGTATTGGCTGCATTAAAGTTTCTATGCTTAAAACTATTATTTTTGCTTCTTCTTTATATATTTTTATTAAGTTTTCCATTCTTGAATATAAGAGATCCATATTTTGTGCATCATATTTATATGTTATTATATCCTTTTTAGGTATAAATACCACTTTTTCATTCATACATTTTATATCTTTATATATTCTTTGTGTTTGGAGTTCATTGTATGTAATTAAACATATTTGTTTCTTTCTTTGCGTTTCTATAATAGCTGGTATATAGCTTTTTGACACGTCAGATAAGCCCAATATTGTTATTGGACTTATTTTTAATTTTTCTAAATATTTTTTAATTGCTTCATTTTCTAGAAGCCTTTTTGTGATTTCGTTCACTTTTGTTACCTCATTTGTCTAATATATTATACTATATTTTTTGAGGTTTTAAAAGATGTTAAGAGAAAAAAATACATAATTATAATGAAAATATAGCTATTTAATCCTGCTTGACTTTAAATTATGGCGAATTCGCCATAATTTAAAAATGCCCAACTATAACTGCAGTGGGCATCTTATCTTTTCATTTTTTAATTTTTTAAAGAATCTTTCAATAACTCTAATTGAGAAATTAATAATGATTCCATTTTTGCTTTATATATATCAAATTGTTTTTGTAAGTCTTCCAATTCTTTTTGTTTCAATTTGATTTCTGAGTCTAATTTACTAGCTTCCTCCTTTGCTGCTGCTTGTGCTTCACTTATTATAACATCTGCTTGTTGTTTTGCTACATTCTTTACATCTTCTGCTGTTGTTTGTGCCATTACAAGAGTGTTTTGCAAAGTTGCTTCCATTGATTTATATTTTTCAAGTTCTGCATTTAATCCTTCTATTGTTTGTTTTGAATCAGATGCTTCTTTATATATTTTTTCATATGCTATAGTTAATTCATCTAAGAAATCGTCTACTTCTTCTGTATTATAACCATTAATTGCTCTTTTTGAGAATTTTTTATTTTCTATGTCTAATGGTGTAATCATAATTTTGACTCCCTTCTGGCAATATGTTTGCCGTACATTTTTATATATAATCAAAGGGCGAAACTTTTATTAATTTCGCCCTCTTATTATTCATATATATTATTTTAGCCAAGATACTGAAAGTTTATTTTTAACTTCTTCTCTACCCATTTCATTAGCTATATCATAATTTGCTGGCGCTATTAAAAATATTGAATTAGATATCTTTTGTATATGGCCATTTAAAGCATAAACTCCACCGCTTATGAAATCTACTATTCTTCTTGCTACATCTTTATTTACATATTCAAGATTTACTATGCAAGATTTTCTTTCTTTTAAATATTGGCAGATTTCTTCAGATTGTTCAAATGTTGTTGGTTGAGAGATCACCATTTTTATCTGATTTGTCTGTGGCATATTTACCACTTTATTTCTTCTTCCAAATAATTTTCTTTCTTCTGGTTCTTCCTCTTCCTCTTCTTCTTCGTCAATATCTACTGCATCTATTTCTTCTTCATCTTCATCTGGCTCAATTCCAAAAAATCCCCATACTTTATCCATTAAATTACTTCTAGCCATTTATAACCCTCCTATTTTTTTCCTTTGTGATTTTTTCTACATTTAGTATCTTACTTTTCTAGAAATTTGTCAATAGTTTTTTCGTTTGTAATTCAAATTTAATCTTTCTGTAACATTTCTGTAACATTATTTTTCCTTTGTAATTGCCACTTCGTCATAAAGACTTATGCTCTTCATTGATGCAATTTCTGACTGTGTATAGCCTAATTCTAGAAGTTCACTTGTTGTATAATTTTCTATTATTGCATAATTATCATTTTGCATTTTTATTTTTATATATATTTTATCAGTATATCCTGCTCTATTTCTAGTTACATATTTTATGCCATTTTCATCTGATATAGCGACATTTGGAATTTTTAATCCTTGTTCACTCCACCAAATTACCTCTAATGAAATTTTTCTATATGCTATTAATTCTTCAATATACTTATCTATTTGAAAAATTATCATATTTTTTCCATTATCTTCTCTTATATATGCAATCTTTGCATTTACTTCGGTTGCATCTGACATTCTAAGAGTAACTGTATCATTTACTTTTGCATTTTTTGCTTCATTGGAATTTAAAAATACTGCTATGTATCCTTCATAATTATTTACTATTTTTCCTTGTTCTTTACTATTTGCAACCATTTGTCCTGTTTTTAAATTATAGTCATCTAATAATTTTTCACTAATATTGTCAAAATTATTTGGTGTAAGTATCTGTTCTAAGCCATCTATCTTATATGATACAACTCCACTTGTAGCAGCTTTTATGTATTCTTGTCCATCGTTTAATTCTTCTTCATATCCTCTTCTTTTTTCTATTAGACTACTTATATATGAACCTGCTGGGCTTAATTCTCCTGCAATTTTTGCCTTTTTTATTAATAAATCTGCCATCATTTCTTTATATTCAGCAATTTGCCTTACATTATTTGTTAATTCTGTTTTACTTATGTACTCTTCTATCTGTTTATCTAAAAGCTGTATGTCTGCTGGATATCCAAGTTTTTGTCCTTCCATTGCTTCTTGAATTTGACTATCTAGCTCTGCTATTTTGCTTGAAAGAGAGCTCTCATTATTACTGTAATATCTAAATACATTATCATTCTTTGCAACTTTTTCTCCTTCTGTTTTTATTTCTACTAGTCCATTTTTATAATTTTGTCCTGTTAATACTGTTTCATCTCTTATAACGTATCCGATCTGTCATTTCTTCTTGATATATTTTTCCGATTTTCTACGATAAAAATATCAGCAGGTTGTATTACTAAAACTATTAAGCTGTATACAAAGCATAATGGTATAATGGCTACTAAAATAGCCACAATAATCATAACTATTTTTCTTTTTAGTTTAGAATGTTTCTGTTTCTTCGCCATTTTGCTTAGATTACCTCCAATATTTTATCTATATTTGTTTCTTCTGAATCTTCCATATCTAGCCATATAGTATCCTCTATTTGTCTAAACCAAGTAAGCTGTCTTTTTGCATATCTTCTAGTTTCCATCTTTATTTTTTCTATCATTTCTTCTTTTGTGATAATTCCATCTAAGTACAATTTTGTTTCCTTATACCCAATTGCTTGCATTGCTGTTGGATATTCATTATATTTTTCTAATAATTTCTTAACCTCTTCTATTAATCCTTGTTCTAGCATTATATCTACTCTTTTATTTATTTTCTCATACAATTTATCTCTTTGCATATTTGTGATAAATACCTTGAAATCAAACTCTTTTTCATTTTGCAAAGATTGTTTGTCTAATTCTGTTTTTGTTTTTCCTGTCTGTTTATATATTTCAAGAACTCTTATTATTCTTTTTTTATCATTTCTACTTATATTTTGCATTGCTTCTTTGTCTATTTTGCATGCTTTTTCATAAAGGCTATCTAAACCTTTTTCTTCTGCTTCTTTTTCTAATAAATCTCTATATTCTTGGTCTATTTTTGTATCTGCATAATTTATGCCATATATTAAAGAATTTATATATAGTCCTGTTCCACCAACAACTATTGGAATTTTTCCTTTTTTTATAATATCTTTTATGCACTTTGTTGCTTCTTTTTTATAATCTGCAACGCTATATCTTTTGCTTGGTTCTACAAAATCTAGCATATAGTGAGGTATACCTTGCATTTCTTCCTTAGTTGGCTTTGCACTTCCTATATCCATATATTTGTATATTTGCATAGAATCTGCTGAAACTATTTCTCCATCTATTCTTTTTGCAAGTTCTATTGATATTCCTGTTTTTCCGAGATGCAGTTGGTCCACATATCACTATAACTTTTGATTTATCCATATGTTTTTCCTTTCTAAATTTGTAGTACTCCTTCTATAAAGTCCCTAATATAACTTGTTTCAAAGAATAATACTATTATAAATAATATTATAAATATAATTGTTCTTTTACTTGCTTTTTCTTTCTCTAAAACTTGGTCTTTTACTTTTCCAAAAGTATTTCCTAAAATTGCAAGTAACATTAAGGCATTAATTGGTGTAAATATTAATTTTACTACATTAACTGTTTGTTTCAATGCTTCTTCATTTTCTACTACTATTCCATTTGATCCAATAGCACAAATTATGCTGGTTATAGCATACATGATTAGCATTCCGAACAGCTATATATATAATTCTTCCCTTTATACTAAATGAATTTGTATTATGATATATTGCTATACAAGATATTGCAAATATTACAAATGCAATAATTTTTATAATAGTCATTAGTTTCTCCTTTTTTTAATTATTTTCTACGAGCAAATTTTTTCTCGATATCCTCTTTGCTAAGTTTTATTGCAGTAGGTCTACCATGTGGGCAAGTAAATGGATTCTTTAACTCTAATAATTGATCAAGTAAACTTGTTACTTCTTCTTCTGTTAAAGCCATATTTGCCTTTACTGCTGCTTTACAAGCAATAGTTGCAATAAATTTTTCTTCTATTTCTTGTTTTGCTGTTCTTGCAACTGTGTTTATTTCATCCAAAGTTTCTAGGAATAATTCCTTTGTGTCCAAATCTAAGCATATATTTGGTACACCTGTTAATTTTACCGTGTTTTCCCCAAATTCTTCTAATACAAATCCTGCTTTTTCAAATTTGTCCCAGTTTTCTCTTGCTATTTCCATCTCTTTATGTGTTAAAGTTATTATATCAGGTAAAAGCATAAGCTGAGAATCTTTTTCGTCGTTTGAATAGTAATTTTTCTTTACTTTTTCATACATTATTCTCTCGTGTGCTGCATGTTGATCTAATATATATAATTCCTTTTCAATTTCTAGTATTATGTATGTATCAAAAGCAATGCCAATAAATTTATATGGAATTTTATCTTTGTATTCTTCCTCTTCTTCAAATATACTCATATTGCTATTTACTATATCTTTTGCATTAGTTTTTTCCTCTTTTGCTTCCTGCTCTTCTTTTTCTTCTAGTTCTTTCTTGCTAGCTTCAATATCTTTTCCAAATATTTGTGCATACATATCATTGAATTTTTCAGCAAAAATCATATCATCTGTCTTGCTAGCACTTGCATCAGCATTTTTATTAGCATTTTTCTTAACTATATCTGTTAATATCTCTCCTGGGCTTAACTCAGCACCACTTTCTTCATTTTCTGCCTTTTCTGTTTCTGCATTTTGACTTAATTTTTCTATTTCTTCTAAGTTTATTACCTTTGTCTCATAGTCATCTTGTCCTTCTTTTACAACATTTTGAGGGACTTCTTCTGATTCTATTTTAGTTTCTTCTAGATTAGATACTTCTTCCTCATTTTGTTTTACACCAATTGCTTTATATAACTTATCCAATTCAATCTTTCCATCAGTTGATCTTAATGCTTCTTCTAAAAGTCTTGCACTATCACTTGTTTGTATATCTTCTAATGTCTTTTTAGCATTTAGTTTTATATTTCTTAACTTTTCGTCTTCTAAATCTTTTGATATTTCTTCTACTGTTTTTTCATTATCTAAATTTATAGAATCTGCTAAAACTTCTTCTTCTATTTCTTTATTTTCTTTTTCAGGCTCTTGGATATTTGTCTGTTGTATATTTGTCTCTTGTATTTCGCTATCTTCTAAATTTTTGCCATTTTCTTTTCCAATCTTGCTATTGTATATATTTTCTATCATATTATCTTCAGCATAAGGCCTTTCTAAATTTGTATTTGTTTTTATTCTTCTAAACAAATCAGTTATTGTAGTTTTAGTTTGTTTTGGTTCTTGCTCTGGCTCTTCGTTTACTTCTTCTTTTTCTAATTTTCCTGTTATTGGTGTCTCAGAATTTGCAATTAATTCTGCTTTTAGAAGTGTATCTTGTATTGCATAATATACTGCCTTAAATACTTTTTGTTCTTCCTCAAATCTAACTTCAAGTTTTGCTGGATGCACATTTACATCTACTGCACTTGGAGCCATTTCTATATTTAATATTACGAAACCAAACTTTCCTATTGGAATCATTCCCTTAAATGCTTTCTCTGTTGCATTAGATAATATCTTATCTTTTATATATCTTTTATTTACGAAAAACATTTGGTTTGCTCTGTTAGATCTTGCAATTTCTGGTTTTCCAACAACACCAGTTATATTTATTCCTTCATATTCATAGTTTACATTTAAACAAGCTGATGCAACTGTTTTTCCATAAATACTGTATATTACATTTTTAATATCGCCATCACCATTTGTTGAAATAATTGTTTTTCCTGCATTTACTAGCTTAAATGAGATATCTGGATGTATTAGTGCAAGTCTTGTTATTACATCTTCTATATATCCTGTTTCTGTATAATCTTTTTTTAAAAATTTATATCTTACAGGAGTATTATAGAATAGGTTTTCTACTGTAATAGAAGTTCCATTTGGGCAACCAACTTCTTCTACTTCAACTATATTTCCTCCTTCAACTACAATTCTTGCTCCTGTATCTCTATCCTTTGTCTTTGTTCTCATTTCAACTTTTGCTATTGCTGCAATACTTGCTAATGCCTCTCCTCTAAATCCCATTGATTTAATTTCATTTAAATCATCTGCTTGTCTTATTTTACTTGTTGCGTGCCTTTCAAATGATAACTCTACATCATCTCTTTCGATACCTTTTCCATCATCTGTTACCTTTATATATGATATTCCACCATTTTTTATCTCTACACTAATATTTTTAGCCTCAGCATCTATTGAGTTTTCTACCATCTCTTTTATTACTGAAGATGGTCTCTCTATAACCTCGCCTGCTGCAATTTTGTTTATAGTTAATTCATCTAAAACAACTATATTTCCCATATATTACCTCCATTGCATTTTTGTCTATATTTTCATTGTAAATTATATCATTTAATTATATTTTTGCAAATAGTTTTATAAGATATTTTTTATTTTATAAAGAGATTAGAATTACCCCTAATATTCAATTACATTTTTTTAGAAAGATATTTATATGATAACATTGTACAGCTTAAATTTATAAGCTTTATGTTTTGATTATAATATCTTTTTTTCTTACTATTTAATCTTCTTTTCATATATCTATACTTTGCATATTTCCCCTTATTATTTCTTCCTAAGAAAATAAAATTATTGGTATTTTTATATATTCTAGTTTTATTATTAAGTTTCAACCCCTCCTTTTTTAAGAAATTCCTTAACTCTTTTAAGCAAAATTTCAAATATTCTTTCGATTCAGAAAATAATAAAAAATCGTCTTGATATCTTACATAGTATTTTATTTTCAATTCCTCTTTTATAAAATGGTCCATATCATTCAAATAAAAAATAGCAAGTATTTGGCTCGTCATATTTCCTATCCCAAGACCTAGCTTTTCACTATCAATAATGTCATATACTATCTTTAAAGCATCCTTATCCTTTATCCTTCTTTCTAATTTTTCTTTTAATATATCATGATTTATACTATAAAAAAACTTACTTATATCACATTTTAGCACATAATAATCTCTATATTTGCTATTACAAATTCTTCTATACTTTTTATAAAGCTCTATTCCTTGATGAGTACCTTTTCCCTCTCTACTTGCTACATTAGCATCTATTAAGCAACCTACTAGTGCTGGCATAAGTATATGTCTTGATACTAAATGATTTACTGCTTTATCAATCATATTTTGGCTAACTACTTTTCTTTCCTTAGGTTCATATATCGTAAATCTATTATATGGTCCAGGTACATATTCACGATTTTTTAATATATTGTATATTCTAGTAATATTTATACTTTTGTACTCCATAAATCTTTGTACTTTTCTTTTGTTTTTTGTATTTCTACATATCTCATTAAATATCTCTTTTATATTTTCCATTTTATACATATTATCATATAAATTATTTTTTCTTTTCATAACCTACTCCAAAATTATTAGTTCGGTACATTGAATGGTCTGGTATATTGAACTTCTTTTTTGCATTAAAAAAGATAGATCGATCACAATCTATCTTAAAAATAGTGATAAAATACACTCCATTTCAGTTACCTTACTAACAAATATATCTATCTATTTTTATTTTATAGTGAATTAAACATCACTAATGGACCTGACATCCGGACACTTTTTTAAAAAGAGCTTAAACAATATAATTGTTGTCTAAGCTCTTTCTCTCTTTATATTTGA
>CANRFH010000021.1 GCA_947629835.1 uncultured Clostridia bacterium | reverse complement strand
CCAAGTGGTGTTGGTAAAACAATGTATACTAAAAATTATTTAGACAAAATTTCTAAAAAGAAAAAAGCACCTTGTGATTGGTGCTATCTATATAACTTTGATAATCCAAATGAACCTATTGCTCTATCTCTCCCTGCTGGTCAAGGAATTGAATTTCAAGAAACAATGGAAACTTTTATAAAGGATGTAAGAGCAGATATTAATAAAACTTTTAACAATGAAGACTTTGAGAAAGAAAAGGCTTTGATTAAGCAAGAATATGAGCAAAAAAGAAGTATCCTTTTAGAAAAACTTAATAAAGAATCT
Source organism: uncultured Clostridia bacterium (assembly GCA_947629835.1). Classification (GTDB taxonomy): domain Bacteria; phylum Bacillota; class Clostridia; order TANB77; family CAG-508; genus JAAWPK01. The sequence goes on along the minus strand of CANRFH010000021.1, from coordinate 18,939 downwards.
ATGAAACACGGTTTTGAAGTAAAAACTGCACAAAACCGGTATATATATGATGCCTATTTACGAAGGTAAGACTCTTGAAGAAGAAGAATTTAATAAATTAGATGAAAAAATAAAAAAAGAATTTGAAGAAAAATCTAATATTGTTCAAGAGCAAATAATGGCTACAATCTCAGAAATCAAAATGATAGAAAAACAATCAGAAACTAAAATCCAAGAATGGCAATCAAATATTTCTCTTCTAACTGTTAATGTTCATATAAATTATATAAAATCAAAATATAAAAGAAATAAGATAATTTCTCAATTCTTAGATAATATTAAAAAGGATATTGTGAAAAATGTCCATCTATTTTTGGAGCCTACATCCCCTTCTTCTACTGCTAACATGCAACAGCAACAACCTTTTCAAGCTCTTCATAAAGATGCTAATAAGCCTTGGTTAAATTATAGGGTTAATTTATTTGTAGATAATAGTAAACTAGAAGGTGCTCCTGTTATAATGGATTCAAACTACTCATTCCAGAATCTTTTTGGAAAATTAGAATATGAAAATTATATGGGAGCTCTTAGAACTGACTATACAATGCTTAAAGCTGGTCTTCTTCATAAGGCTAATGGTGGATATATAATTTTCCAGGCAGAAGATTTGCTTACAAATCCTGTATGCTATGAAAATTTAAAAAGAGTTCTTCGTATTAAAGAACTTAGTATTGATAATAGTTTAGAACAAAGAGCCGCAATGGTTATGGTTTCTTTAAAACCTGAGCCTATTCCTTTGGATCTAAAAGTTATATTAATTGGAAATGCAAATATATACCACACACTTCTTCGTATGGATCCTGATTTTAGAAAATTATTTAAAATAAAGGTAGAATTTGCAGAAGATGCGCCAAGAAATGATGAAAATATTCTTAGACTTGCTAGGTTTTTTCACTCTTTCTGTGAGAAAGAAGGTTTACCACATCTTGATAAAAATGCTGTTGCAAGAATGATAGAATATGCTTCTCGTTTAGCTAATGATAAAACAAAACTTTCTACTAGATTTAATGATTTATCACAAGTAATTGCAGAGGCTGCAACTTGGGCAGGTCTTGCTCACTCAAAAGTTGTAACAGAAGATTTTATAACTAAGGCAATCGATGAAAAAATTCAAAGAGTTAAAAAATATGATGATAGATATTCAGACATGATAAAAGATAATACTTTGCTAATAAATACATCTGGTTTTGCTGTCGGACAAATTAATGGATTAAGTGTAATGAACGTTGGAGATTATAGTTTTGGAAAGCCTTCTAAAATTACTGTAAATACTTTCACAGGTAAGTCTGGTATTATAGACATTGAACGTGAAGTTGAACTTTCAGGTTCTACTCACTCAAAAGGTGTACTTATATTAAGTGGATATATTGGAGAATTATTTGCACAAGATATTCCTCTTTCCCTTTCTGCAAGTATATGTTTTGAGCAATTATATAATGGAGTTGACGGAGATAGTGCTTCTAGTACAGAACTTTACGCTTTGCTTTCAAGTTTATCAGGAGTTCCAATTAATCAAGCAATAGCAGTTACTGGCTCTGTAAACCAAAAAGGTGAAATTCAACCAATTCGGTGGTGTAAATGAAAAAATTGAAGGATTTTTCAGTGTTTGCAAAATGAGAGGATTAGATGGTTCTCACGGTGTTATGATTCCAATACAAAATGTTAAAAACTTAAATCTTAGCAATGAAGTTGTAGAAGCTGTAAAAGCTGGTAAGTTTCATATATATGCAATTTCTTCTATTGAAGAAGGTATAGAAGTTTTAACTGGTGTACCTGCTGGTAAGAAAGATAAAAATGGTAACTTCCCTGCTGGTTCTGTAAATTACTTAGCTTATGAGAAATTAAAAAAATATGCAACTATTAGCAAAAAAATGGAATAAAAACTTAATATTTATAAAAAAATCAGAGATCTAAAAGATCTCTGATTTTTTTGGAGTAATTCTATCTTGTCTGATAAGACGTAATATAAATGTTACCCCACGTACCGTCATTCCTTTGATAAGGAATAGCAGTATAGTAGATTACTTCTACCTGCTGATTTAATTCCATATTCTCAACAGTCCTCCAAAACTCGTCTTTGTTATCAACCTGCTGAAGAATATGATACTGGTTGTTGGGGCTGTCAAGAAGTGCTGACTGGGGTTCATTCATAGGGTCCGGCTTGGATATCTCGATGTCATATCCAAGGATCTTGCATCCGCCAAATATGCCGATGCTTATAAGTCCGATTATAGCGATAATAGCTACCATAATAATGACTATCATAGTGCAAACGTTTATCTTCCTCTGCCGTGTCTTTCTCTCTTTTTCGCTCATGTCTTTTTCTCCAAATTTAGTTTACCCTTCAAAACAAATTTCAGGGTATACTTAAATGGTACATTTCTTTAATTCGCTGTACCCACGAATATTCATACTTATATTATACCATTTTTTATGTAAATTTGCAAATTTTAGAACTTTTTACTTGGTTGGATTGGAGCTACCAACGGGAATCGAACCCGTGACCTCAGCCTTACCAAGGCTGCACTCTACCGACTGAGCTATGGTAGCATTTTGCTTTAATAACAAATCTAGCATAGTTTAACAATGCTAGATTTATGCTTCATCTTTATTTGCTATATTCTTAATAGCTTTTTTTCTAATTCTTTGTATTGCATTATCTATTGATTTTACAGGAGATTCAAGGTCTTCGGCAATTTTTACATAGCTTTCTCCGTTTATAAATTTTATCAAAACTTGTTTTTCAAAATCACTTAATGATTTGTCTATGGCATTTTCTACTGTTTTATAATATTCCTTCTTTGTTATAGTATCAAGTGGATCTTCAACCATTTTATTGTTTAATACATCTAATAAAGTTTTATCTTCATCCTCTTCATAAGTAGATGTATTTAATGATAAATATGAATTAAGTGGCATATGTTTTTGCCTGTTTGAAGTTTTTATTGCGGTAATTAATTGTCTTTCTATACACATATTTGCAAAAGTTTTAAATGAGTTATGCTTTTCCTCTTTATAGCTCTTTATAGCTTTATATAGGCCTATCATTCCTTCTTGAAATATATCGTCTCTTTCTGCACCAATCATAAAATATTTGCTTACTTTCATATATACAAGTTCTTTGTATTTGTTTAGAAGATAATCTAGAGCCTCTTTATTGCCTGATTTAATAAGAGAAAGCAATTCTTCGTCTTTCAGTTCATCAAAATTGTCATTAAATTGAAAAAACTTAGTAGCGTTTTCCATTTATTTCCTCCTGCGAATTTTCATAATGTAATTATATCATAAACCCTTGTCGTGTCAAGAGTTTTACAATAATTTTTTGAATTTTTAGCGAACAAAGCGCCTAGGCGCTCTTTGTTGTGCCCGATTTAAGTTTCGAGCCCAAGAGGCGAGAAAGCTTAAAGGGCAAGCGTTCAGCCTTTTTATCTAATAGGAATTTCGGAGAAATTTCCTATTAGATAAAAAGAGACCTGCAGTCGAAACTGCAGATCTCTTTTTTACCGTTTACGCGCCGGCTTCCCTTGGTTTATCAAGCTGATTAACTTTATCAGCCACTCGACTCCAAAAGTCAAGACAAAACCAGCAATGCTTAGGATGGTTGCAAGACCATATCCCCAGCCGCAGTTGAAGAGCAATTGCAACACAACATTTTTGTGCTCGGACATAAACGGATCTGCGTTGCTGAAAACCACCCAAAGAGGGACAGAAATCAATAAGCAGCTGATGCCAAGGATCTTCTTCCAGATGTGCTTCTTCATTGTCTCTATATCCTTTCTGTTTCAAAATTTTAGCTAATTGGCTATTTATATTATAATTATACCATATTTTTAGTCTTTTTGCAAATTTATGTTTTCCTTTAAAATCAAATTAACAACATAGAGAGATTTCTATATTGCTAATCCAAACCATATAATTAATCCATGTTTAAGTGCTCTTTAATTGTTTCAACAATTCCTCTAATATATCCTTGATTATTATTAAGTATATTTCTTAAATCTTTGTCATTATTTATATATCCTATTTCAAGTAAATATGCCTCTAATCCTATATTTGAATTATATAGTACATTTCTACCTACTCTTTCATTTCTTCCATCCACATAAGCTCCTGTTGCAATTCCTCCTGTTTCTCTTACCATATATAAATATGGTGTGTCTTCTGTTATATCATATGGCTTATATCCTTTTGCTTTTGCCTCATTTGCAGAATTTTCTATTTCCGAAGCTTTAAATGTTCTTACATAAACACCATTTGCTACCTTATATGTTGGATTTAAAGTAGAATAATTTGTATTTGCATATTTTACTATATTATCCGCAAATGCTTTAGCAAAATTTAGGTTCATCTTTGATGGTGCATATATCTCAACACCACTTTCTGAGTTTGGCTCTTCTATGCTATTTAAGTGTACTGAAAATACATATTTAGCTCCTGATCTTCCAATAACATTTGCTTTTCCGCTCTTCTGCATAAACGTCACTTGCATTATATTCTTTGCCCTCTGTTCCATCTCTTGTAACTAGCACTTTTAATCCAAGAGCATCTAGTCTTTCTTTTATTCCATTAGTACATTTTACAGCTAAATCTGCTTCTTTATATTCCCCATTTTCTGCACCCGGATCATTTCCACCATGTCCAGCATCTATTACTATATCATATACATCACTTGGAAGATAGGCATTCTTGACTGTAATCATCATAAAATCATGTATGTTTTTTCCAAATAATATATCTATCTTATTATTTTTGCCATTTTTAGTAATTGTGTAATATTCTATGCTAGGGTATTCAGTATCATTTTTTATAGAATAATACTTAACTTTATTATTTAAATATTCAACTTTTATCATTGCATAATACTCATTTATGCCCATTTGTTCTAGGTCTATTCCTTCATTTATAAGTTCTGAGGTATAAAACTCTATACCGTTATTAGCATTTATATATTTCAATTCTTTTTCTATATCTTTTTCATTAATTGTCTGCAAACATAAACTTACGCTTTGGACATTTTCATTGTCTATTGCTAGATTTCCTTTTATTCTTAAATGTGTACCATAAACGATATATTCTGTAAGAGATGCTTGTGTTTCCTCAAGATTTTCAAATATATTCCTTGTCTTTGTTTCTTTATATTTAGATAAAAAGATTGTATAAATAGAAATCATAGCAATAAACAATATAATTAAAGTAAGTATAAATCTGTAAGTCTTATTCTTTTTCTTTACTTTATTTTCTTTCATTTTTTGCAATCAGTCCTTTATATCTTCATACTCATATACACATATAATCTTTGTTTTTGCATTAAGTTCGTCTATTTCTTGATTTATTCTAAATAGTTTTTGCTTCTTTAATTCAAGTTTTAGTTTACTCATATCTACTAAAATTTTATCAGATACATTCATCCCCAAAGGAAGTGTTTGATTATTATTGTCAAAATAAACAATATTAGTTAATGCAATAGCCTTTGTTTTCTTATTTAGCTTTATATTATATAAATTTATTTTATCACAATTTTTCAAAGCCTCTAATGCATTTTTTGGATTAATTGATAAAATATCATATTCTTTATTATTTAACTGTGCTGTGCTTGCATAAAAAGCATTTAAGTCAAATCCAAATTCAGCTTTTTCTATTGCTTTATCTAAGCTTTTAGTTATTTCTTGCAAACGATTTATATATTGTTCATTAGTTGTATTTTTTGTTATATCTAAAAGCCTAAACTTGCTTTTCTTTATCTCTCTATGTTTATGACTTCCTAAATTATTTATTTTAGTTCTATCTTCTGACATAGATCCAAATATATCAAAATCCTCTGATGAGAACAATATCTCTGTCTGCAAAGCCTCTTCTTTTAATGCATTAATACGCTTTTCAAAATCTGCATTTTCATTTTGTCTTAATATATTAATATCTTCCAAGCTTTCTGTACTTGTTATAAATATACTGTCAAATTCTTCTTTTGAAAATGTTTCTCTATTCTTTTTATCAAGCTTTTCTCCTACTTCTTCTATATCTTCTTCATAATCAAATATTTTTTCTATTTCTTTAGTATTTTCTATAACTTCTGGTTCATTTAATCCGAAGTACATTATCTTTGTTTACAAAATTCCAAAACTCAAATATACTCTTTTTATGTTCTTCAATTGTATCTATATAATTTTTTGCATTTTGATTCTTTCTAGTTAATCTATCAACTGACCTCTCCAAAGCATTTATATCCAAAGTTACATTTTTTATTTGGTTTTCTATTCTGTCTAAAATTTTGGTTATATCAATCAAATTTTCTATTGTGTAGTATTCTTTTGTTTCATAAATTAACTGCTCTGGATCTACGTTTTCTTCTTCAATTCTTTGCACTTGTTCCTTGTCTTCTTTAGATTCCTTTATATCTTTTTTCTTTTTAAAATAATAACGTATTCTTCCAAAGAAACTTTTCTTACATTCTAGATAGATTGCAATTTGTTTTTGTCGAATAGCGTATTCTTCTTCTTTGTTCTTCTCAATAAGCTTCAATTCTTCTAATCTACTGTTTAGTTCTACTATTTTTTCGTTTAGCTCTTCGCTTGATAACTTATTTTTTAAAAATTCTTCTTTTATAAATTTACTTAAAGAATCATAATCTATTAACTTTGATCCAGATAAAAATTCAAGACCTCCGGTTCTCAGCAATTCTTGCCTCAAATTTATATCTATGAGGGAACTCTGTTTCTAGAATAAATAGTGCTTTTATAAGTTTATAAAACTTAGTTGCTTCTTCATTCGTTTTTAAAACTACTTTATATGTACTAATTACTTTTTCATATACCTCAGTATTTCCAACTATTTGGAAACTCATATTTCCTTCTTTGTCATATACCTCATACATAAGTGGCCAATCTTTTGTAAATTGCCATAAATATTTTTCTATATCTGATATTTGTGATTTAGAATAATACTTCTTTGAATAGTCTAAATAACTTATTGGAACAAATATTAATTCATCTTTACCAGTTTTTTGATATTGTATTTGCTTTTTTATCAAATAAAAAAGGCAAGAATAGTCTAAATCTTCTACTGGTGCTAACATATAATAGCTTTCAGAATATTCAGAATAATATATTTGCCATAAATAATTTTCTCTATATTTTACTTTAAAAGGAATTACATTTTCTAACTTCTTTTGTTCTTCTTCAATTTCTTCTATTTCTTCTATATTCATATCTTGTATCATTTTTAAAAATATAGTATGTTTCAAGATTCCCTCTTCGCCTTCTGGTACTAAGTATGAATAAATGTGAGATGCCATTTTGCACTTTTCATGTATAGAATTTAATCTGTTTGCTCTTGTTAAAAATATATTTATTTTACTTATCGGAACGTATTTGTATACCCTATATTTCTTTTCTTCATAGTTCCTTGCAGGTTTCATTTCTGCATTATCTATTTTATTTAATAATATCTCTGGTATATTATTTAAATCTAAGTCTAAATAATCTAAATTTTTCTCTATATCATTAGTTCTATTCAAAATTTTTCCTCCTAAGTTTTTACTTATTTTATTCTACTATACTAACAAAAATAAATCAATAATATTCTTCTAATATATCGAATATATTTGTAACCGGCTTTGCGCCATCTTTAATTAAGTTATTTGTACCTTCTGATACCCTTGAATTAATGTTTCCGAGGAACAGCAAAGACATTTTTTCCTTGCTCCAAAGCGAAATCAGCAGTAATTAAACTTCCACTTCTCTTTGCTGCTTCAACAACTACTATTCCATCACTTAGTCCACTTATTATCCTATTTCTTTTAGGAAAATTTTCAGGCATTGGATACTCATCTTCTTCATATTCTGTGACTACTACTCCGCGATTTTTTATTATTTTATTGAATAAGTTTATATTTTCTTTTGGATATATATGTTTAAATCCACTTCCTAAGACAGCTATTGTTTTTCCATTGCCAAGAATAGTTCCAATATGTGCTGATGTATCTATCCCAATTGCCATGCCACTTACAATATTTACACCATACTTTGCTAGATTATATGATAATGATTTTGTAATTTCACTTCCATACTTTGTGCATCTTCGCGTTCCCACAATACCTATTGAAAAATTATTTAATATTTTATAATTTCCTAAAACATATAATTTTTTTGGTGGATCATATATATTTCTTAATTTGCTAGGATATTCTTCATCATTTATAGTTATAGTTTTCATATACATCTTTCCTTTCAAGATTTAAAAGATTCCTTCAAAAAGATTTATATATCTAACTAAAACTATAAACTTAAAATTTTAACTATTTTTTGTAGCTTTAACTAAATTAGTCATAAGCATTGCTATCGTCATAGGACCAACTCCCCCAGGTACTGGTGTTATGTACGATGCTTTTTCTTTTACATTTTCAAAATCAACATCTCCGAAAAGTCCTTCGTCAGTTCTGTTGATTCCTACATCAATTACAACTGCTCCTTCCTTTACCATATTAGCTGTAACAAAGTGTTTTTTTCCTATTGCTACAACTAATATATCAGCTTTTTTTGTAATTTCTGATAAGTCTTTTGTATGAGAATGGCAAACTGTTACTGTTGCATTTTTATTTAATAGACTTAATGCCATAGGTTTTCCAACTATATTACTTCTTCCAATAACTACTGCATCTTTTCCATCTATTTCAACACCGTATGCTTCTAGCAATTTTAATATTCCAAAAGGTGTGCAAGATACAAATGTGTCTTGATTTAAGCAAAGCTTTCCAACACTTACTGGATTAAATCCATCAACATCTTTTTCTGGTTTTATTCTTCTAAATGCCTCATTTATATCTAAATGTTTTGGTATTGGGCTTTGAAGAAGTATTCCTTTTATATCTTCTCTATTATTTAAGCTATCAATTATATCCAATAATTCTTGCATTTTTATAGTTTCTTCAAGTAATATTTCTTCATATTCTATTCCAAGCTCCATACAAACCTTGCTTTTATTTCTTACATATATTTGAGATGCCTTGTCATTACCAACAAGTATAACAGCAAGTTTTGGAATTTTGCCTTGTTTTTTTAGTTCTTCTACTTCAGATTTTAGGTTTTCTCTTATACTCTTAGCAAGAGCTTTACCATCCATAATCTCCATAATTCTTCTCCTTTATTATAAAGAATTTCTAATATTGTCTACCCCAAACGACAAAATGCTTTGCTTCTTTTCCACAGCAAACACAAGTATCTGATACGTGTTCTTCTTCAAATGGCATACATCTTGAATGTGCTCCTGTTAGTTCTTTTATTTTGTCTTCACATTCTTCACTTCCGCACCACATTGCTTTTATATATCCTTGATTTGTATTAATTTGTTTTTCAAATTCTTCCATTGTCTTTGCAATAAATGTTTTTTCTTCTAATCTTTTTTTGCAAAGCTCAAACATATTGTTATGTATGTCCTCTAACATCTTTGCGATTTCTTCGCTTATATTTTCTAATTTTACAGTAACTTTTTCTGCTGTATCACGTCTTACTAAAACGCATTCACCGGTTTTCTATATCCCTAGGTCCTATTTCTAGTCTAACTGGTATTCCTTTTAATTCACAATCATTAAATTTATATCCAGGAGAAAATTGATCTCTTGCATCTACATCTACTCTAAAATCTTTTGCTAATAGATTTTTTATTTCTTCTGCCTTTTCTAGTACACCTTCCTTATGCATTGCAATAGGTATAATTCTAACTTGGATTGGAGCAACTTTTGGTGGAAGTTTTAGTCCTCTTTCATCTCCATGTGCCATAATTATAGCTCCTATAAGTCTTGTGCTAATTCCCCAAGATGTTTGATATGCATATTCTTCTTTTCCTTCTCTGTTTTGGAATTTTACATCAAAAGGCTTTGTAAAGTTTTGTCCAAAATAGTGTGATGTTCCTGCTTGAAGTGCTCTTCCATCTCTTGTTAAAGTCTCTATTGTATATGTTTCTTCAGCTCCTGCAAATTTTTCTTTTGGAGTTTTTCTTCCCTTTAATGTAGGAATTGCAAGAAAATCTTCAACTATTTTAGCATATATCTCTAACATTTTTAAAGTTCTATCAATTGCTTCTTCCTTTGTTTCATGAATTGTATGTCCTTCTTGCCATAAAAATTCACGAGAACGAAGGAAAGGTCTTGTTTCCTTTTCCCATCTAAGAACTGAGCACCATTGATTATATACCATTGGTAAATCTCTCCAAGATTTTAGCCATTTAGAATAAAGAACAGAAAACATTGTCTCTGATGTAGGTCTAATAACTAATCTCTCGTCTAATTTTTCTCCACCAGCCTCTGTAACAAATGCTACTTCTGGTGCAAATCCTTCAACATGGTCTTTTTCCTTTTGTAAAAGACTTTCTGGTATTAATAAAGGAAAATATACATTTTTAACTCCGCTTTCTTTAAATAATTTATCAGCATAATTTCTAATATTTTCCCAGATTTCATATCCATAAGGCTTTATAGCTATACATCCTTTTGTATCTGTATAGTCTGCAAGTTCAGTTTTTATAACTATATCTGTATACCATTTAGCAAAATCTTCATCAATATTTGCTATATCTTGTACGAAATTTTCATTTTTTGCCATAAGCTTTACTCTCCTTTTTCTTCTTTTTTTCCATTTAACATTTTAGTCACATCTAAATATATTTTTCCTGCATTTTGATTCCAGTTTTCTACAATATCTACTGCCTGGTCTCTTGAAGTTGCTAGTGTTTTTATTTCAAATGTTGTAGCATTATTTTCTCTAATCTTACATTTTACTATAAATTCATTTTCACTAACGGGGACAAATTCAGCCTTTACTGCTGATTCATCTTTTATCTCTTTAAGCTCACCTTTTATATTTGTATCTACTTTTAGTTTTATAATCCCGGGGAGCATATCTAATGTTAAATCTAATGTATTTTTTCCATTTTCTGTTAATTCATATAATTCGTTATTTTCTTTTGTATATTTCATTATATAATCGTTTTCTTCTAAGTCTAATAGGAATTGTTGAAAATAGAAATAATTCACATCTTGAATAGACAATACTATTTTATATAAATCAGTATTGTTAATTGGTTTGTCTATGATAGATAATAAATATAGAATTAAAACTTTATTTTCTGCTAATGTCTCATTATCAGCCTCTAATTTCACTTATTTACTCACTCCAATTATTTATATTTTTCCAAACTTCTTCTGTATATATTTTTCTTTCTGCTGAAAATGGAAGGATTATTTCTTTTTCTTCCATTTTAAGTTCCTTTTTTATATCTTGTAAACTATTTTCTACTTTTGTCATAGCTATTTTATCTGCTTTATTTGCTATTATCATATATGGTTTATTCGTTTTCTTTATATATTCATACATAAGCTTGTCATTTTCAGTTGGCTTATGTCTAATGTCTAATATAAGTATTATTAGTTCTATTTCTTCTCTTGAAAATAGATATTCTTCTATAAATCTTCCGAACCTTATCTTGCTCAGTTTTTGACATTTTGCTATACCCATATCCAGGCAAATCTACAAAATAAAATTCGTCATCAATATTATAGAAATTAATTTGTCTGGTTTTTCCGCGGTTCTTGGCTTGTCCTTGCTAAATTTTTTCTATTTATTAATGTATTTATAAAGGAAGATTTTCCGTACATTTGACTTACCAGCAAGTACAACTTCTGGTAAATTTTTAGTTGGGTATTGTTTTGGACTTACAGCTGATATTTCAAACTTTGGATTTTTTACTATCATTTAATTATTTCCTTTTTTATTTGGTATTAGTTTTTTAGTTCCACCCATATATGGCCACAATACTTCTGGAATATTTACAGTTCCATCTTGGTTGTAATTATTTTCCAAAAATGCAATTAGCATACGAGGTGGTGCAATTACAGTGTTATTTAAAGTATGTGCATAATATGTTTGTTTTTCATTTTTCTTCTTTATTCTAATTCCTAATCTTCTACTTTGTGCATCAGTTAAGTTAGAGCAACTTCCTACTTCAAAATATTTTTGTTGTCTTGGGCTCCATGCTTCTACATCACAAGATTTAGCTTTTAAATCTGCTAAATCTCCTGAGCAACATTCTAGTGTACGAACTGGTATGTCTAAACTTCTAAATAGCTCTACTGTATATGACCACATTTTATTATACCATTCATAGCTATCTTCTGGTTCACAAACAACTATCATTTCTTGTTTTTCAAATTGGTGTATTCTGTATACTCCTCTTTCTTCTATACCATGTGCACCTTTTTCTTTTCTAAAACAAGGAGAATATGATGTCATTGTATACGGTAATTTATCGCTGTCTAATATTTTTCCTTTGAATTTACCAATCATAGAATGTTCACTAGTTCCGATTAAATATAAGTCTTCTCCTTCTATTTTATACATCATTGCATCCATTTCTTCAAAACTCATAACGCCAGTTACTACGTCACTTCTAATCATAAATGGAGGGATTGTATAAGTAAATCCTTTATTTATCATAAAATCTCTTGCATAAGAAAGTAAAGCAGAATGTAATCTTGCAATATCCCCAGTTAAATAATAGAAACCATTTCCTGCAACATCTCTTGCAGAGTCTAAATCTATACCTGAAAAACTTTCCATTATGTCTGTATGATATGGTATTTCATATTCTGGAACATAAGGATCTCCAAATTTTTCATTTTCTACATTTTCGCTGTCATCTTTTCCTATTGGAACAGATGGATGCATAATGTTTGGTATTTTCATCATTATCTCTTTTATTTCACTTTTGTATTTTTCTTCTAATTCTTCATTTTTAGTTAGTTCTTCATTGATAGAAACAACTTCTTGTTTTGCTTTTTCTGCTTCTTCTTTTTTACCTTCGCGAAATAGGGTTCCAATTTGGTCACTTAGTTTATTACGACTCATTCTTAAATTATCGCCTTTTAAAGATATTTCACGGCTTAATTTGTCTAGCTCTAATACCTTATCAACTAGTTCTAGTTTATTATCTTGGAATTTCTTTTTAATATTTTCTTTAACTAAATCTGGATTTTCTCTTATAAGTTTTATATCTATCATACTAATCTCTCCTTTTTTACATAGGTCAAGTTTATCACTTTTTAGGCAATTTTGCAAGTATTTTCGAAACTATTATACAGTTTAATTATAATGGTATTTGTCAAAGTTTACGTTGATTAATCTAAAAGCAGAAACAAGAGTACCAAAGTACTCTTGTTTCTAATATATATATGTTCAGAAAAGGCTTGTTATTTCAATATAATTTTCTCTCATTTCACCAATAAATGTAATATTATTTCCATTTTTATATCTGCTTACTATGTAATCAGCTTCCTCATTATATGCCTTGGCAATAATATAATTTTTTCTATTATCATTATCAGTTACTACGATGTAAAGCGTAATGACTGATAACTTTGCTTTATCATTATAAACAAATTTAAAATCTTCTTTAATATACAGTTTTCCTGATATAAAACAAATATTCATAAATTTCATACATAATAATTTAAAGTTGCATATTACTGTGTATTTAAGCTTTTTTTGCTTTACTAACATCTCACATGCGATTCATATTTACCTAGATAATTAGGAAGGAATAAACCCCTTTAATACTAATACCTCACTGTATGTATTCCGTAAAATACATAATCTCGATTTGTATTAGAGCACGACACGGAACCCGATGTTTACATTCATATTAGTTGATGAACTATTGTTACCATTGCGATAGCAAAGCGGATTATTAGTACCATTGTTATTGAAGCTACCACCGCGGATGACAGCGAACTCGCAATGTACATTCTGATTTATCCCTATGCATTAAGCAAATAATTTTCTTTTTAGTGAGTAGACATTAGCATATTTCATATATCCATAATGCCCACATAAATATTTTTTAGCTTCCTTAGAGGACATTTCCCCTAACTTAATTTGATTTGTTAGATATTTAACTTTTGCCTTTAATTTCTTTTTTCCTTTATCTCTTAATTTCATTCTATATTCATTTATCTTGTATCCACAAAAATTGACGCCTTGTTTACTCTTGAATATATTAGTTTTACTATTAAACTTTAAATGTAATTCATTCCAGATGAACTGTTCTAATTTTTCTCTGACTAGCTTTATACTTGCTTTATCTTTCATTAAAATAACGCTATCATCCATATATCTATAATAATATCTTACTTTAAGTTTATGCTTAATATATTGATCTACTTCGTTATAATACACATTTGCGAATATTTGGCTAGTCAGATTCCCTATTGGAATGCCGAACTTCTTTATCTTGTGAATATAATATTTCCTTTAATATCCACAGCACGTCTTTATCTTTTATCTTCTTCTGTATAATCTTTAAAAGTATTCTTTTATCAATGCTTTGAAAATATTTTGCAATATCCATTTTTAGAATGTAATACTCTCCATATTCTTTCTTGCATTTTTTCATACCTTTTTGTAAATCCAAAGCTGCTCTATGCATTCCCTTATTCTTTATACATGCATAGCTAGTATCTATAAACTGAGGAACAAATACTGGCTCTAAGAAATTGTCATAGCACCATCTGTGTACAATCCTATCTATATATACAGATGCCTCAATTTTTCTTAATTTTGGCTCTGTAACATAGAATTGATTATACCCACTATGTTTATATTTTCTAGTTTTAATTTGATTATATAACCAAGCTATATATTCTTCTTTCTTCAAATTAAATTTAATTACATTAGCTCTTGTTGTTTTAGCACATTGACACTTTCTATGAGCTTCCATTAGATTATCATAAGTTAATGCTTTTTCGAATTGATTTCTAAGTGTTTTGGGCATAATACTTTATCAGACCTCCAAGGATTCTACCTATCTCACCTATTAATTCGTTCATAACGTATTTAAATTGTTTCTCACTTATCCATCTATACTTGTACATAATTCTTAGCAATACTCTTTGTGTATTTAAATTTGAATCTATTCTATTTAAAAAATATAATCTTTCTTTTTTAATTATTTTATCTACATACATTATATCTTTTAAAGTTTCATACATCACTAATTTATATTCTGTTCCTATGCTATATTTTTCTGTTCTTGGTAATTTCAAGAGAATTACTTCAAGCATGTATTCCATATATCTTTCATATTTTGGAATTAAAATTAGTTCTGTTTTTTTATATTCTATTCTTTCCAATTTTTAAGTATTATCCTTTGCATTATTTTATTTTGCGTTACATCTCAATCTTGTTCTGGCTGAATGCTTTAAGCCTAGCAGTGTTCAGTGCTACTTTACATAAAGCACGACACGGAACCCGAAGTCGACATGCATAAAAGCCGATGAACTACCGCCACCATCGCGATAGCAAAGCGGATGATCAGTACCATCGGAATTGAAGCCACCACCGCGGAAGACAGCGAACGAACTATTGTTCGTAGTTGCTGTGGTTGTTTCTGTGGTAGATGATTCTGCCGTAGCTACCGTGTGGCCTCCTACTTCTGTTGTCCACTCCCACATATTTCCTGCTAAGTCATATATATTCTTTAATTTGAAATTTTCCAAACTTCCAGTTGGTAATTCGTATCTTGTGTAATAGTTGTGACTTTGTCCATTAGCGATGCCCGTATCTGCATAATTACCAGCTTTCGTTTCGTCGTATGGTTTTTGTATTTGCTCCTGCTTTAAAGTAATAGCTCCATTGCTAAAGTGTTTTGCACATAACCAGTGATTTGTTTTATCATCACCTGTACCTACAGCCCAGATATGCTTTGCATACAAACCATTATACCTTAAATCTGTATCAAGATAATTTCCATATTTGCTACTTGTTGTTACATTTACTCCTGTGTTTGCTATCCAGTTTGTTACTGTGTCCCATGCTGCTCCGTCTACAAGTTTACTTTGTACACTTCCTTCTGTTGTTCCATTATCGTACATATTCTCTGATACTGTTTTTGCATTTTTTTGACTTATAAAATTCCAACTAAATACTCCTTTTTTACTTACAGGTTTCTGATTAGTTACACTTAGATGTTGTTGTGCTGCACCATAACTACTCACATAGTCAGTCCCTGCCTCTACTTTTACAGTAGGGTCTCCATTCCAACCTGCTTCATATCTTGCTATATAAAATCCTCCATATTTTTTTACGCTTACATTTCCATAGCTATTGTCACTCTCTGATGCCTCATCTTTCCAATCACTGTAATTAGTATAATAATATGTTTTCCAACCACTACCATTTTTTTCTACTGTAGATCCAGATAGATCGTTTTGTGTTTCATATTTATGACTTATGTATTGTTGTACGTCATCAGCTGTTCCTTCTGGCTTTGTTTTATAATAGCATGGTACCCATACAAACTCATTTCCATCTTTGTCTTCTATTACTAATCCATCTTCTATAAATTGTTCTTCTACATCTGTTGATACTTTAAATCCTTCTGGCACCATTGCATGTCTTCCCATTACATCTGTGTAGTTATATTTTATTTCTCCATCTTGTTCTGTTCCTGTGTCTGATGCTACTTCTACACCTGGTTGTACTTTACTATCCTTTGCTGTTGCTTTTCCTTCTGACAATGCCAATGTTTTTTGCATTACTTCATTTTCTTCCTCTGCTGCATCTATATAGTCTGCTGCTGCCTTTGTTGCAAGGCCTATTAAGTTTGATCCTATTACATTATTTAATGTTACTGCTGTCAATATGACTAAGATTATTATTGTAATAATTAGTGCTATTAATGTAATACCTTCGTTTTTCTTCATAAGTTTTCATCCTTTCTTTTTTTATTTTTTATATAACAAAAAGACACATAAAACTTATACCAAAATTAAGTATAAGTCCTGTGTGTCCTTATATTACCTTTTTCTTTTAATATACTGATTATGTGTGTGTGTGTGTGTGTGTGTGTGTGTACAGCCTCTAAGGTTCTAGCGTTTCTTGTCATTTGTTTCCCTCCAAATTTTTTGTTGTTTCTTGTTATTTTTTAGTATTTTAACAGTTTTATTTTAACAAAAAATATTGGATTTATATTATTATACATAACAAGTCATGTATAATATCAATTTTTTCCAAATGCATTGATATTACTAGGATATAATATAGCATTATCTAATTTGTAACAAAAATTTAATATTTTTGTAATAATTTTAGTTATAACTAGTATCTAAATTTATTAAAGAATTAAATATAGAAGTTATATTATATATTTTCTTTTATTATTTTCTCTATTTCTTCGTTGCTTAATTCTACTACTTTTGCTATATCTTCGATTTTCATTTTCATTTTGTATAAATTAAGTATAACTTGCTTTTGTTTTTCTTTTTTTCCTTTAAGATATCCATATTCTTCTACTGCTTGTGTATCTCTTATATGCTTCATTCTTAAATCTGCTAGCTCTTGCTCTCTTTCATCCGCTTGAATCTTTTCTAGCTCTTCTTTTGCTCTCTTGATATCTTCATTCTCACTCATTTCATTTTCCCCCATTCTTTCCGGATTCTTTATGAACAGTGACCATAGCATTGCTTTATCCTTTTTATCTATCTCGTTATTTTTTAACTGTTTTGTTAATTTTTCTAGTTCAATTATATCGATTTCCAAAACGTCTGTCAATATTTTCGTGCTATATTCTTCTTCCCTTATCTGCCATTTAGTATGATACTTATCTAATCCTTTTAAATTATCTAATTCAAAATCTGCTATTAGTATTACTATCGTTTTATTTAGTTTGTTATAATTCTCTCCTTCCTTTATTTGTGAATAATATAACTTACCCCAATAAAATAATATTCTCTTTTCTATATTACTATTTTGTACTATCTGCATTTCGATATTTACTATCGTTTCATCATCTAGTCTTGCTCTTACATCTAATATTCCTACTTTATCGTCTCTTAAATCTTTTTCTAGTATCCTGCTTTCATTTAGTTCTACATTTTTTATCTCTTTTCCTATTATTGCACTTATTAGTCCCTTAGTTATTTCTTTATTCTCCTCCCTTCCAAATATTCTCTTAAAAATGTAGTCATTTGTTGGATTCATTACTTCATTGTTTGTCATAAACATTCTTCCCTTCCTTTTTTAATTTTGTTTTGTGATTTTTCTTTTAGGAGAGTTCCCAATAGAATTTTTTTGTCTTTCCTAAGCTGTGAAAAATATAAAAAAATAAATAGATAGAAAATTTTGATTTTAAATTTTATCAAAACTTCTATCTATTTTATATAACAATATATTTTTATTGTCAATATAAATTTTTCGACAAATTTCGACATTCGGTTAATCTTTTTTCAATATTCTTCCTGGAATTCCAACAGCAGTTGCACTTTGAGGTACATCTTTTAATATTACAGCATTTGCACCGATTTTTGCATTGTCTCCTATTGTAATATTTCCAAGTAATTTTGCACCACACCCTATAAATACATTATTTCCTACTGTTGGATGTCTTTTTCCTTTTTCTTTACCAGTCCCACCAAGAGTCACTCCATGGAACATCGTTACATTATCTCCTATAATTGCAGTTTCTCCAATAACTACACCTGTTCCATGGTCTATAAATAATCCTTTTCCTATTGTTGCACCAGGATGTATCTCTATTCCAGTCTTTCTTTTTGCCTTCTCGCTTATATATCTTGCAATAAGAAAATGTTTCTTTTTATAAAAATAATGTGATATTTTATAATAAATCATAGCTTTAAAACATGGATACATAAAAACTTCTACTATGCTTGTTAAAGCTGGATCTTTTTCTTTTATAGCTTTAATCTGTTCTTGTATAAAATTCATAGATATAAACCTCTTATTATTTTATTCAAATAAATGGTTTATGGTGATTTAATTTTGTGTAAATTGTATAATAAAACTGTGCAAAAGTTCTCAAGTAAAATTGAGCAAATTTGCACAGTTTTTTCTTTGTCTT
>CANRFH010000020.1 GCA_947629835.1 uncultured Clostridia bacterium | reverse complement strand
TATGGGTAAATTATTTAGACCAGAGTATGTAACAGACCATTTCACTTTAATAATGGATAAAAATAAAGATATTTTGAGAAAAATTAGATTTCACGATTTAAGGCATTCTTGTGCAAGTCTTTTACTTGCTAAAGGAATACCTATGAAAGAAATACAAGATTGGTTAGGTCATTCTACTTATTCTACTACTGCTAATATCTATGCCCATTTAGAAAAAGATACAAAAAATAAATCTGCAAATGTATTATCAAATGTACTTACATTTACAGATAATAACCTCGAAAAAAGTTGTTAGCAAAGCGATACTTTTTTCGAAACAAGGAGCAACAGTGTTTTGACTTATGTTGTTTTATAAAATAAAACAACTAGTCAAACTAACTAGTTGCGACGTGGCTGGGGTGGTAAGATTCGAACTTGCGAAATGATCGGGTCAGAGCCGATTGCCTTACCACTTGGCGACACCCCAATATTTTTAAAGATATCTAATTGGTTAGATATTTGGTTAGATGTTTTATAATTTTTTTATTAGTATAAAACATCTAAGCCTTATATTTCAAGTATTACGAAATTTATTATTCGAGGTATAACGACAAGAGTCAGAGTCCGATGCCTTACCGCTTGGCGACACCCCAATATTTCCTTTTAGTTATTTTATCACAGTTTATTTTAAATCGCAATACCAAATTTATCTATTGATTTTTTTTATTATAAATGTTATTATAAATTTATACAAAGGAGAAAAATTATGTTAAAATCAAATCAAGAACTTAGTTTCTATGACTCTACTAATTTAAAATCATATAACCTAGATCAAACAATGAGATACCAGCTTAATGTACTTGAAAATCTAGATAGATTAACTAGAATTCATAGTGAAAATGTAGCAAACTTAACTTGTAGAATTTGTGAATATCTTCACGCAGGAAAAACCTTTACAATTTTAGCTACAATGTCTGCATATCTGCACGATATTGGAAAAATATTTATACCTGTTGAAATATTAACAAAACCTACTAGATTAACTGATGAAGAATTTGAAATAATGAAAACACATACAACTATTGGATATAATATGTGTATGAAAGATCTAAAACTCAGACCTTATGCTGGGGGAGCTTTATATCATCATGAATGTTTAGATGGTTCTGGTTATCCAAATGGCTTAACTGAAAAAGATATACCATATTTTGCTCAAATTATACATATTGCCGATGTATATGATGCACTTGTTACAAAAAGGCATTATACAACTCACATAAACATTTCAGAAACTTTAAAGTTGCTAATAAAAGAAACTGAACCTACTGCTCAAACAGTTGCACTAGATGCATTATCTGCAGACTCAAAAGTCGGCAAAATCAACGGTAAAGTTTTAAAAGTTTTATTCAAAGTTGTTATTGATGATACTCTATATGAAATTAGTTGTGTAATGGACTATGTTAAATATATACAAGAAGAATTAAAAAGATTAAACAAGATAAAAAAATATGATGAAAAATCTAAAAGTTCTAAGCATAAAGAAGAATATTACAAAGAATATATGAGATTACTATTTGAAAAAGGAGAAAATGCTGAAAACTATCTTGCAGTTATGTCTGAATATGAAGAAGCATTGAAAAATAAAGAGGAGCATATTAAGCAGCTTTATCAAGAAATAGAAATTATAAAGAAGTTAAAATCAGAAGTAAAATAGGAGGGAAACCCTCCTATTTTTTATTCATCTAAACCAAAGCTAACCCCGTATTGCATTATTTATTTGATTCATTATATTACTGTCATCTATATGACCAATTCTCTCTTTTAGTCTGCTTTTATCTATAGTTCTAATTTGTTCGGTTAGTACTATTGAATCTGATTTTAGTCCATTGTTTTGAGATCCTATTTCTATGTGAGTTGGTAATTTGGTTTTACCTGTTTGAGATGTAATCGCTGCTGCAATAACTGTAGGACTATACTTGTTTCCTGTATCATTTTGAATGATTACAACTGGTCTTATTCCTCCTTGTTCTGATCCTACCACTGGACTTAAATCTGCATAAAACATATCTCCTCTTTTTATTACCATATTGTTTCACTCCTATTATTGCATATATTTTCAGATATATTTTAACTATTAGTTTTGAGATATATTATTTCCCAAGTATTTCTTCTTTACTTGTTTTATTTATCTCTATCTCCTTATATAATATGTAAACTGTTATATTTTCGTTAATATCTAATATTTCCATTTTAGTTGGTAAATTAGTCTTTTTGCTTATATATAATTTTTTATAATTTCCATATTTATTGTTATTTTCTGTTTTTACCTTAATTATTTTTTCTTCGTCATTTTCTTCAATCGTACCACCAATATTTTTGTACTCATCTATAAAACAATTTAAACTTAAAGAACTTCCGTGTTAAAGAGTTATAGCTTTCATACAGTTTTTTTAAGCTAAGTATACTGTTTTCTAGAATGAGATTCGTTCCATCAAAAGTAGTTGTAAGCCCCTTTATATTTTCTGGCTCTATTACTTCTTGCTTAAAAATATCTGGACTCAAATACTTTTGTTTTAATACATATTTATTTGTATTTTTATTACTATAAATTTGGACTTCTATGGTTGCTTCATATGAACTAATATTTAAAATGTTATTGTCATCTGATTTATTTATATTATTTCCTAATTTTGATAATTTATAAGCAAATATTAAAATAATTAAACAAATTAAAAAAATAAAAAATAGAAAGATTGTCTTCTTTTTCACTCTTTTCCTCGCTTTCCCCTTGTTAAATTCAAGAATATTTTCTTTCTATTTATATATTCATATTAAATTAAAGTATTCTGTCAAAGTATTTATTAGTTCATCCTTATTTTCTATCGTATTTATACTACTTCTAATAACACTACTATTTTTTAAGCCCTTTGTATACCACGCTAAATGTTTTCTCATCTCGCGAATTCCTGTGTACTCTCCCTTTTCTTCTATTTCTAAATTAATATGCTTTATTATTGTTTCTAGAAGTTTTTCTTTTGTTAGTGAATTTGGTTCTTTTTCAAATTTTAAATAATTTATAATATTTTCAAATATAAAAGGATTTCCGAAGTGCTCCTCTTGCTATCATAATTCCATCTGCTTTTGTGTATTCTAGCACTTTTTTTGCATCTTTCTCATTTTTTATATTACCATTTGCAATTACTGGAATGCTTAATTTTTCTTTTAGATTTTTAATTGCATCTAAATCGCTATCTCCTGAAAAGTATTCCTCTCTTGTTCTTCCGATGAAGTGTAATTGCTTTTATTCCGAACTTCTTCTAATCTTTTACCGAAGTTCTTCATAAACTATATGTTTATTATCCCAGCCTTTTCTAAGTTTTACTGTTACTGGTTTAGAAACTGTATTAACGACCTCTTTTGCAATACTTACTGCTAAGTCTATATCTAATAATAACTTACTTCCGTCCCCATTTTTTACAACCTTTGGTGCTGGGCATCCCATATTTATATCTATGATGTCTGCGATATCTTCTACATACTTACTTGCAACTTTCATTGCCTCTATATCACTTCCAAATATTTGTACAATAATTGGTCTTTTTTCTCCTTTTGTGTTTAAAAGAAGTTTAGTTTTTTCATCTCCATACATTAGTGCCTTAGCACTTACCATTTCTGTACATACAGCACCTGCTCCAAAACTTTTGCATATTAACCTAAATGGCAGGTCTGTTATTCCTGCCATTGGTGCAAGTATTATATTATTTTCAAGTTCTACATCTCCAATTTTTATTTTGTGTAATAGTTCCATTTTTGTTCCTCAATATTTTTTATTTAATCTATGAAAATTGCTTTTTTACGTCTAGCACTAATATTTAAAAGTAAACCTATACATATAAAGTTAGTAATAAGTGCACTTCCACCATAACTTACAAATGGAAGTGGTACACCTGTAATTGGCAAAAGTCCCATTGTCATACCTATATTTTCTATCATGTGGAATGAAAATATTCCGAGCTATTCCTATTGCAATATATCCTCCGAATATCGTCTTTTGCAGTTTTAGCAACATATATTGCCTTTGTAATCATTACTACATATAGCACAACTACAACAGCTGCTATTATAAATCCTAACTCCTCTCCTATTACAGAGAAAATAAAGTCTGTGGTTTTAGGATATAAGTATCCGAAGCTGCGTTTGATTTCCCATCAGTATTCCCATTCCCAAGAGTTCTCCTGAACCTATTGCAATCTTTGATTGAAGTAAGTTATATCCAGCACCTCTTGGATCTAATTCTGGATTTAAAAATACATCTATCCTAGTTTTAGCATGTTCTGGCAAGATAAAGAAATATAGCAAAGGTAAAGAAATCGCAATTATTAATATAACTGCTATTATATATTTTTTATCTATTCCTGATGCAAATAGCATAAATGCAACAGCTACTATAAATGCCATAACTGTTCCAAAATCTGGTTGCAATATTATTAATGCCATTGGAACTCCTGCAATAAGTAAGATAAGTCCCAATTTCCATATTTTGTTAATTTCTTTTCTGTCATCTTTTTGCAACTTTACCATTATATATGATAAAAATATTATTAGAATAACCTTTGCAAACTCTGATGGTTGTATAGTAATTGTTTCTGTAATTTTAAACCAACTGCTTGCACCATTTATTGGCTCAGTAAATAAAACTGCAATAAGTGCAAGTATTACAAGTCCATAAAGCACTGGTGAAATTTTAGCTATTAAGTTATAATCAACAAATATTATAATAAGCATTATGGGAATACTTATAACTGCCCATAAGATTTGTTTATTAAACTCCTCATATCCTTGTTCTTGAGTTGCAGAAAATAATGCAACTAATCCTATACATAATAGGACTATTGAGCAGATAAGTATTCCCCATTCTACATTTTTTAGTATTCTTTTATTCATATAAACCTCTTAAAATTTATTCTAATGTTTACTTGATGTTTCTGCCTTTTCTTCTTTTGCGGGTTCATTTTCATCTTTTGTTTCTTCTTTGTTTTCTTTATTAGCCTCAGTCTTTGTTTCTTCCTTATTGTCTTCCTTTGGAGTTTCTTCTTTACTTTCTACTGCATCTTTTTTATCTTCTCTGCTTTTTTCATCATGTTTTGGTTCTTCTTTATTTTCTTTCTTCTCAATTTTGTCTTCTTCTTTTTCTTTTGTTTTAATTTTTTCTCTTAGAACATCATCTTTTATACTCATTATTGGTATATTAGCATATAGTGCAGGTGCTCCACTTGTTCCATCTTCGTTTTGTCTATTTGTCATTCTAACATCAATAGCGGATTCGTCTACATCTATATATTTCTTTATTACTTCTATTATTTCTTGTTTCATAAGATCTAGAAAGTCAGCAGATACATTAGCTCTATCTTGCATCAAAACTAAATGCAATCTTTCTTTAGCTGTATCCTTAGAATTATTGCTATTTTTATTTGTTTTTCCGTAAATTTTTGAAGAAATTTATTATATTTTCAAACATTTTTATTCCACCTTCGTTTTATTATTTGTTATTTTTTACTAAATAGTCTTTTTATTGCTGCGAAAAATCCTTTTTCTCTTCCTGGTATAGTTACTTCGATATTTTCTCCAAGTACTCTTTTTGCGATTTCTTTATATGCTTTTCCGGAAGGTGCTTTTTTGTTTGATATGACTGGTTCTCCTTTATTAGTTTGTGTGATTATGTATTCATCATCTGGTACAACACCAATTAAATCTATTGAAAGTAGGTCAACGATGTCTTCTACATCCATCATTTCTCCCTTTCTTACCATATTAGGTCTTAATCTATTTATTACTAATTCTGAATTCTTAATTTCTGATGCTTCAAGTAATCCTATTATTCTATCTGCATCTCTTATAGCAGAAATTTCTGCGGTAGTTACTACTATTGCTCTATCTGCTCCTGCTACTGCATTTTTGAAACCTTGTTCAATTCCTGCTGGGCAGTCTATTAATATGTAATCGAAATTTTCTTTTAAATTAGTTGTAAGCTCTCTCATTTGGTCTTCATTTACAGCTGATTTATCTCTTGTCTGAGCTGCTGGAAGTAGATATAGTTCTTCATATCTTTTATCTTTGATTAAGGCTTGTCTTAATTTACATCTTCCTTCCACTACATCAACTATATCATATACTATTCTGTTTTCTAGTCCCATAACTACATCAAGGTTTCTAAGTCCTATATCTGTATCAACTAATGCTACTTTCTTTCCTTCTAATGCTAAAGATGCACCTAGATTTGCCGTTGTAGTTGTTTTACCAACTCCACCTTTTCCTGATGTTATTACTATAACTTCTCCCATTTTTTCCTCCATTTCTAGTATATTTCTATACCATTGTCAAAGTCTTTTAGTAGTTTTGTTATATAAATAAAAGTAAAACATATTAAAAAATATCTATACGTTTTTCTTTTCATTTATCCTTTGCATACAGTACTTTTAATATACTTTACTTTTGTTTTATATTTTATTTTAGTAATAATATACTTGTCCGTGTTTTTTTATATTTTATATTATATCCTATATATTTTTTTTATTCAAGTTTTTTATCGATATTTTTATATTTTTTTATAGATAAAAACAATAGACCTAAGCATATCCCTTTGATATTAAACTATTTTCAATATCTCCTATTCTTTTTATAATAGAAGATATAAGTGGAGCTAATATATAATTCGGTTTTCTTATTATATTTTTAGTCGTCATATTAAAACCTTTTGCTCTTAAAGAATATTTAAGCTCTGTTATTGCATTTTGAACTATCGGAATAAATGCAAGTGCAATACAAACTATTATGCTTATTTCTCTTGGATTTACTTTTACAATTTTTAATGGTTTTAATATAGTTTCAATTACATATTGCAATTTGCGAGATGTCATTTTTTTTGCAAAAATATATGTCATATTGCATACAAGTATTAGTCTAATTCCTATTAATAGACCGTGATTTACTCCACCAATTATCATATTTATACAAGATGTAAATATGATGAAAGGCAAAATTTTTAATATCGCAATAAATGCATCTTTTACATTTTCTTTTAGTATAAATATTAAAATTATATTTAACAATGCTAGTATTGCAAATATATAGTATTCTTTAACAAAAAATATTCCTATTGTATATATTAAAAACAATATAAATGATATTATGTATGTCATTTTTCCATCTCCTAGATAAAATCATTAATATCTATATCAATGTTATTTTTCTTTAATTCTTCCATAAGTTCAACAATTTTTGGAATTGTTATATTATGGTCTTTTAGAAACTCTATATTTTCTAGTATATCTTTTGTTTTAAATTCTTTAATAATACTTCCTTTTTCTAATATGACTACTCTATCAGATATAAATATTTCGTCTATTATATTTGTTATATATATAATTGTATAGCCTAACTCTTTTAACTCTTTTACAATTTTTCTTATTTCTTCTTTTCCTTCTGGATCAAGCATTGCTGTTGGTTCATCCATTACAATATATTTAGGTTTTATGCTAAGTACTCCTGCAATTGTTACTCTTTGTTTTTGACCAAGAGATAATTCATAAGTATCATTTTCTAAATATTCTTCCATTTGAACTTGTTTTAATGCTTCTTTAATTCTTTCCTCTTTATCTTCTATGCCAAGATTATCTAATGCAAATACCATATCGTCATGAACATTATTAAATATTATTTGATTTTCTGGATTTTGAAAAACTATACCTATTTTCTTTCTAAGTTCTAAAAATCTTTCTTTATCCCTTGTATCTATTCCATCTATTAAGATACTTCCGATTACTTGGCATTGTAACTGCTGAGATTAGCCTTGCAAGTGTTGACTTTCCTGAGCCATTTTTTCCTATTATGCTTATAACTTCTCCTTCATTTATTCTTAAATTTATATCTTGTAAAACAGTTCCACTATGTTTATATTTGTAATCTAAATTACTAACATCTATCATTTTGTATGTCACCTCTATAAATTGTTAATTACATCTTTGTATATATAAAAACTTCCGAACAATCATAATTATTTCATTTTTATATTTATTCTGAGCAGTTTTTATAGCATCAAGCAATTCTTCTTTATAAACATTATTTGTATATTTCTTTGCTTCATTATATAGAACTTCTTTATCAACATATCTATTTGCATCATTACCTGTTGTAAAGATAAATACTCCATTTTTATCTTGTGTTAGAATTTTAATTACAGTTCTGTAATCTTTTGTTTTTAATAAAGATACAATATATACTTTTTTCTTTTCAGGATAATATTGATTTATGGTTGTAACTAAATTTTTTGCAGCATTTTCGTTATGTCCGCCATCATATATTATCTTCGGATTTTGTTTTATCATTTCAAATCTTGCCTTGTGTATAACTGTACTTAATCCAGTTTCTACCGCTTCATTTCCTATCTTATATCCTTTTTGTTTTAAAAGGTCTATACACTCCAAAGCAATTTCTGCATTGTATATTTGGCATCTACCTTTTAAATTTATTTTTATGCTTTTGTAACCTTTATAATCAATAGTTTGATAATTTTCATCAAAAGAATAATTCTTTATATCTTCCTTATTTATCAAGTGCAATGTATTATTTTCTTTTTTGCATTTTTCTTTGATAATATCTGTTACTTTTTCTTGATAATACATTATAGTGTCATTATTCTTCTTAATAATTCCTGCCTTTTTATCAGTTATTTCTTCAATCGTTTTTCCAAGTATGTCCATGTGATCTAGCCCGATATCTGTAATAATTGAGATCATTCCATCTGCAATATTTGTACAGTCATCTGTTCCACCAAGACCCGTTTCTAGTACAACAAAATCACAATTCTTTTCTGCGAAATATATTAATGCAAGGCTTGTTACAACTTCGAATTCCTTTACTGGAATATTATGAGTTTTGTTATATTCATCTACTTTTTTAGATAACTTTTCTAGAATATCACTCATTTCTTTATCTGTTATTTCTTTATTATTTACTGTCATTCTTTCATTATATCTAATTAAATGTGGTGAAATATACTTTCCAACTGTGTATCCAGCATTTACTAAAATATTATTTATCATTTCACATACACTGCCTTTTCCATTTGTACCAGCAATATGTATGAATTTTGTCTTTTTATGAGGATTATCAAATTCCTTCATGAAATATTCCATTGCATCTAGTGTTGGATCTTTTGTAACTGCATCAAATCTTTTTAAATACTCCTCGATATCCATATTTTTTCCCTTCTTTTAATCAAATAAATATTTTTTAGTTATTGGTTTTAGTGCTTTTTGTAATGCGTATACAGTTAGAACTTGTATTGGAAGCATTATAAACTGAGCGACTGTTCTTATAGATAATATAGTCATAAATGCTTTGTCATACATTATTTTAAGCCATACTGCATTTAGTAAAATATTTACAAATACTATAACTATAAGGCTTGAAATTATTAGTCTTATAAATAATTCCTTATCTGTAAATTCTGTATCTTTTTTGTAAAGTATTAGTCCATAGATCAAGCCTTTTAATACTGCACTTATAGTAAAACCTATAAAAAATGTTCCAAATGGGAATAAAAGTGCACCGATTAAATCAGCTAATCCTGAAACTATAGCTGAATACTTAGGTCCAAGCCAAATTGCTGTAAGCATGACTGGTGCGAAGCTAAATCCTATTGCTAAAAGTTCTGTGTTGATAGATAAAAATCTTGATAATACTATCGTTATAGCAAGTAACATTGCAGATAATATTATTTTCTTTGTTTTTGAAATTGTTTGCATAAAAAAAACTCCTTTCACAAGAGCTCCCTGAAAGAAGATTAAAAAATATTTTCTTCTAGTTCATAGCGGAATGCAAAAATAAATAAGCAAGTACTTTGTACTCTTGCCTCACCATCAACTTCCCGTATAGTGAGTCTTAACTATTTATTCTTTACTCTATGCATAATATAATACACCTTTTTACATTTTTCGTCAATTGTTTTAGAAAAGTTTTAAAAAAAATACATCTCTAAAACTAATCTTTAAAGATGTATTTTAAATTTTCATTAAATAATTTCTGGATCACTATAACTTACTTTTCCTTTTGCATCAACTGTAAAATCTATTCTTATACAAGATGATTCTGCTTTTAAAGTAAAATAATATTTTCCTTCGTCTAATTTTCCGTATATTTTTGAATAATCAAGTTTCCATCCTTGAACTGTATAATGTTCGCCTTCTTTTATGCTTGGTAAATTATATACTTTATTTTCTGCTGTATCTTTGCAGGGTATATTTGAAATTTTTGGCATTTCTTCCCATATGTATTCACTACCTGTTCCTGTCCATCCTGCTATTGAGTTTTCAGTATCTTCCCCTATCTTTTGTCCTACTCCTGTATAATCTTTATTCTTCACTTCTTTATATATAGTATAATCAGTTGTATAATTATAAGGCAATTCGTTTGTGTCTACTATTGTTAATTCTAATGATTCATTTGTAAACTCATTTATAGTAACTTTTACATTATTTTTTGAGCTGTAACAAAATTTCAAATATTCTTCTGGTATTTCTACATCGCTTTCTTCTTTTAATATCATAATTTTATTTACTTGACCTAATTGTTCAGGATATGTTGATAGTACATATCCACCATAATTAATTAATACCTCTTGTCCTTGTTTAAAGCCAATATCTCCTTCATCTGTAAAACCTGCGGTAAATAATCCTGTTGGATAGCCATCAATTCCCATTGCATATATACTATGCTCAGTTACTTTAACAACTTCTGCTCTTACGAGATGTGGCATATTTTCCATTATAGCCATACCAATTGAATCCATTCCATTATTAATTAATACCCATCCCAAAGGTAGCAGTATAATTAATATTAATACAGCAATTATTGCTATTAATAAATTTTTTGTACTTTTTTTCATGGTATATCCCCCATTATTTTAAATCTATATCATTTAATTTTAAGTCCTCTGCTCCTATATATACATCTCTATTACCATCTAACCTATGTAATTTAATTATTGTATAACCAAGGTAGTGATATTCTGCTGTCCCACCGTCTTTGTAATGGTACTCTGTACTTCCACCATCATCATAACTAATAGGATTTGAAGCATCTTTATTTGCTTTTTCGATTATTTCTTCCATTGTAATTTTATCATTTAGTAAAGCATCTCTTAATGATGTCTCTTGCCCATTAATTAATATATTTACTTGACCATCATAAGCAAAAATACTGTAATCATATTTTTCTGTTTCTGATTTATCTAATATTGCATATACCTTTTCTACACCCTCTGGATGTTTACCATAGAATCTTATTTCAAAATCTTTATCTTCTACATCTTTTGTTTCAAATACATACCACTTATCATTTATAAATATTTCTATTTGATTTTCTTTTCCATATTGATATCCATAATTTCCTTCAAAATTTGATTGATCATTTTCTGTTGGAATTTTATTTATTTCTACATTTGATGTAATCTTTCCATCCATAACACCGCAGCGACCATCCATTGTGCTTATCTTTCCAATATCATAATATAGTTTTCCATTTACCATTACCATTCTTGCCTTATTTTCTTCTACATTATTATTTGTATTTCCTAAATTAGTTGTTGTATCTGTTACTGCCCCTGCTATAAATTTGTTAAATGAATACATCTCAACTTTTTCTAAGCTAATTCCATACTCTACTGTTATACTTTTTTTGACTTCTACTCTATATCCGAAGTCCATATCCTGTATAACTTCCACCATCTCTTAATATATTTTTATGTATTACAAAGACTGGTTCCTCAAAATTTGATACTCTAATGTAATCTACTAAAAACATAATTGCCCATAAAATTAAAAGAGTAATTAATATTCCCATTACTATTTTTAAGCTTTTGTTCATTTTTACCACCTTTAAACCTTTCTACTATTTAGATGCTTTTGTTTTGGTTTTTAGTTGGTGTTTTGTAAAAATAATTGTAAAAAGAATAGTTGCAAATAAAAATATAGCTGATATGCTTAATATTCCTATTTTATAATAATTATTCGTATTAATTGGACTTTCAGTAACAACATTTTGAACCACATTTTCTTCTGTTTTACTTTCAGACATAGAATTGTTTGAAGTACTATTTGTATCTTTTATATTACTATCTGAAATTTCATTTTTTTGTTCTTCCTTAATTTCTGAATCTTGTGTGATTTCATTGTCTTTTACTGTATCTGTAATTTGAGATTCTCTTTTTTGACTAAACAATATAGTTTTTATACTAATAGCAAATGTTACAATAAACACTGCTAAATTTCCGAGTAGCAATTTTAATGTATGCATAGATTTATAGTATCTCCATTTTGCAGTTCCTTCTGGGATATCTAGTATTTTTGAAATTTGCTTAAATGATAAATTAGAAATTATTTTTAATGATACTATCTCTTGTTCTTTCAAATCTAACTTTGATATTATTCTATTGTAACTGTCTTGTTCTATTATTTCATTAATATCTACATCTTCATCACTTATGTAATACATATCGTCAATATTTTGCTCTGATTTTTTACTTCTTAAAAAGTTTAATGCTTCGTTTTTTGTTAATGTATATATCCAACTTGCCTCTGATTTTTTGGGCAATTTATCTTTTTGAATTTCCCATATCTTCATAAAAACTTTTTGAGTAATTTCTTCGCTATTTTCTCTGTTTTTTAATATAGAGAATGCTATTTTATATACCAAAGCACTATAATTTTCATATAGCTTATTAAAAGACATTTCATCATTTCTAGAAATACCTTCAAAAATATTATGCAGTTCTCTTTTATTTATTTTTTCCTTCAAAATATCTACTCCTAATCAATTAATTTTACAACTACTATTCCATTTATTACTTTTATGCTGTCCTTTTTAGGATAACATTTCATATTTTTATATTCTTCTGTTTCAAGTACCTCCTTACTGTCTTCTTCACTTACTAATTCCATATTTACTCCTGCGTATTCGTATAATAGTTTTCTCCAACTATTTAGGTCTCCCCACCATACAATTGGTCCTTTTGATATAAAGCCCCAAGTTCTGTCATATATTTTCTTTGCTTCTATTTCTGTATTATTTCTAAATAGATAGCTATTGCTTTGCATGTCTCCTATAAATAATACTGGCATTTCTGGTGTATATTCATCTAATTCTTCTATTTGAGTTACTATTCTATTTACTGTCGATTCTGCTTGATCTTGTATTAATTTCATTGAAAGATATGATGCATTATCTTGCCATGTATATATCCAAACTATAACTAGACTGCAAATTACTATGATATATTTAAAAAATTTAGATATTGATGTTTTTGGTAACATTTCTAATATTTTGAAGAATAACAAAAAGATATATATCATAGAACATGCCATTAATATATGAATATCTACATCTGGAACAGCTATTTCTATTACTCCAAAACATATTGGAGCTAATATTACAAAAACTAATGTCAAAATCATATTTGATATTTTTTTGTATACTTTATTTTTGATTATTATATATATTATTGAAACTAATATCATTGCAAATATTATTGTATATATAATATTCGTTCCCCAGATAGTATTTGGTATCATTTTATCATTAAAATAATAATTAAAAAAGCTTTTATATGCTTCTGGTAATAGCTTATTGATATTTAAAATAGTATTTAAACCTATTTCATTTGCTCCACTGTAATTTGCAACTTGTAATCCTCTAAGTAATACTGTAACACGTGAGATTAGGTAAAATAGTACAATTCCAATAGCACCCATAACTAAATATCTAACTAAATTTTTTAGAATCTGTTTAAATTCTTTTTTATTCAATATATCTATGATAAGTGTAAATATTGCTAAACACATTGCAACTGACAAATACGTTTGATACATTCCCATTGCAAATGCTAAAAACAAACTGCTTACTAATATTATCCATTTTTTATTTTCGTATTTTCTTACTAAATATATTGACAAAGTTGCTAAAAGCATTCCTAATATGTATGCATCAGAGCAATAGAAAAATGTTAGGGTTGCAGATACATTTGGCGCTACTGCAAAGAGTAATGCAATTATATATTTAAAATATTTATTTTTTATTTCTAGTATATCTTCTGCTAAAATTACCGTTATTCCTAATAGTACACTGCTAATTAATGTTGTAAGTACGGGAGAAACAATATTTCCTTTTATTGCTTGTACAAAATAAAGTCCAAATCTTAATAGCATAACTTCCCATACATCTGCTTGATGATATATATTATTTATTAAGTTATCTGCTCCTGTTATCATTAATGAATAAAGTTGGAAATGTACTATTATGCTAGTTATAAATGTTACTAAAAATACAGTTTTTCTTTCTTTATTAAAATATCTTTTAAAATTCTCTATGACTTTTTCCATAGTTTTCCTCCATATTTTACATTTATAATCTTATCATAAAAATATTTGATTAGCAAATCTCTAATAATGTTATAAAAAAGCAATAATATTTATTTTCATAAATACTATTGCTTTTTTTTAATTATATATTTTCATTTCTAATAGTTTCAATTGTATTTTGCTTATTTATTTTTGCCATTGAATATTTCATTATGATAAACACTAATATAAATACTGCAATAATTGAAATGATTATTGGGTTTATTGGTATATAGATACCTTTTTCAATTTTTATTGAAAATGCCTTGTACAATGCAAAAGTTCCAATCAATCCTAAAACTATACCATATATAAGTGATTTTGCTGAGTAAAAACAAGTTTCAAGATTTATCATTCTGTTAAATTCTTTTTTAGTCATTCCTATACTTTTTAAACTTGCAAATTCTTTTTGTCTTAATTCCATATTTGAAGTTATAGTATTAAAGATATTTGTTACTCCAATTAACGTTATAACTGTTATGAAACCGTAAAGGAATATCTTTACAATCAGACTCATTGCTCTTTCTTCCCTTGCCATTTCATCAAAATTCACATATTGTAATCCATTTATATTTAGCTTTTCTAATTCTTCTACTAATTTATCAGCATTGCTAGACTGTACTAATATAGCTCTAGGTTCAAAGTTTAATTCTTTATATTCATCTATATTTACTATCAAGTCTCCTCCCACTCTATATGTTGTTTCAAGTCCATAAGGTTTAATGTCTGTTATTGCAGCTACTTTAAAGCTTTTTTCTTCATCATTAATTTTACCTACAATAGTATCATTTTTGTCGTATTTATATATTCTTTTTTCTGCTCTTTTAGATGTATCTCCTATATAATAAAAATATTGATCGCTTAAAATTGCTTGATTTGTAATATTTTTTGAATTGACACCTATTTCTTTTAGATATTTATTAAATGTTTCAGCATCTAATCCAACAATATTCATTTCCATTCTTTTACCTTTTCCGTCTGGTATAAATTCTTCTTTTTCCTCGTCATAATATCCACCTTCAGTTAATATTATTTGTCCCGGTATTTCATTTACTTTGTCTATATCATAAATTTCAAGATTATCTGTTATTTCATATAATGCAAATTTTTCGTCCATATAGTTTAGTTTTTGTATCCTATCAATGTCTTTACTATCAACATCATTTACGTATAATTTTACATTATAACTATAATCTTTATAATAATCATCTGCTAAATCAAACATATTAGTTAAAAATGTATTCATTGTTATAAAAACAAATATACTTACAGCTATTGATATTACAGTAGTTCTGTATCTTTTTCTGCTTCTTTTTAAGTTTTTATATGCTAACTCTCCACCTGTTTTAAAAACTTTAGATATTATCTTTGGGGTCTTTAATTTATTAGGTTTTATAGTTATTTCTTCTGCATTTCTAAGTAGTTCTATTGGGTTAACCTTACTTGCCTTTTTAGCTGAAGATTTTGCAGATAAATATATTGTAATGATGCTAAGTATAGCGGATAAAACAATTGGCAGAAGTGTTACTTTCATAATAATTCCATCAACATTTGCTAATAAAAACTCACCAATTAAACTATTTACAATCTTTATTAAAACAAATACTGCAAATATTCCAGATAAAATTCCAATTGGTATTGCAATAGCTCCTAAAATCAAGCTTTCAAATATGACATTTCTTCTTATTTGTTTTCTAGTTGCTCCTACACTTGAAAGCATTCCATACATCTTCATTTTTTCAGTAGTTGCAATCGCAAAAGAATTGCTTATGCAAAATACACTCGTGAATATTATTATAAATATCACTATTCCACTAATTGCAAAAAGAGTTGAAACTGTACTATCACTGAATGCAAAAGCTTCCCATCTTAAAAGTTCGTCATTAGTAATTATATTATCATATTTTAAATTATCACTTGAAATCATTTCCATGTTACTTGATACACTTTGAATTTTATAAAGTGCTTCTTTATACTCTCTTGGATTTTTTAATAAAATATATATATCTTTATTTTCATTATTAATATTAGTAGAAATTATAGTGTATCCTGGATCGCTATAATTTTCAAATTTATAATCAGGTCTTTCTATTATTCCGAACTATTGTAAATTCTTTATTTTCAAGATCTACTAAATGTTCTTCGTCTTTATCATATAAATCATTTGAATTTAAAATACTTCCATCTAAGCCTTCTCTTTTCCCTATATCAATACTGATTTTATCCCCTATTTTATACTCGACCTCTGCGTTTTCTATAATATGCTTACTAATAATTACTTCATCATCAGAATTAGGAAATCTTCCTTCTACTATTTTTAGGCTTAATTGATTAAATACATCTTGATTCATTGAATATAATTTTAAATATGGTTTATATTCATTTTTACTATCTTTAAGCATCCCATATCCATCTTGATTTACAATAAATATGTCTTCTATATCTTCATTAGTTCTTAATTCTTCTATATCACTTTCTGTAACATTTGCTATCTTAAAATGATAATATCCTCCATTATTTATTGCATTTTGTACTAATGTTTCTCTAAAACTTGTGAACAATGTTGCAACTGCACATATTAAGCTGCAAGATAAAATTATACCAATTATTGTACTTATAGTTCTTTTTTTATTTAAGATTAAATTTCTAATTGATAGTTCTTTAAGAATGTTCATTTTTCTCTCCCTTCTATACTATTCTTCCGTCCTCTAATCTAATAATTCTATCTGCAATTTTTGCAATTTCCATATTATGTGTAATCATTATAATCGTTTGTTTATAATCTTTATTTGATTTTTCTAATAGTTTTACTATTTCTTCACTCGACTTAGAATCTAGGTTTCCTGTTGGTTCATCTGCTAAAATAATACTAGGATTTGTTATCATAGCTCTCCCGATGGAAGTTCTTTGCTGTTGTCCTCCTGATAATTCATTTGGCAAATGTTTTCTTCTATCTTCTAGTCCCAAAAGCTTTATAAGTTCATTAAGTTTTTCCTCGTCTACTTTGCGATTATCTAATTTTAATGGCAAAGTTATATTTTCCTCTACATTTAGAATTGGTATTAAATTATAAAATTGATATATAAGGCCAACTTGTCTTCTTCTAAATACTGCAAGTTCATCATCATTAAACTTGTATATATCTTTTCCATCTATAAAAACTTTCCCACTCGTTGGTCTATCTACTCCACCTATTAAATGCAAAAGAGTAGACTTTCCGCTTCCGTGATGCCCCAACTATTGCAACAAACTCTCCCTCATCTACTGTAAATGATACATTATCTAGTGCCTTAACTTGCACTTCATCTTTTCCATAAATTTTACTTAAATTTTCTACTCTTAATATTTCCATAAATAGCCTCCTTGTTTTTCATATCTAATTATATTACATTTAAAGTAAAAAATAAAGAAATTAAAAAAAGTTTAAGAATTATATTATTAGTATTTAAAAAAGGATGAAATTTTTTCAAATTCCATCCTTTTTTAATATTTACATATTATTCTTTATAATCTCCATAACCTTTTGTACTGTTTCTTCCTGATTTACATTTTCTATAACATAATCATAATTATGCATTTTTGATTCTTCAAAATCAAATCTGCTAAGCCTTAACTCTATCTCTTTTTCATCAGGTTTGTCTACTCTATTTTCTAGTCTATTACGAAGTTCTTCTTTTGATACTCTTAGGAAAATTGTTATAACTTTTGTTTCATCTTTAAGAATTTTAACTAAATTCTCTGTTCCGTTAACATCTACATCTTTTATAACTATTTTTCCTTGCTCTATCTTTTCTCTTAGATATTTCTTAGGAACTCCATAATAATGATTATGATGTATGTCAAATTCAAACAATTCATCATTTTCTATCATTCTTTTAAACTCATCAGTATTTACGAATATATAGGTTTCTCCTGGAACATCTCCTGGCCTAATTGGTCTATCTGTCATTGATGGGATAGATACTACATTTTCCATTCTTTTAATAACTTCATTTTTAACAGTATCTTTTCCAGCTCCAGCAACCCCTGATAATATAACTAACATTTACTATCCTCCTACTATTTTTCGTATACTTTTCCTTCTGCAATTTCAACAGCAGCAAGAGTAACTGTTGAGGCTTCTTTCTTGTTTGTAAGTGGTTGTGCTCCATTTGCAAGTTGTCTTGCTCTTTTAGCCGTTATTGAAACTAATTCATATTTATTATCTACTTTTTTAAGAAGTTCACTTACTGTTGGTTCTACCATCATAATTAATCTTCCTCCTTTTCTGTGATATCTTTATTTAATCTACTTACTACTGTCTCTGGCTGAACAGCTGATAATATTATATGTCCTGTATCCATTATAATAACTGCACGTGTTTTTCTTCCTGATGTTGCATCTATTACAAGAGATTTTTCTTTTGCCTCTTGAACAAGTCTTTTAATAGGTGCTGCACCCGGAGTTATTATTGATATAATCCTATTTGAAGATATTATATTTCCATATCCTATATTTATGAATTTCATATATTACCTCCATATTTCCTTTATTCCCTATATTTTACTACATATTTTTTTGAAAGTCTAGTAAATTTGCAAATTTTTCTTGACATTTTCAAAAAAAAGTGTATAATAATATATGTGTTTAAGAAGAAGTCATCCACTTCTCACCTTAACCATAGATTGGAAAAAGGTTATTTAATTTTTATATTAAATTTTAGTGGATAGATTTGTCTTTTTTAAGCCAAATCTTTTTTCATTGAATGGAGGTTTTAATTATTAAACAAGAATTACCAATTAACGAACAAATACGTTTAAATGAAGTTCAAGTTATAAGCGAAACTGGTGAAAAATTAGGAATCATGTCTTCAAAAGATGCAACTGATATAGCTATGGAAAAAGACTTAGATTTAGTTTTAGTTTCACCAAATGCTAATCCACCAGTTTGTAAAATTATGAACTATGGAAAATATAAATTTGAACAAGCTAAACGTGAAAAAGAAGCTAAAAAGAAACAAAAATCTTTTGAAGTTAAAGAGATTAGAGTTACTCCTAATACAGAAGAGCATGATTTTAATTTTAAAGTTAAAAATGCTAGAAAGTTTTTAGAGAGTGGCTTTAAAGTTAAAGTTACTGTACGTTTTAGAGGTAGAGAACTTAACTATGTAAAACTTGGAGAAGATATCTTGAATAAATTTATAGATGATCTTTCAGATATTGCAACTCCAGAAAAGAAACCTTTTTTAGAGGGTAAAAATATGTTTATAATTTTTTCATTAAATAAATAGAAATTATAATTATGAATTTAAAGGAGGAAAAAAATTATGCCAAAACTTAAAACTAACAAAGCTGCAAAGAAAAGATATAGTATGACAGCTACTGGAAAAGTTAAAAGAACAAAATCTAATAGAAGACATCTTTTAGCTAACAAAACTAGAAGACAAAAGAAATCAGGTAAGATTCAAGACGCATACGCTGATAAAACTTGTGAGAACGGAATCAAGAGATTATTACCATATAATAATTAAGGAATAGGAGGAATTTAAAATGGCAAGAGTTAAAACAGCAAGAATAACACGTAAAAAACATAAAAAAGTATTAAAACAAGCTAAAGGTTATTATGGAGCTAAACATTACAGATTTAGAATGGCTAAACAAGCTGTTATGAAATCTGGTATGTATGCTTACATTGGAAGAAAAGATAAAAAGAGTAATTTCAGAAAATTATGGATTACAAGAATTAATGCTGCTGCAAGACAAAATGGTTTAACTTATAGTAAATTAATAGCAGGTTTAAAAAAGGCAAATATTACTATAAATAGAAAAATGCTTGCAGAACTTGCAGTTACAGATAGCGAAGCTTTCGCAAAATTAGCTGAAACAGCAAAAAAAGCATAAATAAATATTAAATTGATTATTAAAAAATACAAGTAGATTTTTGAAATCTACTTGTATTTTTATACCATCTAAGAACTGATAACCGGACACTTTTTTAAAAAGAGCTTAAACAATAAAATAGTTGTCTAAGCTCTTTCTCTCTTTATATTTGATTCTCGT
>CANRFH010000019.1 GCA_947629835.1 uncultured Clostridia bacterium | reverse complement strand
GATACTCATACTGCATATGACTTTTTACTTACAATATTCTTTGCACAAATGATACAACAGCTATATGACTTTGCAGATTTAAGTGGTGGAACACTTCCTATGCCTACATATTTTATATTAGACGAGTTTGCCAACATAGGAAAAGTACCAGATTTTGATAAAAAAATATCTACAAGTAGAAGTAGAAAAATACAATTTAGTGTAATACTTCAAAACTTAGACCAACTTGAAGCAGTATATGAAAAATCGTATGAAACAATAATTGGTAACTGCGATACACATGTATTCTTAGGAAGTAACTCACAAAAAACAGTCGAATATTTCTCAAAAGCACTAGGAGAAAAGACTGTTTCAAGAGACAGTATATCAGTAAATAAAGACAGAAACAACTGGATGCAAGGAAAGAGCGTATCAGATCAAATCAATGCAAGAGCACTTTTAACACCAGATGAACTTAGAAGATTTGATAATGATTACTGTATAATATTTGAAAAAGGAGTAAGACCAATAAAAGCAAAGAAATATTATTACTTCTTGAGACCAGAAGCTAGAAAACTTGCAGAATTCACATTAAATCATAATGAATCAAGAGATATAGATAGAGGACCTTGGAGAAAGTATAATCCATATAATCCTTATGTTGAGGAGAAAAAAGGTGGAGGAGTTCAAGATCTAAAAGTAGAAAGCCTAGACGATCTATTCGAGGAAGAACCTAACGAAAAACAAGAAGATATAGAAATAAAACAAGAAAAGCTAGAAACAAATATAAAAGAAGAAACAGCTCCAATACTTCCACAAGATATAGTAGAAGATATGGAAGAGCAAGTAGCAAATGATCAAACCCAAGAAGAAATAGATCTACAAAAAGAACTAGAAGCAAAATTTGATGAATTATTTGGTCCCGCAGATGAAAAATAAAAAATATAATATATAAAATAGCAATAATATCTATTAAAAATAAATATTATTGCTATTTTAATATTTAAAAAACTATTCACATTTTAAAATTACTATGCTAAAATAATTGTAGCAGAAATCATAAGATATAAAAATAAAGGGAGAAACCAATGAGTAAGTTTTTGAAAAAAATACCATATGTAATAGGGGTAGTATTACTCGCTTATGTTCTAATATTAAATATAATATATACTGTAGAATTAACATTAAATGAGTTTGTTTTAGTAAATATAAATACCATAGCAAATATTGCTATTCCAGTATTAATAATGTGTTTGATTTTATTATTAAGTAAAACTATGAAAAAAGTATCACATAAAATAAATGATAAATGGTTTTTATTCTTAGGATTAATTGTAATTTATATAATAGTACAATTATTATGGGTAGATAATAGGTTTATATGGCCAAATGCAGACCAGAAATATACTTACCAAATTGCTGCTTCTATGAAAGATGGCAATATGGAGGAAGTTATAGCAAATACTAATGACATATATGGTGGAAACACATCAATGAGAACATACCTAGAGTGCTACCCACAGCAATTCACATTAGCATTTGTATGGAATGTGTTATTTCACATATTTAACAGTACAAACATTGGAATCATTTTACAGTTCAACGTATTTTGTAATGCTATAACTGCTATTTCAACATTTTTAATATGCAAAGAGTTATCTAAAAAATATAATATTAATAAGTATTTAGGAGTTATACTCATATTTACATTCTTACCAATAATACTACTTTCAATATTTGTCTATGGTGATATACCAGGGCTTGCATTTTCAATGCTAGGAACATATTTAATAATAAAATATATAAATGATAAAAAAATAAGATATGCAGTATTTTCAGCATTATCACTTTCTTTAGCATATATGATTAGGACAAATATATTAATATTCGTTATAGCGATACTAATTTATCTATTCTTAGATATGATATCAAAAGAAGAAACCAAAAAAACAATAAAAGATATTGCAGTTAAAATAGGCGTAGTAATAGGACTTATTATAATCGTATTTACACCAGAGGCAATAGTAAAAAATTACTACGTTAACAAATTTAACATAGATAAGGAGATTTCATTTCCAATGAACGGCTGGATTTGTATGGGAATGCTAAAAGGAAAAGCTGAAGGATGGTATTATTATGAGTTAGCAAATTTAAGATATTCAAGTTCAGAGCCAGAAAATATCAAAAATTTATATAATTACTTAATAAAAGAAAGATTAAAAGACTTCAAAGGGAATCCAAAAGAAATGTCAGAATTTTATTTTAGTAAAACACGCTCAACATGGGCAGAACCAAGTTTTGGAGGATTATTATATAATCGCAATTTTCAATATAGACAAGAAGATGTAGATACTACATTTACACCTGGATATTATTTTGTGGAGCATTATCAAAAAGCCCTGATATTTATAATATTTGGTGGAAGCATACTAGCATTAATAAAAAACAGAAAAAATTTATCAAATGAAATGATATTACTAATAACAATATTTATAGGAGGATTCTTATTCCATATATTGTGGGAGACAAAATCAAGATATGTATTCCCATACATAATGGTATTAATTCCGATTGCAACAATAGAGATAAATGCTAAAAACATATTTCAAAAATTAAAAAGGAAGGGTGAAAAATGAAATTTGTACACATAGCAGATGTTCACTTTGATATACCATTTACAACACTAGAAGGAAAAGATTTAGCAGAAGTAAGAAGGTTAGAGCAAAGAAATAGCTTTAAAAAAGTAATTGATTATATCAGAAAACAAGGTATTCCATATTTATTTATATGTGGAGATTTATATGAAAATGAGTACATCAAACTTTCTACAATAGATTACATAAATAAATTATTTGAAACAATTTCTGATACTAAAATATATATAGTACCAGGAAATCATGATCCTTATCTAAAAAATTCATACTACGAAAAATATAATTCTTGGGCAAAAAACGTAACAATATTTAGAGAGAAACTAGAAAAGATAGAAGACGAAAATGTATGCATATATGGATATGGTTTTGAAGATTTCTATATGAAAAGATTTGAATATGAAAATATAGAGCTTGACAAAAGCAAGATAAACATACTTCTAACACACGGAACAATAGATGGTGCAAGAGAAGATGAAATGCTATATAACCCATTATCATTATCAATATTAAATAGTATAGGATTTGATTATATAGCACTTGGCCATATTCATAAAAAAATAGTAGATGGAAATAAAAATATTGTATATCCAGGATCTCTTATCTCACTTGGCTTTGACGAATTAGGAGAGCACCGGAATGATAGTACGGAGAAATAGATTTTGCTTCTAGAAAGTTAAGCACAGAATTTGTAAAGGTTGATGAAAAAGAATTTGCAGAAAAAGAAATAGATATAACAGACATAAATTCTTATGAAGAACTAATAGAAACAATAAATAATGAAGAATTTAGCAAAGATAAATACTGGAAAATAAATCTTATAGGAAATAGAAATATAGAGATAAATACTAATAAAATCTTAAAACTAGTAGTGCATCAAAATGTGATAAAAGTAAAAGATATGACAAAAATAGGAGTAGATTTGCAAAAGGAAGCTAAAAAGAATAACTTAAAAGGGATATTTATAAAAAATTTATTGCAAAAGGCGGATAATGATCCAAAAAACAGTGAAAAAATTTATAAAGCTATAGAAATTGGACTAAATGCATTTGAAAAATAGAAAGGAAAATTTTAATGCAAATTAAAGAAATCAAAATAAATAATTTTGGAAAATTAAATGATAAAGAAATAAAACTAGAAGATGG
This sequence comes from uncultured Clostridia bacterium, assembly GCA_947629835.1. Taxonomy (GTDB): domain Bacteria; phylum Bacillota; class Clostridia; order TANB77; family CAG-508; genus JAAWPK01. The sequence continues at coordinate 18,413 of CANRFH010000019.1, read as the reverse complement.
TATAAATGTTATATATGGAGAAAATGAAAGTGGAAAATCTACTCTCCTTAAATTTATAACTAGCATATTTTATGGAATAAGCAAAAATAAAAATGGACAAAAAATTAGTGATTATGATAAATATATGCCATGGAAAGAAGGAGAATTTTCAGGGAAAATAGACTATGTCCTTGATAATAACGAAGAGTATGAAGTATATAGGAATTTCTGTAAAAAGAATCCACAAGTTTTTGATAAAGACGGAAATGATATAAGTAAAAATTATGCAATTGATAAAACCTACGGAAATCAATATTTTTCAGAACAAACTAAGGTTGACGAGGAGCTATTTAATATGTCACAAGTGATAGCACAGCAAGAAGTAAAACTTGATGAAAAGAAACAAAATACTTTGATACAAAAAGCATCAAATATTATGCTAACAGGAGAAGACGATATTTCATATAAAACAGTTTTATCAAAATTAAATAAAAGACAAACAGACGAGATAGGAACTTTAAAGAGCCCTACAAAACCGTTATATTTAATTAGTAAAAAAATAGAAGAATTAACAAGAGATAAAGAAGAACTAGAAGAAATAGAACCACTTCAATATGAAATAGAAGATGAAAAAAATTCACTATTAGAAAAGATTAATGAAGCAGAAAAAGAATTAGAAATTCTTCAAGAATTGCAAAAAGTACAAGATAACGAAAAAATAGAAGAAGAAAAAATAAATATAAACAAAACAGCACAAGATGAAATTAAAATGCAAAAGGAAAATTTAGAAGAAAATCTAAATCAAATAAAATTAGAAAAAGGCAAAAAAAGTTCAAAAATTGTGTATATAATATCAATAATACTACTTATAATTGGACTTATATTATACTTTATAAATCAAAAAATTGTAGCTTTATCTTTAGCAGGAATTGCAATAGTCATAGCTGTAATAGGCTTTACAATAAACCTAAACAAAAATAAAGCTATAAAAAAAGCAAATGAACAAAAAGAAAGAGAAATAGAGCAAATAAAAACAAAGATAGAATTATTAGAAAATGAGATTAAAGAAAAAGAAAAAGTAATACAGAGTAGAAAAGATGAAATACAAGCAAATGTTGAACTACAAAAATCAAATTTAAAAAATAGATTTTCAAAATTACAAAATGTAGAAAATATATTAAATAACAAATTGGAAAATAGAAATATAATTGAAGAACAAAATTTAATAAATGAATTAAAGCTAGAATTAACGAAGTTAGAAATGAGACAAAATGAAGGAATAAAAAAATTAGAAAATCTTACAAAAATCGAAGAAGAACTAGAAAACCTTAAAGAAGAATATCAAAATCTAGTAGAATATAATGAATCTATCGAAATTGCAAAAGAAGCATTAGAAGATGCTTACTTAGAGATGAGAGAAAAGGTAACGCCAAAATTTACTTTAGATTTATCAGATGCTATAAAAAATATATCTAATGGGAAATATAAGTCAGTTAAAGTAAATGAAGAAAATGGATTAATGGTCGAAACTGAAAATGGAAATTATGTTTCAGCAGATGTTTTAAGTGTAGGAACTGTTGATGAGCTATATTTATCGCTTAGAATATCAAGTATAAACGAACTTGTAAAAGAAAACATGCCAATAATCTTAGATGAAACTTTTGCATATTTTGATCAAAAAAGATTAGAAAATGTTCTAGAATTTTTAAACAAAAATTATGGAGATAGGCAAATAATTATATTAACTTGTACAAATAGAGAATGTGAAGCCTTGGAAAATAAAAAAATACAATATAATAAGATAGTTCTAACTGATTGACAATCAACAAAAAAGATTATATAATACCAAAGGCAAGTTAAATAGTGAAGAAAGGGGAAATATAATGTTCCAAAGATTAGAAGATGTAGAAAAAAGATATGACGAGTTAACAGAAAAGATAAGCGACCCAGAAGAGATTGCTAAAACAAGCTCATGGCAAAAACTTATGAAGGAACACTCAGAACTTACTCCGATAGTAGAAAAATATAGGGAATATAAAAAAGCAGAAAAAACAATAGAGGAAAACGAAGAATTACTAAAAGACCCTGAACTTAAAGAATTAGCACAAATGGAAATAGACGAAGCAAGAGAGAGTTTGCCTAAAATAGAAGAAGAATTAAAAATACTTCTAATACCAAAAGATCCAGACGATGATAAAAATATAATATGCGAAATAAGAGCAGGAGCAGGAGGAGAAGAAGCAGCATTATTTGCAGGAACTCTATTTAGAATGTATTCTATGTATGCAGAAAAGAAACACTGGGCACTAGATGTATTAAATGAAAATGAGACGGAACTTGGTGGATATAAAGAAATAACCTTTATGATTACAGGAAAAGGAGTATATAGTAGATTAAAATTTGAAAGCGGGGCACATAGAGTCCAAAGGGTTCCAGATACAGAGAGTAGCGGAAGAATACATACATCAGCTGCAACAGTAGCGATATTACCAGTTGTAGAAGATGTAGAAATAGAAATAAATCCAGCAGATATAAAAATGGAAGTATATAGAGCATCAGGTGCAGGAGGACAACATGTAAATAAAACATCATCAGCAGTTAGATTAATCCATGAACCAACTGGAATAGTTGCAGAATGTCAAACAGAGAGATCACAGGTACAAAATAGAGAATATGCAATGAGATTATTAAAATCAAGATTATACGAAATGGAAAAACAAAAACAAGACGAAAAACTTGCAAATGAAAGAAAAAGCCAAGTTGGATCAGGAGATAGAAGCGAAAAAATTAGAACATACAACTATCCACAAGGAAGAATAACAGATCATAGAATTGGATTAAGCATATATCAAATGGAGAACTTTTTAAATGGAGACTTAGACGAAATGATAGATGCACTAATCACAGCAGATAGAGCAGAAAAATTAAAAGGAGACGAATAAAGATCATTTAATCCTCTATATATTGCAAATTATGTAAAATAGTGGTATAATCTTACTATCTACTTTGTAGAAAAAACATATGGAGGATTAAACATGACAAAGCCCAAAGTAGAAAAACAGCAGAGGATCATCGAGATCAGCAAGGAGTGTATCAAAACAGGAGCAACCGTACGGGAACTTGGAGAAAAATATTCAGTTTCCAAGAGTACTGTCCACAAATATCTTACCGAGTATTTGCCAGAGATCTCTGGAAAGCTGGCAAAAGAAGTAAGAAAAGTTATGGACAAAAACAAGGCTGAACGTCATATCCGCGGTGGCGAAGCAACCCGGGCAAGATACCTCAATCAGTAATCATTCATATGGAAAAAGAGCAGATAATATATCTGCTCTTTTATTTATAAAATCAATATGATATAATGTAAAAAAATAAAAGTGCTTTTAGCATAATGAAAGGGTGATAATATGAATACAGAAAATGAATTATTAAACAAAAACTTAGACAAATTAATAGAAACAGCAAAAACTGTAAGAAAAAATGCATATACTCCATACTCAAACTTTAAAGTAGGAGCAGCTTTACTTACAAAGAGTGGAAAAATTTATTCAGGATGCAATATAGAAAATGGTGGAATAATGTCTATTTGTGCAGAAAGAGTTGCATTTACAAAAGCTGTATCAGAAGGAGAAAAGGAATTTGAAGCAATACTTGTTGTAGGAGGAAAAGATGAGCTAATATATACAACTCCTTGTGGATATTGTAGGCAATTTATGACAGAATTTTGCAAAAAAGACTTTATAGTTTGCATGTATTATGGAGATGGAAAAATAGTTAAGAAAACCTTAGAAGAGTTATTACCAGACAGCTTTATTTTAAATGAATAAGTAAAAACATATGAAAATTTATAAAGGAGATAAAATATGAAGAAAAAAATTACAATTATAATAACTCTATTTTGCATGTGTATATTATTTATATTTTTGTTAAATACAAAATCTTATGCAGGTTATCAAAGCATAGACAATTTAAACTATGATGTAGAACTAAATGAAGATGGAACAGTAGATATAGTTGAAACTTGGGAAATATATGTATCTAATACAAATACTTTATTTAAAACTTTTGAATTAGATGATGCAAAATACGGAGAAATTACAAACGTAAAAGTTGCAGAAGTGCTAGATACAGGAGAAACGTTAAATTTTACTAAAACAGATGAATATGCATATCATGTACAAAAGGGATATTATTATGGATTAGAAACAAGTAGTAATGAATTTGAAATCGCTTGGGGAGTATCAATAGATGATGGAGATACAAGGACGTATAAAATTAGTTATACAATAGTTGATGGAATAAAAACATATAATGATTGTTCAGAATTTTATTGGCAATTTATAGGTACAACAAATGAAATAGATGTTGCAGAACTTAAAGGAACTATAAAACTACCAACTGCTGTAAAAAATAAAGAAGATCTAAAAGTATGGGCACATGGACCATTAAATGGTGAAATACAAATTGTAGATAATGAGACAGTATCATTTGAAGTATCATACTTGTATACAGAAACAATGGTAGAAACAAGAATTGCAGTTTTAGAAAATATATTTACGGAAAATCAAAACAAAGTAGATTCAAATAGATTAGATTCAATATTAAGCGAAGAAACTCAGTGGGCAAATGAAGCAAATGCAGAAAGAGAAAAACTTTTGAGAGAAGAGAAAATGCAGGAAATAATTGAAGCAATACTAGGATTTCTACTAGTTATAGCAAATATTGGTATAATTGTTTTTTATATCGTAAAAATTGTAAAATATGCAAAGGCTTTATCAGATGTGAAAGTATTAGAACCAGAAACAAAAATAGAATATTTTAGAGATTTTCCAGATAAAGAAGCAACTCCAGGAGATGCAGCATTTTTATATTACTTCGATAAAAAAGATAACTTTAAGAAAAATATATCAAAAATAGTATCTGCAACAATATTAGATTTAGCTTTAAAGAAAGTTATATCATTTGAAGAAGATGACAAAAATAATATAAAAATACGAATAAACTATTCAATAGAAAAATCAAAACTAAGGTCTGATGAATTATCAGTATATCAAATATTATCAAATACACAAAAATATATTGCACACAAAAATGATCAAGATGAAAATGAAACTACAATAACAATGAAAGATATTGAAAAATATGCTAAAAATAATGATAGAAGTTTCTTATCAAACATAGAGGGAATAGAAAGTAATGTAGGAGATAGACAAGCGGACAAAGAAAATTATGATAAAAAGTCAGAAAAAATTTCAGAAAAATGGAGAACAAAGAAAGTATCATATTATACTGCAGCATTTGTATTTGTATGCCTATTAGCACTAATGATAGTATTACCAGCTTTATTTCTAGGAATAATATTTAATATTGTATGTGGAATACTTTGTAGTAAACTTCAAAATCAAACAAGGACACTAACGCAAAAAGGTGTAAATGAAAAAGAAGAATGGGCAGGTTTAAAAAGATATATGGAAAACTTCTCTTTGCTTGATGAAAGAGAAGTTCCAGAACTTGTACTATGGGAAAAATATATGGTATTTGCAACAGCATTTGGCATAGCAGATAAAGTACTAAGTCAGTTAAAAGTAAAATATCCAGAAGTTTTAGATGAATATGGAAACTTCAATTCAAGTTATACATACTTGTATATGATGAACAGATATAACTTTGATAGGATGATAGGAAATGGAATACAAAGAGCATATAATGCCGGAATAAGCGCAAGAAATGCAAGACAGGCAGCATCATCTGGTGGAAGTTTCTCAAGCCGGAGGTGGCCGGAGGCGGAGGCTTCTCAGGTGGTCGGCGGACGGCGGAGGAGGCCGGAGGCCGGAATGGGCGGAAGATAATCTAACTATTTTAGTGATGGTCTAAATTTATATATAATTGCATAAATTTAAATGAGGTGTATGATTTTGACTATACTGAAAAACACTTTATTAGGGCTATTCTTTGGAACGTTTGGAACTACGATTCGGTGGAATAATAGGAGTAAAATTTAACAATACTTCAAATAAATTGCTTAGTTTTGTTTTATCATTTGCCTCAGGCTTAATGATGGCAATTGTATGCTTTGACTTAATTCCAGAGGCAATTTCTGTATCAGATTTTGCAAGTACAATAACAGGAATAGTATTTGGAATAATAGTTATGATAATCTGTGATATAGTTGTACAAAACAAGATACAGACTAAGAAAAATAAATATCAAAAAAATAATTTGCTAAAAACAGGCATTGCAGTTGGTATAGGACTTGCACTTCATAATCTCCCAGAAGGCTTAAGCATAGGAGCAGGATTTGAAGCATCAATGAAACTTCGGATATTCACTTGCAATAGCAATAGCAATCCATGATATACCAGAAGGAATATCAATGGCAGTACCAATGAAAAATGGAGGAATAAGCTCATTTAAAGTAGTACTCTACGTTATATTATCAGGTGTAACAACTGGTGTTGGTGCATTTTTTGGAAGTTTGATAGGCTCAGTTTCGTCAACCGTAATATCATTATGTTTAGCATTTGCAGCAGGAGCAATGCTTTATATAGTAACAGGAGAGCTAATTCCAGAAGCAAATGATTTATATAAAGGAAGAATGTCAGCATTAGGAAATATAATAGGATTTTTACTAGGAATCATTGCAGTAAGGATATAATTAATTAAAAATATAATAAAAAAGCGACCTTAAAGTCGCTTTTATAAATTTAACAATTAATGCTCCATAGGACCTTTCATGTGCTCAGCATCTTCTGATAAATCCTCCTCAGTATATCTTATCAAATCTTCTTTGCTAGACTCAGGATTCTTTTCACACATTGAATGATAACGATCTATAATTTCTTCGTCTGTAAATACATCTGCTATATCAGGATTATAAGCTTTAATCTGTTCAAGAACTTCTTCATGTCCAGTTGCTAAATTTCCATCAGCTTCAGCTAATGTTATTCCATCTTGTCCATTTTTGCTTATTTCTGGATGTTCTTTTATTTCGTCCATTTTATCAGGGATATTATCAACACCTTCTCTTGGAGAAAATTCTTTGCGGACCTCATAAGTTGTATAACGAGTATGCTGATCCTCTAATCTTTCAGAAACAACATCCTTATGAGAAGTTTTATCCATATATCCAAATCCAACTTCAATATATCCCATAGAACCAATTCTTGCAGTTATAATACCGTTTTTTACAATATTAGATTTTATAGCAAATGAAGATTTTACAGATTTTTCTTCTACTCTAGAACCATCTCTATTAACTTCATATACATTTTTATCTGAATCCTTTCCACCAACTTGTGTTAATGCATCAGAATATTCAATAGAGCCATCAGGGTTTTGAATCATACAAATAAGGCTAGTTGTATATGGTAATTTAGATCTGTCTGGAATATTAGTAGGGTATACAACAAGTAATTTTGAACCAGCAGGAACACCTAAAATATCTGCCAAAGTATATTTATCATCAACTTTAATGTTTGTTTTTATTTCTTGTTTTGCATTAATATTGTTTAAAACCTCTGGATCAGGAGTATTTTCATCTTGTTTAGATTTTTGACTTTCGTCTTTATCTAAATCTTCCTTAGATAATCCTTTATCATCTAGTGCTTTATCTAAATCAACCTCAGACATAGAGCAAACTTCTTCTTTGCTAATTCCAAGTTTTTTAGCTACCTTTTCTAACTGTTTATCCATTTCATTTAATGAAATAACTTCTACTTTATTCATATTTTGGAATTGTGCAAGGAAACTTATATCATCTTGTGCAATTTCTTGTGCAGGATAAATTTTACCATCTTTATCAAGACCAGTTATAACAAATCTTTGAGATGTAGTTCCATCAGGCATCTCGTCAATTATTAAAAAGACATCATTTGTAACTAAAACTTTGCCATTTGGAGAGTCTTCTTCGGAAGTAAGAGTACCAATAAGCTTAATATCTTTGCTAAACTCAGTCTTTTTTTGGGCATAAATTTCTTGCATTATTTCATATAAACTTTTATCCATAAATAAAATTCATCCTTCCATTGTTAATACAAATTTATATTTATTAGCTATAAACCAATATACTTAATTATAACATGCTTTAAAAATAAAGTCAAAAAATTTGTTTTGTTCGCTTTTATTTTAAAAAATAGTAGTATATAATTACAACATATTGGAGGTAAGATATGAATATTATCGAAATAATTAGCAAAAAAAGAGATAACAAAAGGCTTAGCAAAGAAGAAATAGAATATTTTATAAATGGCTACACAAAGGGAGAAATAACAGACTATCAAGCAGCAGCAATGGTTATGGCAATATATATAAATGGAATGGATTATGAGGAAATAAAAGATTTAACAATAGCTATGGCAAACTCAGGAGAAACATTAGATTTAAGCGATATTTCCAAAACTATAATAGATAAACATTCAAGTGGAGGAGTAGGAGATAAAATAACATTAATAGTAATGCCAATTATTGCTTCATTTGGTATTCCAGTTGCTAAAATGTCAGGAAGAGGACTTGGAATAACAGGAGGAACAATAGATAAGTTAGAATCAATTCCAGGATATAGAACAGATATAAGTTTGGAAGAATTTAAAAACAATATAAAAGAAATAGGAATAAGCTTAATTGGACAAACAAAGGACCTAGCACCTGCCGATAAAAAAATATATGCTCTAAGAGATACAATAGCTTGTACAGATAGCATCCCACTTATAGCTTCAAGTATAATGAGCAAAAAAATAGCAGCAGGAGCAAATAAACTTGTACTAGAAGTAACATGTGGAAGCGGAGCATTTATGAAAAACCAAAAAGAAGCAGAAGAATTAAGCACTCTTATGAAAAAGATTGGAGAACTTGCAGGAATAGAAACCATATGCGTTGTAACAAATATGGATCAACCTATTGGAAAAGCAGTTGGAAACTCTTTGGAAATAGAAGAAGCAACCGATGCTTTAAAAGGTAAAATGGAAGAAGATGTAAAACAAGTTGTATTAACCATTGCATCATATATTATAAAACTTGCAGGTCAAGGTGATAATTTAGAAGAAAACAAAGAAAAAATACTTGAAAAAATACAAAGTGGAGCAGCATATGAAAAATTTACTCAGTTAGTAGAAAAACAATATGGAGATGTAGAATATTTAAGTAATATTCAAAAAGCAAAATATATTATACCAATAAAATCTGAAAAAGAAGGATATATAGCAGGACTTACAGCAGAAGAAATAGGAAAGGCATCTTTAATGCTTGGAGCAGGAAGGCAGAAAAAAGAAGATGAAATAGATCATACATCAGGAATAATACTTGAAAAGAAGATAGGAGATAAGGTAGAAAAAGGAGAAGTACTTGCATATATACATTCAAATAAGGAAGATATAGAAGAAGCAAAGCAAAAAATATTAAATGCATATATGATAGATTTAGAAAAACCTGATGAATATAAACATATATTAAATATAATATAATCTATAAAATTTAACTAAATTAGACTGCAAAATATAAATACGAAAGGAAGAAATATAACAATGAGAGATATACTTGAAGGACTAAATGATAAACAAAAAGAAGCAGTTTTAGCCACAGAAGGACCTTGCCTTGTAATTGCAGGAGCAGGAAGCGGAAAAACAAAAGTATTAACACATAAAGTTGCATATTTGATAGAAGAAAAAGGTGTTAGCCCTTGGAATATACTCGCAATAACTTTTACAAATAAAGCAGCAAATGAGATGAAAGATAGAATCCAAAACTTATTAGGTGATATTTCAAATGACATGTGGGTTGGAACATTTCACTGGGTATGTGTTAGAATTTTAAGAAGATATATAGATAGATTAGGCTTTACTTCATCATTTGCTATATTTGATACAACAGATCAAAAATCAATAATAAAAGAATGTATGAAAGAGCTAAAAATAGATGACAAAATGTTTACAGATAAAAGTATTATGTATGAGATAAGCAATGCTAAAAATGATATGTTAGAACCTGAGGACTATGAAAAAAGAACGAATAATGAAATAAGAAAAGAAATTATTTCTAGTGTCTATTCTCTATATCAAAAAAAATTGAAAGAAAATAACGCATTAGATTTTGACGATATAATAAATTTTTGTATAAAACTACTTATGCAAGAACCAGACGTACTTGAATATTATTCTGAAAAATTTAAATATATATTAGTTGACGAATATCAAGATACAAACAAATCACAATTTACATTAGTAACACTTTTGTCTGCTAGAAATGGTAATATAACAGTAGTTGGAGATAACGACCAAGGAATATATTCATTTAGAGGAGCAGATATAAAAAATATATTAAACTTTGAAAATGACTTTCCAGGAACTAAGATAATAAAATTAGAGCAAAATTATCGTTGTACAAAAAATATCTTAAATGTTGCAAATTCGGTTATAAAAAATAATGAAGTAAAATATGAGAAAAAACTATGGACAGAAAATGACGAAGGCCAAATGGTTACAGCATATCTAACAGACAATGAATATGAAGAAGCAAGATATGTTGTAGAACAAGTAGAACATTTAAGACGTGAGGAATACTATAAATATTCAGATTTTGCAATTTTATATAGGATGAATACGCAATCTCGTGTATTTGAAAATGTTTTAAATAGAGCAGATATACCATATAAAATTATTGGTGGATTAAAATTCTATGAAAGAAAAGAAATAAAAGACGCAATAGCATATTTGAGATTAATATATAACACAAAAGATAATTTGAGTTTAAGAAGAATAATAAATGAACCTAAAAGAGGAGTAGGAAATACAAGTTTAGAAAAAATTACAGAAATCGCAGATCAAGAAGAAAAATCAATGTACGAAATTATTAAAAATGCAGATAAATATGGACTAAATAGAGTATATGCAAATACTAGAGAATTTGTAGAAGTTATAGACGAATTAGTAAAGAAATCAAGTGAAATGACTGTATCAGAATTAACTGAAGCAGTTTTGAAAAATACTGGATATATAAAAGCATTGGAAGCAGAAAAAACGGAAGAAGCTGAAAATAGAATAGAAAACTTAGAGGAACTTTTGACAGAAACTATGGAATTTGATGAGGAAGCAGAAAATGATCTAGGAAGTTTTCTAGAAAATATTTCACTTACAAGCGATATAGACGAACTAGACGAACCAAAAGATCAAATGACATTAATGACACTGCATAGTGCAAAAGGACTAGAATTTCCAGTAGTATTTTTAGTAGGATTAGAAGAAGGAATATTCCCAGGAAGTAGGTCTATTGATGAACCAAATGGAATAGAAGAAGAAAGAAGATTATGCTATGTTGGAATAACAAGAGCAAAAGAGCATCTATTTATGACTTGTGCAAAAACTAGAACGATATTTGGATCTACATCATACAACGCAATATCTAGATTTTTAAAGGAAATACCAGAAGAATATTTAAGTGAAGAAAGCTTGTTATCAACAGATAGCAGGGATAATTTCGAAGAAGATGGATACGGTTGGAGCTATGGAAGCCATGTTAAAACATATAGAGAAAATCCAAGTTTCAATAATACAAAGATTGAAACACCTGCATTTACATTTAGAACCCCAGAAAGTTTCTTAAATGGATTAAATAAAAAGCAAAATGATTTTGATATATCAAAATATAAAGCAGGCGCAAGGGTTTATCATAAAAAGTTCGGAGAAGGCACAATAAATTATATTGAAGAAGAAGGCGAGGACTATAAAATAGATATAAACTTCGATAAAGCAGGACATAAACGCTTAATGGCAAAATATGCAGCACTTGAAGTGATAGAGTAAAAAGAAGTAATGGATTTTGAAAAAAATTCATTACTTCTTTCTTAATCATAGAAGTTCTATTACTCCTCTACAATCTTGACAAAAACAGGGTATAGATGTAAAATGTATATGTAAAAAAGGAGGATGTATGTCAAACAATAAGAAAAAAACATTTGAAGCTATGCTAGCAATGCTTACAAAAATAAGAATATACTTAATAGTTATAGCTATTGTGTTAATAGTTTTATGTGTCCAAAACCCAGTATTTATAATCCCATCAATATTAGTGTATGGGTTAGTACTTACTTATGCACTTTGGACAAACCACAAAAACAAAAATGAATTAAATAAGCATATACAAGAATTAACATTTAATGTAGATACAATAGTAAAAAATACTCTTATAAACTCACCATATCCAATAGTAATCGTAGAAGAAGAAGGAAATGTGATATGGAAAAGCACAAGTTTTGTAAATGAATTTGCAAATATTGATATAAATAATATATTAAAAGAAATATTAAATGAAGCAAAACTTGAAGTAGAAAATAATCAAGAAGGTAAAAAAGAAAATAGAATATATAAACAAACTATGATTGGCAAAAAAGATTATTTGATAACAATAGAAAAGATAAAGACAAAATCAAAAAATAGAAAGAAAAAAACAAGTGATACATTTGTTATGTATTTAAAGGACAATACAACAGAGCTAGAAGCATTAGAAAAATATGAAAAGTCAAAGATATGCACAGGAACAATTATAATAGATAGTTATGATGAACTTTTCCAAAGTATGGGACAAGAAGAAAGAACACAAGTGCTTACTGAGATAGAAACAAAAATCTTTGATTGGGTAGCAAGTTTTGAAGGAATAGTCCTAAAAACAGAGAGAGAAAGATATGTAATCATATTTGAAGAGCAATATCTTGACCAAATAATAGAAAACAAATTTGAAATCTTAGGCATGGCAAAAGATACAGAAACAGAAGGTGTAATACCAACAACATTAAGTATTGCTATTGTTGCAGAAGGAGATTCAATCTACGAAAAATTAAAAGAAACAACATCTGCAATGGACCTAGTTTTAGGACGTGGAGGAGATCAAGCAGTTGTTAGAAGAAATGGAAAATATGAATTCTTCGGAGGAAAAGTACAAGAAGTAGAAAAGAGAACTAAGGTAAAAGCAAGAACAATAGGAGCAGCCCTAGAAGAATTAATAGAAGAAGCACCAAATGTATTAATAATGGGACATACAAATGGTGATATAGATTCTATGGGTTCAAGTCTTGGAATATATAGAATAGTAAAGACTATCGGAAAACCTGTAAATATTGTAAATAACACTTATGGATTAACTTTAAAAGATTTCATAGAAGCAGTAGAACAAGAGGAAGAATATGAAGGAGTTATAGTTGATAAAGCTGAGGCATTATCACTAATTAATGAAGATACTCTTCTAATTGTAGTTGATACACATAAGAAATCTTATGTTGAAGTACCAGAACTACTAACTAAAACTAATAAAATAGTAGTTATAGACCATCATAGAAGAGGACCAGATTATATAGATAATGCAATCCTTACTTTCCATGAGGCTTATGCATCATCTGCGGCAGAACTTGTAACAGAGTTATTACAATACACGAAAAATGAGACAGTTATAACAACTTTTGAGGCAGAAAGTTTGTATGCAGGTATAATGGTAGATACTAAAAACTTTACGTTTAAAACAGGTGTAAGAACATTTGAAGCAGCAGCATATTTAAGAAAAAATAATATAGATATATTAAAAGTAAAGAAATGGTTCCAAACAGACCTAGAAAGCTATAATGTAATATCAGATATAGTAAAAAATACAGAGGTAATAAGAGACGGAATCGGTATAGCTGAATATACCGAAGACGACGATAATGCAAACTTAATCTGTGCAAAAGCAGCAGATGAATTACTTACAATAAGCGATATTACAGCTTCGTTCGTTATAGGAAAAGTAAAGGATACAGTATTTATAAGTGGACGCTCAATAGGGGATATAAATGTTCAAATGATACTAGAAAAACTTCGGTGGCGGAGGACATAGCACAGTTGCAGGAGTACAATTAGAGAATACTACAATATCTGATGCAAAAGAAAAACTAAAACAAGCAATAGATGAATACTTTGAGCAAAATCTTGAATAGTTAGAATAAGATTTAAAAGGGTTTATAGGTATAACCTTAATGCAAAAAACCTAAAACTATATATAAGGAATGAAATTTTTAATGAAAGTTATATTACAAGCTGATATAAAAGGAATGGGAAAGAAAAGTCAAGTAGTAAATGCAAGTGATGGGTATGCAAGAAATTATTTATTTCCAAACAAACTTGCAATTCCAGCTGATAAGCAAAATATGAAGGAACTTACTGAAAGAAAATCGTCAGAAGCATTTAGAAAAGAAGAAGAAAGACAAGAAGCAATAAAAATAAAAGAAAAAATAGAAAAAGAAGTATTGAAACTAAGAGTAAAGGCAGGAGAAAATGGCAGAACTTTTGGAAGTATTACATCAAAAGAAATATCAGAAAATTTAGAAAAACAATTAAATCAAAAAATAGACAAAAAGAAAATTGTACTTAAAGACCAAATAAAAAATGTAGGAGAATATATAGTAGATTTAAAGCTATTTGAAGGAGTTAATGCGAAATTAAAAATAGAAGTAATTGCAGAATAGTTATTATCTAATAAATTATATAAGGAGAAGTATATGGAAGTCGGAAAAATCCCACCAAATGATATAGAAGCAGAGCAAGCAGTACTTGGCTCTATGATGTTAGATAACGATGCAGTAATGGATGCGATAAATATATTAAAGCCAGAAGATTTTTATAGAGAAGAAAACAAATTAATATTTTCTGCAATGGTAAACTTAAATGGAAGAAGTGAACCAATAGACTTAATAACAGTAAAGGACGAGCTTATATCACTTGGAAAATTTGAAGTATGTGGTGGACTTGAATATATAGCAAGTTTACCAGAAAAAGTACCTACTACTGCAAATGCAGATAAATATATAAGAATTGTAGAAGAAAAATCAATGTTAAGAAGTCTAATAAAAACATCAAATGAATTACTTGATTTAGGGTATAACCAAACATTAGAAACAGACGAAATAATAGAAAAGGCAGAAAAAGAAGTATTTGATTTATCTTTAAATAGAAATAGAAAAGATTATACACCAATAAAAGATGTATTAATAGAAACTTTTGCAAATCTAGAAAAATTATATAATCAAAAAGAACATATAACAGGTGTACCAACAGGATTTATAGATCTTGACTATAAGACAGCAGGTTTACATGGCTCAGAATTAATACTAGTTGCTGCAAGGCCATCTATGGGAAAAACCGCATTTGCTTTAAATATAGCAGCAAATGCAGCAATAAGAGCAAAAATTCCAGTTGCAATATTTAGTTTGGAAATGTCAAAAGATCAGTTAGTAACTAGAATGCTTTCAAGTGAAACTGGTATAGATAGTAACAAACTAAAAACAGGTAAAATGGACGAAGATGACTGGATAAAACTTTCAGAAGGCTTAGGACCATTGTCAGAAGCGGAAATATATATTGATGATACTCCTGGAATTTCAATAACAGAAATAAGGAATAAATGCAGAAAACTTAAACTTGAAAAAAATATAGGACTTGTAATTGTAGATTATCTACAATTAGTATCAGGCTCAAATATTAGAAAAAATGGAAGCAGAGAGCAAGAAATATCAGAAATAAGTCGTTCACTAAAAATAATTGCAAAAGAGCTAAATGTTCCAGTAATTGCACTTTCACAATTATCTCGTGCACCAGAACAAAGAAAAGATGACCACAGACCAATGCTTTCAGACTTGCGTGAATCAGGAGCAATAGAGCAGGACGCGGATATAGTTATGTTTCTTTATAGAGATGATTACTATAACCAAGAAAGCGAAAAAAGAAATATAGCAGAAATAATACTTGCAAAGCACAGAAGTGGATCAACAGGAACTATCGAACTTGCGTGGTTTGGAAGTTGTACAAAATTTGCAAATATCGATAAATATAGATAATAGAAAGGCTAATTAAGTGTTAAAAGACGAAGTTTTAAAAACAATTAAAGAATATAATTTAATAGAAAATGGAGATAAAATAGTTGTCGGAGTATCAGGAGGCCCCGACTCTATTTGTCTTGTAGATATATTAAATGAAATAAAAAATGATAAAAAAATAAATTTTGAACTTGCAATATGTCACATAAATCATTTGATAAGAGAAGAAGCAAAGGAAGACGAAAAATTTGTAGAAGAATATGCAAAAGTAAATAATATTCCATTCTTTTCAAAGGAAATAGATGTTGTGCGTTTTGCAAAAGAACAAAAAATTGGGACAGAAGAAGCAGGAAGAATTGCAAGATATGCATTTTTTGAAGAAATTTTGCAAAAAATAAATGGAACAAAAATTGCAACAGCTCATACAAAAAATGATAATGCAGAAACAGTTTTAATGAATTTACTTAGAGGCTCTGGAACAGCAGGATTAAAAGGAATAAGCCCAATAAGGGATAATAAATATATAAAACCTTTAATTCAAATATCAAGAGAAGAGATAGAAGCTTATTGTGAAAAACAAAGCTTGAATCCAAAATATGATAAAACAAATTCTGAAAATATTTATACTAGAAATAAAGTAAGAAATATATTGATACCTTTAATAAAAAAAGAATTTAATCCTAATATAATAGATACAATAGATAGACTATCAACTCTTGCCAAAAAAGAAAATGAGTATCTAGAAAATACGACAAAAGAAAAATATGATGAATTATTGATAAAAGAAGAAAAAAATGAAATAATATTAAATTTGAAAAAGTTTAATATTCAAGATGAAGTAATAAAAAGTAGAATTATTATATATACTATAAAAAGACTATTGGGCACAAGTCAAGGTATAGAGAAAGTTCACATTGATGATATAATAACTTTGTGCAAGAAAAATATAGGGAATAAGTACTTAACACCGAATAAGAATATAAAAATTACTGTTAATAAAGGAAAAATGTATTTTTTTGTAACACAAAATTCATAAACAGGCTAAACTAGAAATCCGTAGCATAACTTACTTACAGGCAGGTTTTAAGCAAAAAACTTTTCTAAAAAGTATTGAAATGTAAGATTAAATATGATAATATTCGGGGTGAATTAATAAAGAGGTTTGAAAGGTAAGGAGGATAACTTTGAAAAATAGTATAAAAACATTAGCAATGTGGCTAATAATAGGAATAATAGTAATTGTACTGATAACTTCTATTTTAGATAATGCAGATACAAAAATGACTTATGCAGAATTAATAAATAAAATAGAAACATCAGAAGTTACAGGAATAGAAGTAGCTTATGATGGAAAATCAGCAAATGTAACTTTGAAAAGTGATCCAATTAAAAAAGAAGTAAATATACCAAGCTTAGATAGCTTTATGGATTATATAACAGATTACTTAAAAGCGGGAAATATAGAATTTGAAGCAAATTCACAATCAATATTTATAACAATTCTTGAACTTCTATCACCATTTGGATTATTGATAATAGTATTGATATTCTGGTTCTTAACTATGAATACATCAGCACAAGGTAACAATAAAACTTTAAGTTTTGGAAAGAGCAAAGCTAGAATGATGACACCTGCTGATAAAAATAGAGTAACATTTGTAGATGTAGCAGGTGTAGACGAAGAAAAAGAAGAATTAGAAGAAATAGTTGAATTTTTGAAAAATCCTAAGAAATTCACAGATATGGGTGCAAGAATACCAAAAGGAGTTCTACTTGTTGGACCTCCAGGAACTGGAAAAACTTTACTTGCAAAGGCTGTTGCAGGTGAAGCAGGAGTTCCTTTCTTTATAATCAGTGGTTCTGACTTTGTAGAAATGTTTGTTGGTGTCGGAGCATCTCGTGTAAGAGACTTATTTGAACAAGCAAAGAAAAATGCACCTTGTATAGTCTTTATAGATGAAATAGATGCGGTAGGTAGACAACGTGGAGCAGGTTTAGGTGGAGGCCATGACGAAAGAGAGCAAACATTAAACCAATTATTAGTTGAGATGGACGGTTTCGCATCAAATGAAGGAGTTATAGTTCTTGCTGCAACAAACAGACCAGACATTTTGGATAAAGCACTTTTAAGACCAGGAAGATTTGATAGACAGATACTTGTATCTTCTCCTGATGTAGGAGCAAGGGAAAAAATATTAGAAGTACACGCAAGAAAGAAAAAAATGGGTGATGATATAGACTTAAAGACAATAGCAAAAAATACTTCTGGATTCTCAGGAGCAGACCTAGAAAATGTATTAAACGAAGCAGCTCTACTTGCAGCTAGAAGAAATCTAAAAGAGATAGGCATGAACGAAATAGAAGATGCTATGGTTAAAGTTACAATGGGACCAGAAAAGAAAACAAGAGTAAGAAGCGACAAAGAAAAGAAATTAGTAGCATACCACGAAGCAGGTCACGCAGTAGTAAGTAAATTCTTACCAACACAAGATGATGTACATCAAATATCAATAGTACCAAGAGGTATGGCTGGTGGATATACTATGTACAGACCATCAGAAGATAAATCATTTATGTCTAAATCAGAGATGGAAGAAACAATAGTATCATT
>CANRFH010000018.1 GCA_947629835.1 uncultured Clostridia bacterium | reverse complement strand
GGTAGTATTGTATGTCCAAATTCAAATTCTACATTACACTTATCTGCAATTTTAACTGTATTTTCTATTGCTTCTGGAATATTTGAAAAGTAATCTGCCATCTCCTCTGGAGATTTTATATATAGCTCATCTGTATCAAATCTCATTCTGTCTTCATCTGTAATTTTCTTTCCAGTTTGGATGCATAAAAGTACCTCGTGGTTATATGCATCTCCTTTTTTTAGATAATGTGCATCGTTTGTTGCAACTAGTGGAATATCTAGCTTTTTAGATATCTCTACTAACTTTTGATTTGCAAGTACTTGCTCTCTTATTCCATTATTTTGAAGCTCTAAATAATAGTCTTCTTTAAATACATCTTTAAACCATTTTGCAGTACTAATTGCTTTTTCCATATTGCCTGTAAGTATTGCTTGGTTTACACTTCCAGCTAAGCACGCACTTAGTGCAATTAAGCCTTCATGATATTTTTCTAATACTTCTAAATCTATACGAGGTTTGTAATAATATCCATCTACAAAACCTATCGAGACTAATTTACTTAAATTTTTATAACCTTGATTATCTTTTGCAAGTAAAATCAAGTGGCTATATTCTTTATCAATTTGTCCTTCTTTATCAAATCTACTTCTAGGTGCTACATATACCTCACATCCGATTATTGGCTTTATTCCTTCTTTTTTACATGCTTTATAAAAGTCTATTACACCATACATAACACCGTGGTCTGTAATTGCAATAGATTTCATTCCTAGTTCTTTTGCTCTTAGCGGTATATCTTTTATTCTATTTGCTCCATCTAGTAAGCTAAACTCACTATGGACATGTAAGTGAACAAAGTCTGGCATATATAGCTCCTTTCTTTTTTGATAATTATATAACAGTTTTATCAAAAAGTCTAGTGGGAAGAAGAGAGTCATAATGTTATCTTAAATTTAAGTAATAACTGCTTATAGTAACAAAAATATTGCTTTTATTGACATAATATGATATAATGCTTATTAGTTTCAAACAGGCTTATTTGAAATGAAAGGAGTAAAAATATGTTATATTTTTATAGCTGTTTGATTCGGATTGAAGAAAAATTTAGGTGTTACTCAGGAAGTGTTGAAACACAGAGGAGAATAACAACTCGTGAAGAGCTTCTAGATGTTCAGCAAACTATTTTAGATGATGTAATAATTCCTTATCTGGAAAAAAATTATTACCATTATAAATTTATGAACCATGACATCACCTTTATTGCTTTTAATCCAATGTAAACAAAGAAAAAGTCCTAAGTAGCAACTGCTACTAGGACTTTTTCTTTATTTATTTTATTTATTTAATCCTTTTAATCCTGGATAAATTGCAAGATCTGCTAAATTGTGTTCAATGTTTAATAATCTGTTATATTTAGCAACTCTATCTGTTCTACAAGGTGCACCAGTTTTGATTTGTCCAGCGTTAGTTGCAACAGCTACATCAGCTAAGGTTGTATCTTCTGTTTCACCGCTTCTGTGTGATACAACAGCTGTATATCCGTTCTTTTTAGCAAGTTCTATTGCATCCAAAGTTTCTGTAAGTGTTCCTATTTGGTTTAGTTTTATAAGTATACTATTTGCGACTCCTAAATCTAATCCTTTTTGTAATCTCTTAATATTTGTAACAAATAGGTCATCACCAACAAGTTGTATTTTATTTCCTAATCTCTCTGTTAATTTTTTCCATCCATCCCAGTCTTCTTCTGCTAAACCATCTTCGATTGAGATTATTGGATATTTCTCAGCTAATGATACTAGATAATCTATCATTTGGTCAAGTGTTTTTAATTCGTCTGTTTTCCAGAAATAATAGCATCCTTCTTTTCCTATCTTCTTAGCTTCGTCATACATTTCTGTACTTGCAACATCTAGTGCTAGTACAACTTCTTCTCCTGGTTTGTATCCAGCTTTTTCAATAGCTTCTACTATTAATTGTAAAGCTTCTTCATCACTTGCAAGGTTAGGTGCAAATCCACCTTCGTCTCCTACCCCTGATGCTAAACCTTTTTCTTTTAGTACTTTCTTTAATGTGTGATAAATTTCAACGCTAATTCTCATACATTCTGTAAAGTTTGGTGCTCCAACTGGCATTATCATAAACTCTTGGATATTTACTGTATTATCTGCATGTTTTCCACCATTTAAAATATTCATCATAGGAACAGGAAGAACCTTTGCATTTGTTCCACCAATGTAGTTATATAATTCCATTCCTAATGATTCAGCAGCAGCTTTTGCAACAGCTAATGATACACCTAATGTTGCATTAGCTCCTAATTTTGCTTTGTTCTCTGTACCATCTATTTCAATTAACTTTTTATCTATTCCTATTTGGTCATATACATTCATTCCGATTAATTCTTCACGAATTATATTGTTTACATTTTCTACTGCTTTTAGAACTCCTTTACCCAAATATCTTGATTTGTCTCCATCTCTTAATTCTACTGCTTCAAAACTTCCAGTAGATGCTCCTGATGGAATTAGAGCTACTCCTCTAAAATCTCCTTCTGTCGTAACAGTTACTTGAATTGTTGGGTTTCCCCTTGAATCTAGCACTTCTAGTGCCTCTACGTCTAAAATCTCTAAATAGTCCATAATTTTTCCTCCTTATTAATTTTTTATTATTGCTAAGAAAAATCTACGATTTTTCCATAATAACTACTTTAATCTTTTTTATTTAATATTTGACTTTTGGGAACATAGGTACTTATGAATTTCATTTCTTCTATTTTTTTATCAGTTACAAATTTAAGATTTTTTTCTATATGCTGAACTGATTCAATCTTTTTATATTTTCCTGTTTCATACAAAGGTAACTCAAATACTTTTGTTTCTCCTTTTTCTGATTTTAGGTATGTATTTATAATTTCTCTTTCTTTTTTGTTCAAACTTTCATAAGGAATTTCTAGATATTTATATTTCCATATTAAGTGCCTTGCATCACTATCAAACTCAGAAGAGTTTAAATCATCATAACTATATTCCACTTTATATTTTAATTTTTCGATTGAAATTGTTAAGTTACTCCAAAGCTTTTCTCCCTGCTCTTTGCACTCTACCCTTAGCTTTTTTATACTATTAAACAATTCATCTGCTAACTTAAAGTATTGGTTTTCGTCAATATTAAATTTTATTGGTACTTCATATACATTAACAGGATTTTTCTTTAATACTCCCTTAGGATAATAGAAAAAGAACATTTCTCCTGTTTGCAAATTATTAAAATGATCTGTCACTGAGGCATACAAATAGAGCCTATCCCATTTTTCGGGTAGCATTGCAAAAATATTTTTTTGTATTTCTTCGTGTGCCATCTTTACTGATTTTGGACAAATCATTTAAAACCTCCTCCATTTAAGGCTATGAATATTTTAATAAAAATCCTCTAAATTACCACCCTATAAATGAAAGAGGTTTTTATTCTATCTTTCTATTAAACTTTCTCCAGTCATTTCCTTTGGTTTATTTAATCCCATTATATCAAGCATTGTAGGTGCTAAGTCAGCAAGTTTTCCTTGTTTTAATTTTACATTTTCCATTCCGTATAGTATTAGTGGAACTGGATTTGTTGTATGTGCTGTATGTGGTTCTCCTGTTTTATAGTCTATCATTTGCTCTGCATTTCCGTGATCTGCTGTAATCAAAAGAACTCCTCCGACTTCTTTTATAGCTTCTACTACCTTTCCAACACATTCGTCTACAACTTCTATTGCTTTTATTGCAGCTTCCAAACTACCAGTATGACCTACCATATCTGGATTTGCATAGTTTAATATGATGTTATCATATTTTCTTTCTTTGATTGCAGTAATTAATTTTTCTGTTACTTCATAAGCGCTCATTTCTGGCTTTAGGTCATAAGTTGCAACCTTTGGCGAAGGAACTAGTATTCTATCTTCTCCTTCAAATACCTTTTCTTCTCCACCATTAAAGAAAAATGTTACATGTGCATATTTTTCAGTTTCTGCAATTCTTAATTGCTTTAATCCCTTAGAGCTTATATATTCTCCAAATGTATTATTAAGTTTCGTAGGCTTGAATGCTATATGTACATTTGGCATTGTTTCATCATATTGAGTAAAGCATACAAAATATAGATTTAGCTTTTTGGTTTCAAATTCACTAAAATTATTATCCACTAATGTTCTTGTTATTTGTCTTGCTCTATCTGGTCTAAAATTAAAGAATATTACTGAATCGTGTTCTTCTATTTTTGCAACTGGCTCATTATTAGCTGAACAAATAACAATTGGCTCTATAAATTCGTCAAATATTTCCTGCTCATAAGATTTTTCAACTGCCATTACGCTGTCAGTATATTTTTTTCCTACACCATTTACCATAGCA
Source organism: uncultured Clostridia bacterium (assembly GCA_947629835.1). Classification (GTDB taxonomy): domain Bacteria; phylum Bacillota; class Clostridia; order TANB77; family CAG-508; genus JAAWPK01. Next base: position 19,227 of record CANRFH010000018.1, on the reverse strand, counting down.
TCATAAGCAAGTTGTATTCTTTCCCATCTCTTGTCTCTATCCATTGCATAATATCTACCAGAAATTGTAGCAATTTTTCCTATTCCCTTTTCTTGCATTTTTTCTTTTAGTTTAGAAATATACATTTCGCCTGATGCTGGTGGGGTATCTCTACCATCCATAAAGCAATGTACGAATACATCTTCAAAGCCTTTTCTTTTTGCAAACTCTAATAATCCATACAAATGTCTTATGTGACTATGTACACCACCATCTGATACTAGTCCCATTATGTGCAATTTTGAATTGTACTTTTTGCAATTTTCAATAGCATCATTAAATTCCTTTATGCTAAAAAAGTCTCCATCTTCTATTGATTTTGTTATTCTTGTTAATTCTTGGTATACAACCCTTCCTGCTCCAATATTTGTATGTCCTACCTCAGAATTTCCCATTTGTCCCTCTGGAAGTCCAACATGCAAACCACTTGTATATACTTGCGTTGTTGGACAAGTTGCCATTAATTTATCTATATTTGGTGTGTTTGCAAGTTTTATACTATTTCCTTTTTCTTCTGTATTTATTCCAAATCCATCAAGTATCATTAACATTGTTAGTTTGTTTTTCATAAATTTTTTAGTCCCTCTTTCTATATATTAAAAGTTTACAATTTTTGAAAATTCTTCTGGCTTTAAGCTAGCTCCTCCAACTAAGCCACCATCAATATCTGATTTTGTAAATAATTCTCTTGCATTTGAGCTTTTTACACTTCCGCCATATTGTATTATAACACATTCTGCTACATCATTTCCATAAATTTTTGCAACTTCTTCTCTTATTTTCTTTACGCTATCATTTGCGTCATCTGCTGTAGCTGTTTTACCTGTTCCTATTGCCCAGATTGGCTCATACGCAATTATTGTATTTTTAACTTGTTCATTAGTTAATCCTTCTAATGCAAGTCTTGTTTGTCTTGTTATTACATCTATAGTTTTTCCTTGTTCTCTTTCTTCTAGTGTTTCTCCAACGCATACTATTGGTTTAAGTCCATATGTAAATGCTGCTTTTAATTTTTTATTAACTGTTTCATCAGTTTCTGCAAAATATTGTCTTCTTTCAGAGTGTCCAATTATTACATATTCTACACCAATAGATTTAAGCATCTTTCCTGATACTTCTCCTGTGTATGCTCCACTTTCTTCAAAATGCATATTTTGTGCACCTATTTTTATATTTGTGTCTTGTGCATTTAAAAGAGCATAGAATAAATCTGTGTATGGAACACATAATATTACTTCATTTTCTGTATCCTTTACTAATGGTGTAAATTCTTTTATAAAATTAATTGTTTCATCTGGAAGCATATTCATTTTCCAGTTTCCTGCGATTACTTTTTTTCTCATAAATTTTTCTCCTTTATTTTAAATTAACAACGCAAGGCGAAGTTTATATTTTATTTTATAAATCTTGTAAGCAATCTATTCCTGGAAGAACTTTTCCTTCTAAAAATTCAAGTGATGCTCCACCACCAGTAGAAATGTGAGTCATTTTATCTGCAAATCCTGCTTTTTCTATTGCAGCTGCTGAATCTCCTCCCCCTATTACTGTTACAGCATCTATATTTCCAAGTATTCTTGCAATTTCATTTGTACCAGTTGCGAATTTCTCAAACTCAAATACCCCTAGTGGTCCATTCCACATAACTGTTTTTGCATTTTTTAATACTTCTTCATATTTCTTAATAGTTTCAGGTCCTATATCTAGTCCCATCCATCCATCTTCTATTTTGTCTGCACTTACAATTTTGCTTTCTGCATCTTTGTCGTATTCCTTTGCAACATTAACATCTACGGGTAGAAGCAATTCAACATTTTTTGTTTCTGCTTTTTCAATAAGTTCTCTTGCTAAATCTAGCTTATCTTCTTCACATATTGAAGATCCTATATTTAGTCCCTTTGCTTTTAGGAATGTATATGCCATTCCTCCACCAATTATTAAAGTATCAACTTTATCTATTAAGTTATTTATTACTGATATTTTATCTGATACTTTCTTTCCTCCAAGTATTGCAACAAATGGTCTTTGAGGATTATTTAAGCTATCTCCTAAGAATTTTATTTCTTTTTCTATTAAGAATCCTGATACTGCTGGTAAAAACTCTGCAACACCTGCTGTAGAGCTGTGTGCTCTATGTGATGTACCAAAAGCATCATTTACATATATCTCTGCTAAACTTGCTAATTCTTTTGAAAATTCTCTGTCATTTGCTTCTTCTCTTTTATCAAATCTAACATTTTCAAGTAATACTACTTCTCTTTCTTTCATATTGCTTGTTAAAGCTTTTGCACTTTCTCCAACTATATCGTCAGCAAGTTTTACTTCGCATCCTAGCTCTCTTGAAAGTTCATCTCTTACTGGTTTAAGTGAGAATTCTTTTTTAACTTCTCCCTTTGGTCTTCCTAGGTGTGAACAAAGTATTACCTTTGCATTATGCTCTATTAAATATTTAATTGTTGGAAGTGCTCCGACAATTCTTCTTGTATCTGTTATATTTCCATTCTCGTCTTGTGGTACATTAAAATCACATCTAACTAGAACTTTTTTTCCAGATACATCTATATCTCTTACAGTTTTCTTATCCATAAAAACCTCCGTTTTCTATGTTTTAACAACATTAAATCAGGAGTTGGAGGCTTTTTCTTTTTCTCCAATTCCTGATTTATTTTAATTATTATTTCTTTGAAACATATACAGCTAAATCAACTAATTTATTTGAATATCCCCATTCATTATCATACCAAGCAACTAATTTAACAAATGTATCTGTTAAAGCAATTCCTGCTTGTGCATCAAATATTGATGTATGACTATCATGAATTAAATCAGATGATACAACTGGTGCATCAACATATTCAAGTATACCTTTCATTTCATTTTCAGATGCTTTCTTAACAGCTGCGCATATCTCTTCATATGTTGCAGGTTTTGCTAAATTGCAAGTTAAGTCAACTACTGAAACATCTGCTGTTGGAACTCTAAATGCCATTCCTGTAAGTTTTCCATTAAGTTCTGGAATAACTTTTCCAACTGCTTTTGCAGCTCCTGTTGAAGATGGTATTATGTTGTATGATGCTGCTCTTCCACCTCTCCAATCTTTCTTTGAAGAGCTATCAACTGTTTTTTGTGTAGCTGTTATTGAGTGAACAGTTGTCATTAATCCATCTTTTATTCCAAAGTTATCATTTATAACTTTTGCAAGTGGTGCTAAACAGTTTGTTGTACAAGATGCATTTGATATTATATTCATTGATGGATCATATTTATCATTATTTACTCCCATTACAAACATTGGAGCATCTTTTGATGGTGCACTAATTATTACTTTCTTTGCACCTGCATCAATATGAGCCTGTGCTTTTTCAAGAGTTGTAAATACTCCTGAACACTCTAATACGTATTCTACTCCATCTGCTCCCCAAGGAATGTTCTTAGGGTCCATTTCGTTATATACTTTAATCTCTTTTCCGTTTACTATTAGTTTTCCTTCTTCTGCTTTTACTTCTCCTTGGAATTTTCCATGAATTGTATCATACTTTAACATATATGCCATATAGTCTGCTGCTACAAATGGATCATTTACTGATACAACTTCAACTTCTCCTTTTTCTAATGCTGCTTGGAATGTTAATTTTCCGATTCTTCCAAACCCATTAATACCAATTTTAACTGACATAAAATCGTCCTCCTTCTTTCTTTTTGCGAACCTTAAACCTTTGGTTTCCGCAAGTAATTTTTAATCCTTCACTATTGTATAACAAAGTAGTAAACTTTGCAAGTCTTTTTTAAGTTTTTAGCATTAAAAAAAGAAGCATAAGATTTATATGTTAAATACACATACAAATCTTATGCTTCTTTTGTACAATAATTTGATTAAAATTTAATTTCTTGGAATAAGAAATTCTTAAATCCTTGCCAAGTAATTTCTTGATGTAAAAATTCATTTATTTCGTCTTCAACCTTTTGTTGATGTGGTGTTAATTCAACATTAATTTCTTGTGTAAAGAAACCTATAAATTTACTCCAAAAACCTACTTTTGCTGGTAATACTGATTCATTATTTTCTTCCATTTATATTTCCTCCTTTGTTATTTAACTCCCTTACTTTACTTATATTATATATATACTATACTTTTTTTTATTTTTCAAGGTTTTTCTAGTATTTTTTATATTAAATTTTTGTTTCATTATTGTTACAAATGTGTTACAAGGTTCTGCTATTCCTTGTTGCCTAGCAATAGCTCATTTTCTGTTCCTTCAATTTTTACTTTTACTATTTTATTTTCTAAACCAATATCATTACTTTTTACTGCAACATATAAATAATTTTTTGTATGTCCTTTATAATATTCTCCGGTCTTTTTCTTCTATTAAAACATCTACTATCTTTCCTATGTATGATTTATTGTATTCTTCTTGCATAGAGTTTGATAGTGCTATTACTTTTTTACTTCTTATTTCTTTTATTTCTGGCTCAACTTGATCTGGAAATTTTTCAGCCTTTGTACCAGCTCTTTTTGAATATTTAAATGTATGTATTTTATAGAATTTTATTTCTTTTAAAAACTCATAGCTCTCATTAAATTCCTCGTCTGTCTCTCCCGGAAATCCTACAATTACATCTGCTGTTAAAATTACATCAGGAAAGTATTCTCTTAAAAGTCTTGTAGCCTCTCTAAATTCATCAGGTGTATATCTTCTATTCATTCTTTTTAAAGTTTCTTTGCATCCACTTTGCAAAGATAAATGAAAATGATTACATATTTTATTTAATTTTATTAATCTTGTAACAAATTCCTTTGTTATAAGTTTTGGTTCTAGTGAGCCTAGCCTTATTCTTTCTATTCCATCTATTTCATTTATTCTTTCTAATAAGTCTATTAAACTTATATCTTCTTTAAAATCTTTTCCATATGACGCAATGTGAATCCCTGTTAAGACTACTTCTTTTATTCCTAATTTTGCGACTTCTTTTATTTCTTCTTCTATGTTTTCTATCTTTCTACTTCTAACTCGTCCTCTTGCATAAGGAATTATGCAGTATGTGCAAAATCTATCGCAACCATCTTGTATTTTTATAACTGTTCTTGCTTTTTCAGTATAAATAGTATTGCCAAATTCTACATATTCTTTTTGATGCATTACATCTGTTATAGTCTCTTTTTCTTCTTTTTTGTAATTTTCAACATATTTTACAATGTCTTTTTTCTCATTATTTCCAAGTATTAAGTCTATTTCTTCATATTTTTTTAATTCTTCTTTTGCAACTTGTGCATAACAACCTGTTACGACCAATATTCCGATTTTTGTTTGTTTGTTTTGCTCTTCTTAATATTTGCCTTGACTTCCTATCTGAAATATTTGTTACTGTACAGGTATTTACTATATACACATCTGCTTTTTCATCAAATTTCACTATTTTATATCCACTTTTTTCAAATTGACTTGCCATTGCATTTGATTCATATTGATTTGTTTTACAACCGAAGTGTATATATTGCGACTGTTTTTTCCATATTAATTATTTCCTTTTTCTTTTATCTAAGACGTCTAAATTATCTAATGCTTTACCAGTTCCAAGGGCTACACATGACACAGCATCGTTAGCTATCATAACATTTATTCCGGTTTTCTCTTGCAAAAGTTTATCTAAACCATCTACTAAGCTTCCTCCTCCTGTCATATATATACCCTTATTACTAATATCAGCTATTAGCTCTGGTGGAGTTTTTTCAAGTACTGAATGTACTGCATCAACCACCATCATTGCTGGTTCTATTAAAGCTTCTAGCATTTCGCTAGAATGGATTGTTATTGTCTTTGGAAGTCCGGTGCCTAAATCTCTTCCTCTTATATCCATTTCTACGTCTTGTATTTTTGGATATACACATCCAATATTTATTTTTAAATCTTCTGCTGTTCTTTCTCCTATTATTACATTGTGTTTTCTTTTGATATATTTTACTACTGCTTCATCGAATTTATCTCCTGCAACTTTTAAAGATGTACTTACGACAGATCCCCCAAGTGAAATTACGGCAACATCTGTTGTTCCTCCACCTATATCTACTACCATATTTCCTTGTGGTTTTGATATATCTATTCCAGCACCGTATAGCTGCTGCAATTGGTTCTTCTATCAAATATACTTTTTTTGCTCCTGCTTGTGCTGCTGCATCTATTACCGCTTTTTTCTCTACTTCTGTAACCTGAGAAGGTATACAAATCATTATTCTAGGTGAGAATATAGTTCTTCCACATATTTTATTTATAAAATATCTTAACATCTTTTCTGTTACTGTGTAGTCTGAAATAACCCCATCTTTCAATGGTCTTGTAGCGACTATACTTCCAGGTGTTCTACCAAGCATTCTTCTTGCCTCTTGTCCAACTGCAAGAACATCTCCTGTTGAATTATCCACAGCAACAACTGATGGTTCTCTTAAAACTATTCCTCTTCCTTTTACAAAAGCTAAAACTGTTGCAGTTCCTAAATCTATACCTATATCCTGTCCAAAAGAAAACATCTTTGCCAAACTCCTTTATTCTAATATTACAAAACTATTACAATTATATTACATTTGTAATATTTTTTCAATAGCTTTAAGGTAAGTTTTAAGAATTAATTACAACTTAAATTTTATTTTATTATTTAAACCCTAACCCATAAGCCTCCCTTGCATTAAATATTGTCATAAATGAGTTTTTATCAATCGACTTTGCTATTTGCCTTATTCTCACAATTTGATTTCTAGAAGCTACACACCATAAAATTTTCTTTTCCTCTTTTCTATACATTCCTGTTGCATATATTGCTGTACTTCCTCTTTTTAGCTGTTCACTTATTGAATTTGCAATTTCTTCATATTTATCTGATACTATAAAAATCATTTTAGTATAATTTGTTCCTTCTGCTATTATCTCAATTATTTTACCATCAATATATATTGCAATTGCAGAGTACAAACCTATCTCGATTTGTTTTAAAGCTATCATATTTGCCCCAACTATAATAGTATCTAAAAAGACAATTAAGCTTCCTGTTTTGAAGGTTGGAAAATACTTTGACAAAATATTGCTAAGTAAATCTGTTCCCCCAGTTGATGCATTATTTCTAAGTACTATTGCTGTTCCTATACCTACTAAGAGTCCTCCGTAAATACTTGCTAAAAGCTTATCGTCTGTTACAACTGTAATGTCTTCAAACATAACTTCAAAAGCATTCAAAAGAAGTGAAAAAGCTACTGTTCCGAACGATTGCTCTTACAAAGAAACCTTTTCCCATTTTTATATATGCAATGATAAATAAAGGAATGTTTAAAATAAGTGTAGTTGTACCAATCTTTGCTCCAAATAAATAATATAAAATCGTGGCAATTCCGTTAAATCCTCCTGAAGATAGTTGGTTTGGAAGTAAAAATAAAGTTATTCCAGCTGCCATAAAAGCGCAACCTGCCACAGTGATTAAAGTTTCTTTTAGAAATTTCATATAGCCTCCAATTAGGCACAAAAATACCTATATTTGTATTATTTACAAACATAGGCACTTTTATGCTTAATTGCTATATACTTCTTCTACACTCATTTTCGATTTTCCAATCTTTATATCTGGATTTCCCTCAACTTTTATTTCAACATCATATAGTTCTTTTAATTTTTCTGCATTTTCCTTTTTATATCCAGTTATATTTGGTAATTCCTTTGGATTTACCTCTATTTTTACTTTTCTTACCTTTACATTGAATTTTTTAATTTTATCAACTATACTATCATACCATATACTATCTGTTACAAGTTGTCCAAATTCTTCGTGATATGGACCAGCGATTATTTCTGTTTCCTTTGATTTATTTAACTCATTTTGTTTTACTATACTGATTTGTTTTATATGTCTTCTATTAAACTCATATACAACTTCTTTGCATCTTTCTACTGCTTGATTTACCGTTAAAGGTTCATACGTTCCTTCCTTAAATTCCTTCTCCAATTGAGTATTTTTCATAACCACCATTGGATATATTCTTATTCTGTTAGGTCTTAGCTTTGAAAGTTCTCTTGCTGTGTTTAATTCATCAAACTTAGTGCTATCTGGAAGTCCAACTCCTACTTGAAAAGATAGATTATATCCTCTTCTTTTTACTAACTTTGCGCTCTTTTTTATATCTACTCTATTATATTTATATCCACACCTGTTTAATATATAATCATTTGTAGACTGTGCTTCAAGTTCTATTGTAGATACATTGTATTTTTTTAGCATTTTAACTAATTCTTTATCAACTGCATTTGGTGCAATAGAAAGTTTTATTTTATCAAATCTTTTATGTAAGATATCTCTATTTGTTTCTTCTAAAAGCTTGATTATATTTTCTTTTGTTAATCCAGTAATACTACCTATAAATATTTCGCTTCCTGCTTTCATAAATTTCAACTATCCTTTCTTTTCTATTATTTCTAATGCTTCTTTTGCTGCCTGCATTTCTGCATTTTTCTTACTGCTTCCGACTTCCAATTGCAAGTTTTTTTCCATTACAAAATACTTCTGTTACAAAATTTTTATTATGGTCTGGTCCATTTTCAGATACTATTTTATATTCAATTTTAACATTTCCATGTATTTGAAGTTTTTCTTGAAGTGCAGTTTTATAGTCTTTTATTCCAACATTATGGCTTGCAAATTCTATCGCCTCTTTAAGATTTGATATTATGAACTGCTCTACATTTTCTAGGTTGCTGTCTAGATATATAGCTGCAATTACTGCTTCTACACTATCTGCTAATATTGCTTTATTTCTTACTCCTTCTTCTGTTTGCTCACCTTTTCCAACAATTAAGAATTTATCAAAATGTAGATTTGTTGCAATAGTATATAGACTTTCTTCACATACAACAGTTGCTCTAACCTTTGTCATTTCACCTTCTTTTAAATATCTATAATTACTATATAAATACTTGCTAGTTATAAACTCTAATATACTATCTCCCAAATATTCAAGTTTCTCATTACTCTCTACTCCATTTACATTTGCATACGATGTATGAGTTAAAGCTGTTCTTAGTAGATTTTTGTCTTGGAAGGTATAGCCTATATTTTTTTCGACTTCTTCAAACTGCATATTTTTTCCTCCTACTAGGTATTATACAATGTGTTTCTATAAAAAGCAAGTTATAAATATCAAAGACAATAATATTTATTTAAAAGATGCGTCTAGCGGCGGGCCGAAGCCTATTTTAATAGGCGAAGGGCGACTTTTGCAGCCTACTTTATTAAAATTTCAATTTGTAGGCTGCAAACGACAAGCATCTTGAAAAATAAATATTATTGTCTTTATATAAAATAGGATACCTTTTAAAGGTATCCATAAATTATATTTTATTTTGCAACTTCTACACCTATTTTTAAGGTTTCTCCATTGACGTTGCATTCTGTACAATGCTCTTGAGAATCTCTAATAATTAAATCTATAGTTAAAGTCTCTTTTTTGATAAGCTCCTCATTTTCTTGTACAATTTTTTCTAACATTGGATTTCCAGATATATATAGATATATTCTATCTAGTACCTCAAATCCGCGCTCTTTTCTTAAATTTTGTACTTTTGAAATAATCTCTCTTACATATCCTTCTGTTTTTAATTCTTCTGTAATATTTGTATCTAGGACTACTCCTATTATTCCATTTCCTGCGTATGCAAATCCTTCTTTACCTTGCATTGTTACAAGTAGATTATCTTGATTTAATTCTATTTTTTGTCCTTCTACTTCTATAACTTCGCTTTTACCACTTTGAACTTTACTTGCAAGTGCCATCTGGTCAAACTTTGCAATCTCTTGTTTAATCTTAGGTATTAGCTTTCCATAAGTCTTTCCAAGTACAGGAAGGTTTGGTAATATTTCAAAATTAACATATTTAGAAATATCTGCTCCAAGCTCTACTTTCTTTATATTTAGCTCATCCTTTATTATATCTCCATAGTAATCTGGTAGATCTTTAACTGATACAAGCATCTCTGAAAGTGGTTGTCTGTTCTTGATGTTTGCTGTATTTCTTGCACTTCTTCCTAAGTTTACTAATGTATATGCTAAATCCATTTCAGCTTCTAATGCTTTATCAATAGCTTTTTCATCTACTTCTGGCCATTTGCATAAATGAACACTTTCTATTGCATATTCATCTAAACTTCTTACTAAGTTTTGATAAATCTCTTCTGCAATGAATGGTACAAATGGTGCTATAACTTTTGATAAAGTAACAAGTACTCTATATAAAGTAACAAATGCTCCTAATTTATCATCTGTCAATTTATTTCCCCAGAATCTGCTTCTATTACGTCTTACATACCAGTTAGATAATTCATCTACAAATTCCTCTATTTTTAAAGCAGAACCTGTTATATCATAATTATCTAATCCTTCTGCTACTTCTTTTATCAAAGTATTTAATTTTGAATTTATCCATTTATCCATTACATTGCTTGATACAAAGTTTTCATATTTTAATGGATCTATGTTGTCTATATTTGCATATAGTACATAGAAAGAGTATACATTCCATAAAGTTCCTAAGAATCTTCTTGATGTATCTCCTACGTCTTCTACAGAAAATCTTGTTGGAAGCCAAGGGCTACTTGATGTATAGAAATGCCATCTTGTTGCATCTGCTCCTTCTTTATTCATAACTTCAAATGGATCTACAACATTTCCTTTTGATTTAGACATCTTTAAACCCTTTTTATCTAGGACATGTCCTAAAACAATACAGTTTTCAAATGATGCTTTATCAAATATTGCTGTTGATATTGCAAGTAATGTATAGAACCATCCTCTCGTTTGGTCAACTGCTTCTGATATAAATTGAGCTGGATAATTCTTTTCAAATAATTCTTTATTTTCAAAAGGATAATGTAGCTGTGCAAAAGGCATTGATCCTGAATCAAACCAGCAGTCTATTACTTCTCTTTCTCTTATCATTTCTTTTCCGCATTTTGGACATTTTAAATGTACTTCATCTATATATGGTTTGTGAAGTTCAATATCTTCTGGTACATCAATTCCTTTTTCCTTTAATTCTTCTATACTTCCTATACATTCTGTATGACCACATTCACAAGTCCAAATTGGAAGTGGTGTTCCCCAATATCTGTCTCTTGAGATTCCCCAGTCAATTACATTTTCTACGAATTTTCCAAATCTTCCTGTTCTAATTGTATCTGGATACCAATGAATTTTATTGTTGTTATCTACTAGTTTATCCCTTAAAGTAGACATTGCAACAAACCAACTTTCCTTTGGATAATATAGAAGTGGTGTATCACATCTCCAACAGTGTGGATATGAGTGCATATGTCTTGATGCTTTGAATAACTTATTATTTTCTTTTAGATAATTTACTATGCTTTCATCACATTTTTTAACAAATTTTCCTGCCCAAGGTGTAACTTCTTCTACAAATTTTCCTTCTTTATCTACTAAATTTATGAAAGTTATTCCATTTTGTTTTGAAACAAGGCTATCATCTTCACCATAAGCTGGTGCTATATGAACTATTCCTGTTCCTTCTTCTAGACTTACATAGTCTCCATGAATAACAACAAATGCTTTTCCTTCAACTTTTCCAAATGGCATCAACTGTTTATATTTTGTTCCTAAAAGCTCTTCACCTTTAAACTCTCTTATAATTTCATAATGCTCTCCTAAAATGCTTTCACATAAATCTTTTGCAAGTATATATGTTTCATTAGGATTTGCACATTCATTATCTGTTTCAGTTACCCTTGCTTCTACATAAGTGTATGCTTTATTTATACATAGTGCAAGATTTGATGGAAGTGTCCAAGGTGTTGTTGTCCAAGCTAAAATATATGTATCCTTCTTTCCTTCTACTTCAAATTTTGCAATACAAGTTAAGTCGTTTACATCTTTATATCCTTGTGCAACTTCATGTGAAGATAAGGCAGTTCCGCATCTAGGACAATATGGCATTACTTTGTGTCCTTTATATAATAGGCCTTTATCCCACATTTGTTTTAGTGCCCACCATACTGATTCTATATATTCATTATGATAAGTTACATATGGATTTTCCATGTCTACCCAATAGCCTATTTGGTCTGTCATGTCTTCCCACATTGATACATAGTTAAACACACTTTGTTTACAATCTTTTATGAATTTCTCTATTCCGTATTCTTCAATTTGTGCTTTTCCAGATATTCCAAGTTTTTTCTCTATTTCAAGCTCTACTGGAAGACCATGTGTATCCCATCCAGCTTTTCTTATAACTTGATATCCTTGCATAACTTTGTATCTAGGTATAATGTCTTTCATTACCCTTGTTAGGATGTGACCTACGTGTGGTTTTCCATTTGCTGTTGGTGGTCCATCATAAAAGGTAAAATATCTTTGTCCTTCATTTGCTTTAAAATTCTTTTTTATAATATCATTTTCTTTCCAGAAATTTCTTATCTCTAACTCTTTTCCTGCAAATCCATTTGGTAATTCAACTTTTTTATACATATCTTTTCCCCTTTTTTAAGCTGTTTCGCTTTGTTTTTTATTTGTTTTAATAACTTTCTTTTTCTTTGGCATCTTTTTTGCTACTGTTCTTTCTTCGTTAATTACAAGTTTTGGTTCTTTATTTTCTAATACAGTTTCCTTAGTAATAATACATTTTTCTATCTTAGGATTTGATGGTATATCAAACATTATATCTCTCATTATCTCTTCTATAATAGAACGTAAACCTCTTGCACCTGTATTTCTTTCTATGGCTTTACTTACTATTGCCTCTATTGCATCTGGTTCAAATTCTAGTTCTACTCCGTCAAATTCTAATAGCTTTTTATATTGTTTTACTAATGCATTTTTAGGTTCAGTTAAAATTTTAATTAATGCATCTTTGTCTAATTCTCTTAATGTTGTCACTATTGGAAGTCTTCCTACAAACTCAGGAATTAAGCCAAATTTCAATAAATCTTGTGGTAATAATTGCTCATATACTTTGTATTTGTCAATTTCTTTTTTACTTTCTATTTTTGCAGAAAATCCTATTGCTTTTTTTCCAACTCTTTCATTAATTATCTTATCTAATCCTTCAAAAGCTCCTCCACAAATGAAAAGTATATTTGATGTATTTATTTGTAAAAGTTCTTGATGTGGATGTTTTCTTCCACCTTGTGGTGGAACTGATGCAACAGTTCCTTCTATTATTTTAAGTAGAGCTTGTTGTACGCCTTCTCCACTTACATCTCTTGTAATTGAAGGGTTTTCAGACTTTCTTGTAATCTTATCTATTTCGTCAATATATACAATTCCTCTTTCTGCAAGCTCTATATCATAATCTGCTGCTTGAATCAATTTTAATAAAATATTTTCAACATCTTCTCCTACATATCCTGCCTCTGTAAGTGTTGTTGCATCTGCTATACAAAATGGTACTTTTAAAATTTTTGCAAGTGTCTGCGCAAGAAGTGTTTTTCCCGAACCAGTTGGTCCAAGTAAAAGTACATTGCTTTTTTGTATCTCTACATCATTTGCTTCTTCTTCATTATTAATTCTTTTATAATGATTATATACTGCTACTGATAGTGTCTTTTTAGCTGATTCTTGGCCTATTACATATTCATCTAATACTTTTTTTATTTGTTCTGGATTTGGTAATTCCTCATTCTCTCCTAATGTATATTGTATATCCTCATCTTCATAAGAATCTTCTTCTATTATAGTTTTACAAATTCCTATACATTCATCACATATATATACACCTGGGCCTGCTACTATCTTTTTTACATTATCTTGGGTTTTACCACAAAATGAGCATTTTACATCTCTTGGACCTAAGTTATCATTATCCTTTTTAGTCATATATCCTCCTCAAATTATAAAAATTAAAAGACTATCCTAAAATTCAATTTTTAATTTTTATTCTTAGGACAGCCTTTTTAGTTTTAAGCTCTTTTATCTAGTATTCCATCTATCAAACCATATTTCAAAGCTTCTTCAGCCGTCATATAATTATCTCTTTCTGTGTCTCTATTAATTATTTCCAATGGTTGACCTGTTCTTTCGCTTAATATTTTATTTAACTTCTCACGAGTTCTAACCATATGGTCTGCATGTATCTTTATTTCTGTTGTTTGACCAGAAAGTCCTCCTGAAATCAATGGTTGATGTATCAATATTTCTGAATTAGGAGTTGCAAATCTTTTTCCCTTTGTTCCTGATGCTAAAAGCACAGCTCCCATACTTGCTGCCATTCCTACACATATTGTAGAAACTGGGCATTTTATATAATTTATTGTATCATATATTGCCATTCCGTCTGTGATTGATCCACCTGGGCTATTTATATAAAGTGATACTTCTCTATCTGGATCCTCTGATTCTAGGAATAGTAGTTGTGCTACAACAAGTCCTGCTGATGTACTATCTACTTGCTCTCCTAAGAATATTATTCTATCTTTTAATAGTCTTGAGAATATATCATAAGATCTTTCCCCTTTATTAGTTTGCTCTATAACATAAGGTACTAAACTATTGTTTATCATTTGACTTTCCTCCTTTTAAACAAATGAAAACTTCGTATTATGTCGTTTTTGATTTGTTTACTACAAATTATTTTATTTTCGCATTGTCTACGATAAATGCTATTGCTTCTTCTTGCTCTAATGCACCCTTTACGTAATCTACAAAGTGTTCATTTTCTTTTAGTTCTTCTTTCTTCTTGCCATACATTTTTGCCATTTCTTCTATCTTTTCATCTATCTTCTTTTCGTCTGGCTCGATCTTTTCGTCCTTTACAACCTGCTCTAAAACAAGTCTTGTCTTTACAGCAGTTTTTGCTTGTTCTTCGCCTTCTTTTCTAAATTCTTCCATTGTTTTGTTAATCATTTGCAAGTAGCTTTCAATATTCATTCCTTGATAGCTAAGTCTTGTTTCTACTTCTTTTACCATATTGTCTAATTCTGTTTCAATCATTCCTGATGGAATATCTACTTCTGCATCTTTGCAAACTGCTTTGATAGCTTCTTCTTCTGTCTCGTATTTTGCTCTTGATTTGTTTTCTTCTTCTAGTTTTTCTTTTATACTATTCTTTAATTCTTCTAATGTTTCAAATTCACTCGCATCTTTTGCAAATTCGTCATTTATTTCTGGTAATTCTTTTTTCTTAATTTCGTGTAATTTTACTTTAAATACAGCATCTTTTCCCTTTAAATCTTCTGAGAAATAATCATCTGGGAATTTTACTTTTATATCTTTTTCTTCTTCAATTTTCATTCCTATGATTTGATCTTCAAATCCTGGTATAAAGCTTCCGCTTCCTATTTCTAGTTCATGTCCTTCTGCTTTTCCACCTTCAAATTTTACTCCGTCAACAGAGCCTTCAAAGTCGATAATAGTAATATCTCCTTTTTCTACTGGTCTATCTTCTATAGCTACCATTCTTGCATTTCTTTCAGCCATGTGTCCGAAGTTCATGCTCTACATCATCATCAGATACATTATACTCGATTTTTTTGATTTGTATACCTTTGTATTTTCCAAGTTTTACTTCTGGTTTTATTTGAACGATAGCTGTAAATTTTAAATCTTTTCCTTTACCTATTTGCTCTACATCTATATCTGGTTTATTTACTGCTTCTATATTATTTTCTTTTAATTCCTTTTCATAAATCTCTGGAACTAGTTCATTAAAAGCATCCTCGTAAAATATCTCATCTCCATATTGTTTTTCTACTATTGCCATAGGTGCTTTTCCTTTTCTAAATCCAGGTATATTAAAATATTTAGCACTTTTTTCATATACCTTGTTTATTGCTTCATCAAATTTTTTAGCTTCTATTTCAAAGCTTAGTTTTAATTCATTTGCTTTTTCTGTTTTTTCAATTTTCATAGTCATAACTTAAATTCAATCCTCTCTAAAATATGTTTTAACCTAATAATTATATCTATTTTTTTCGTTTGTGTCAATACAAGTTTGATGTGATTTTTGCTTTTTATAAACAAAGAAAAAATATTTATTTATTTTCTACAACTTGTTCATGATGTATCATATTATATATAGTTCCTCTTACCTCGTCACCATGCATATACAAATATGTTATACCAGTTGAGAAAAGATAAAATGCTATTATTATTAATAACCACATTCCAAAATATTTTAATCTACTCATATTTACTTCCTTTCAAAAAATACAATTTGATTTTAAAAATAAATTTAATATTTTCGTATAATATTTTACCACAATATTCAAAATATGTAAACTAATTTTTCATATTTTCTATAGCCGTAAGTATTCCTATTTTTCCATATTCATAGGTTAGGCCACCTTGTAGAAATGCAACATAAGGACTTCTTAATGGTCCATCACAAGATAATTCGATAGACGAACCTTGAACAAAGCTTCCGACTTGCCATTATTATTTTATCGTCATAACCTGGCATATCACAAGGTTCTGGAAGAAATCCTGAGTCTATTGCAGATCCCATTTGTATTCCTTGACAGAATTTTATCATTTTTTCTTGGTCATTAAATTTTATAGTTTGAACAATATCTGCTCTTTTTTCATCATATTTAGGAGATACTTTGTATCCTAGTTTTTCAAGTATTCTACTTGCGAATACTGCTGTTTTAAGACTACTTGCAACAACACTAGGTGCTAGGTATATTCCCCTTAAAAATTCTTTATTTGCACCTAAACTTGGTCCAACTTCTTTTCCTTGTCCTGGTGAATTAAGTCTTTCTGCAATAAGTTCTACATAGCTTTCTTTCCCTGCAACATAAGCTCCATTTGATGCAATTCCTCCACCTAAGTTTTTTATTAAAGATCCGAACTATTATATCTGCACCAACTTCAAGTGGTGAAAGTCTCTCTACAAATTCTGAGTAGCAGTTATCTACAAATATGATTACTTCTTTATCTACTTTTCGTATTTCACTTATTATATTTTTTAGACTTCCTATTTTCAAACTTTCTCTTAATGAATATCCTTTTGATCTTTGTATATGTATTAATTTGATTTTTTCATTTTTCAAAGTATCTATTATCTTTTCTTTATCAAATTCATTATCTACTAAATCAATTTCTTCATATTCTATACCATAAGCTTTAAGTGAACTTTGATTTTCTCTTATTCCTATTACCTCATCCAAAGTATCATAAGGCTTTCCGAGATATTGCAAGCATTTTGTCTCCTGGTCTTAAAAGCCCAAATAGAGAAACTGAAAGTGCATGTGTCCCAGATATAAACTGACTTCTAACTAAGCTATCTTCTGCACCTAATATTTCTGCAAAGATTTTCTCAATAACGTCTCTTCCTTGATCATTATGCCCATATCCTGTACTTCCGTTGAAATGCATGTCTGATAAGTTATTCTTGTGAAATGCATCTATTACTTTTTTGCTATTATATATGCAGTCTTCGTCTATTTTTTTGATTATTTCAGAAATATCATTTTCTGTTTCTTTTGCAAGTTTCATTAATTCATCATTCATTTATTTTCATTCCTTTTTAAGAATAATATTTATTAAGTATACTACTTTTATTGATTTTTGTAAAGTTTAGTGGTAAAATAGCTTTGTAATTGGAGGGATAATTTTGGAAAAATTATTTGAAAATAAAACAACTTATAACAAAGAAACTTATTTTGAATTTTTAGAATTTCATAATAAAAAATTTAATTTTAGATATACGCTATATACAGTAGTTTGGTCAATGATTTTACTGCTTTGTATATATCTTGCATTTGCATCTAAAAATAGAATCCAAGGAGTTATAGTAACTATGATTTTAGTTGGATTCATAGCTTATAGGTTATTACGTCCTAAAAAAGTTGTTGATAAAGAATTAAAAAGCGATAAAATTTCTACTAATAACTCCAATACATTTAGTTTTTATGATAAAAATTTTGAAGTAAAAAATAATAACGGTTCTTTTATGTATAGATATTTTATGCTAAAAAAAATCTATGAAACTGATAATTATTTTTATTTATATGTAACAAGAGAAAATGCATTTTTAATCTCAAAAAACACATTTTCCATAGGTACTTCTGAAGATTTTTCTAAATTCTTAAAAAAGAAATGCGGAGTTAAATTTAAGGGTAAAAAATAGTAAAAGTGCTCTTTTTCAGAGCACTTTTACTTTATGATTTATTTCAACTCTTTTCATTCATATAATAACAATTCTACACTATTATTATTTTCTATTTTCTTTTATAATTCTTTCTACTTCTTCTTTACTTAATTCTGCTATATCACAAATATCTTCAATCGACATATTCTTTTTATACATATTTAATATAACTTGCTTTTGATTTTCTTCTTTGCCTTTAAGATATCCATATTCTTCTACTGATTGTATATCTCTTATATGCTTCATTCTTAAATCTGCTAGTTCTTGCTCTCTTTCATCTGCTTGTATCTTCTCTAGCTCCTCTTTTGCTCTCTTGATGTCTTCATTCTCACTCATCTCTTTTTCCCCCATTCTTTCTGGATTCTTTATGAATAGTGACCATAGCATTGCTTTATCCTTTTTATCTATCTCGTTGTTTCTTAACTGTTTCGTTAACTTTTCTAGCTCAATTATATCGATTTCCAAAACATCTGTCAATATCTTTTTGCTATATTCTTCCTCTCTTATCTGCCATTTAGTATGATACTTTTCTATTCCTTTTAAATTATCTAATTCAAAATCTGCTATTAGTATTACTATTGTTTTATTTAGTTTGTTATAGTTCTCTCCTTCTCTTATTTGTGAATAATATAACTTACCCCAATAAAATAATATTCTCTTTTCTATATTACTATTTTGCACTATTTGCATCTCGATATTTACTATTGTTTCATCATCTAGTCTTGCTCTTACATCTAATATTCCTACTTTATCATCTCTTAAATCTTTTTCTAGAATTCTACTTTCATTTAGTTCTATTTTTTTTATCTCTTTTCCTATTATTGCACTTATTAGCCCTTTGGTTATTTCTTCATTCCCCTCCTTCCCAAATATTCTCTTAAAGATGTAATCATTTGTTGGATTCATTACTTCATTGTTTGTCATAAACATTCTTCCTTCCTTTTTTAAATTTTGTTTTTTGATTTTTCTTTGGGAGAGTTCTGACATCCGGACACTTTTTTAAAAAGAGCTTAAACAATATAATTGTTGTCTAAGCTCTTTCTCTCTTTATATTTGA
>CANRFH010000017.1 GCA_947629835.1 uncultured Clostridia bacterium | reverse complement strand
TAAGGTTTATTCTTGTGTTCTTTTTCTTCTGTTCTGGAATAGTCAAAATCTGTGATTTTTCCTATTCCACAAAAAAGAGCATTTTAAAAATGCTCTTTTTTTAGCTTATCCATCCACCGATCTATTGTAATTATTTGTCCTGTAATATACTCATTTTCTGTAAGCCATTTCACACAATTTGCTATGTCTTCTGGTTTTCCCATTCTTCCTAATGGTATTTCTTCTTCTAATTCTTCTATTTCTTTTTTTGTTAAGTCTTTATTCATATCAGTATCAATAGCTCCTGGTGCAATTGCATTTACTCTTATATTGGAAGGTCCTACTTCTTTTGCTAATGCCTTTGTCATACCAATTATTCCTGCTTTTGCTGCTGAATAATGTACTTCACAAGCTCCTCCGAACTAGTCCCCATACTGAACTTATATTTATAATGCATCCTCTTTTATTATGTATCATATTAGGAAGTACTTCTCTTGTCATATAAAATACTGAGCTTAAATTTGTTTGTATCATATTTTCCCAGTCTTCATCTGTTATATCTGTAAATAATTTTATCTGTGATATTCCAGCATTATTTACTAATATATCTATATGCCCATATTTTTTTAGTACATCTTGCACCATATTTTTTATTTCTGTTTTTTCTGCTATATTTGCTCTATATATCTCTATATCTATATTTTCTTTTAGTAATTCTTCTTTTAATTTTTGAGCTTCTTTTTCAGATTTATTGTAGTTTGCAATTACTTTTATACCATTTCTTGCAAGCATCTTTGCACATTCTTTTCCTATTCCCCTTGATGCACCTGTAACTATTGCAATTTTTTGCATATATAACCTCCTAAAAAAATAACACCTCATAACAAGTTCTATAACAAGTTAAGAAGTGTTTAATGGAGCCACTTATCCGATTCGAACGGATGACCTACGCATTACAAGTGCGTTGCTCTACCAACTGAGCTAAAGTGGCACGTTTGGTGACCCGTACGGGAATCGAACCCATGTCTCCGCCGTGAAAGGGCGATGTCTTAACCGCTTGACCAACGGGCCTTTGGTGAGCTATCCGCGACTCGAACGCGGGACAACTTGATTAAAAGTCAAGTGCTCTACCACCTGAGCTAATAGCCCATAACCACTTGCGGAAAAATAACCGCTTATATATATTACTACAATTTTTGGTAAATGTCAACGTTTTTTTGAAATTTTCCATATTTTTGTTAATTTTTTTGGTTACTATTCACGGCTTTTTAGAATTATTTGTTTAGTTCTTTTAATATTTCTTCTACATCTATTCCGTGAACTTCACAAGCTTCTTCTAATGTTTCTGCTTGTGATGCTGGACATCCTAAGCAATGCATTCCTGCATTTAAAAGTATTTCTGCTTTTTCTGGTGCTTTTTCTAAAAGTTCTCCAATAGTCATATCTTTTTTTATTTCCATATTATATGCTCCTTTCATTAATTTGATATATATATTTTAACATATTTTTTAAAAAATGTATAGACAAAAGTATTTTTTTGTTGTATTATATTGCCGTAGATAATATTTTTATATATTTTAGAAGGTGGTGATAGATGTAGATAATTTAGTAATTTTATTTTTCATATCTTTTATTATAAATCTTTTTACTGTTTTTTATTCGGTATATCTTTTATTAGACGGTATATTATTTAAAAACCTACACAAATCAAATCTTAATTTTCCTAAAAAATAATTTTATAGTTTACGGAGGTTTTTTGTTTATGTTTGTAAATACTTTTAAAAGGAGAATGCTTTTTAGTATTGCATTTTTATTGTTATTTTCATTTTTCTACTTCTTTCTTTTTTATGATATATTTGCTGCAGATACAGTTATGATTTCTTTTGCAGTTCATCCTTTTAATATTTGTGAAAAATATCCAGATGCATGGTTTTATATAAAGCTTATATATATTCCAATTGCAATTATTTCTTCTTTAATTTATATAAATCTTATTTATTCATCTATTTTTTCAAAAAAGAAAGTTTATAAAAAAAATTCTAATTTAAAAACTTCATCTGATTTATATCTAACAGTTCATAATTCTTGTGAAAATATAATTATCCCTGAATCTGGTCTTTATCAAAATTTCTTAATTACAGGAACTATTGGCTCTGGAAAGACTAGCTCTGTGATGTATCCTTTTACTCGTGAACTTATTAAATATAGATGCAATGATGCTTCAAAAAAATTAGGAATGCTTATTTTAGATGTAAAAGGAAATTATTATTCTCAAGTTAAAAAATATGCAAATTATTATGGAAGAGATGATGATTTAATCGTTATTGAACTTGGTGGAGATGTGAAATATAATCCGTTAGATAAACCAAATTTAAAACCTGCTGTTTTAGCAAATAGACTAAAAACTATTTTAACACTTTTTTCAAAAAATAATAGCGAGAGCTATTGGCTGGATAAAGCAGAGCAGGTCTTGACCGAATGTATTAAATTTTGTCGATTATATAATAACGGATATGTTACTTTTTCTGAGCTTCATAAATTAGTCACTATTCCTGATTATTATAATGATAAAATATCCCTGCTTAGAAATAAATTTTTAGAAGGCAAATTTTCTTCTGAGGAAATTCATTCTCTTTTATCTTCTATTGAGTTTTTTGAAAAAGAATTTAATTCCTTAGATACAAGAACTTCTGCAATTTTAAAATCTGAAATAACTAGAATTACAGGCGCTTTTATTTCTGACTATGATATTTTAAAGGTATTTTCGCCTAAACAATCTGAGCTTAATTTTTTCGGTTTTGAAGATGCTGTAAGTAATGGAAAAATTGTTGTTTTAAATATGAACATTTCTGAGTACAATAATTTATCAAAAATAATTGCAGCATATTTAAAATTAGATTTTCAATCTGAGGTAATGTCGAGACTTGCAAAAAATCTAACTAATATGCGAAGTGTTTGTTTTATTAGTGACGAGTATCACGAATATATCACTGATACTGATGCAAATTTTTTTGCTCAATCAAGGGAGGCAAAATGTATTAATATTGTTGCAACTCAAAGTTATACTTCTTTGCTTAATGCAATAAATAATCAATATACTGTAAAAGTTATTATTCAAAATCTTATAAATAAATTCTGGTTTAGGACTGATGATACTTTTACAATTGAAGATGCTCAAAAACAACTAGGTAAAGAAGATAAAACAAAATATTCTCAAAGTGTTTCTGAAAGTTCTAAATATCGAAAAGATTCATATTTATCTAATATTTTTAGTTTTGATAAACCTAATTTTTCAGAAAGCGTTAATACTTATACTCAATTTGATTTTATTTTTGATACTAATTTTTTCACTCAAAAATTAAATACTTTTTCTTGCCTTTCGTTTTTATCTACTGGTTCAAATATTCTTTCTCCAAGAAAATTAAATTTAATTCCATATTTTATTATTGATAAAGATATGTAATAGAAATATTGTCTACTTATATATTAAGATAAATATTTATTATTTATCTAATTTATATAATTAATTTTATAAATATTTTTAATAGGAGGTTTTAATTTGAAAAAATTTTTATACTATTTTTTATTTACATTATTTATTTTTATTGTATTTTTATTTTCTTTTTATTCTTTCTCTTTTGCTGCTTATCCAAAATTAGTAAAAAAAATAATGGATGCTTTTGAAAATATTCAAAGTTATATTGTTGCTATTGCTACCCCAGTTGCCGCAGTTGCAATAGGCTCTGGATTTTTAATGCAAAAGTTTAGTTTTGGTGACGAGGAAAGAATTAGAACTGGTAAAAAATTAATTAGAACTTCTATTGTTTCTTATGCTTTTATTCTTACATTAGATTTGATTATCTCTTTGATCAAATCTCTTATTGGATAATTTAGGAGGTTTTCATATTGGGTTCTATCGTTAATAACATTATTTCTGCTATTACAGAACTTTTTTCTAAACTATTTTCTTCGATAGATAATTCTGTTTATTCTGCATTAGATAATATTTCTTTTATAGATAATAAAATTATAAATTCAAGTTATTTTGAAAAATTACTTGGAACAAGTTCTGCATCTGGCATTCTCGTTATTGCAAATGCCTTACTTATAGGTTTTATTTTATTTTTTGCTGTTAGATATTTTTTATCTAATCTTTCAATTGGTCAAGCAGAACATCCTTATAAATTTATATTAAAAATTATTATTGTTGGTATTTGTATGAATTGTAGTTTTTTTCTTTGTGAACAAATAATTAATTTAAATAATTTTTTCTCAACTGCTATTCGAGATGTTGGTAGTAATTTTTTAGATACTGAAATTTCATTTACAAAACTTTCTGAGTTTATAGATTCTATAATTACAATTGATGGAGAAGAAAATTCTGTAATTTCTATTGACGGAGTAATAAAAACCATTTCTTCTATTGGATTTTTAAATTTAATATTTATTTATTCTGTAAGATATATTTTAATTAAAGTATTTGTTTTGCTTTCCCCTTTTGCTTTTCTTTGTGCATCTAATTCAGCAAGTATGGGAATTTTCAAATCATGGCTTAAATGCTTTATTTCACTTTTACTTTTAGAAATTTTTTCTTCTTTGATTTTAATTATAATGTTTTCTATTAAATATAGTGCTAATGATTTAGTCTCCAAATTATTATTTTTAGGATCTCTGTTAGCATTAATAAAGTCTAGCAGTATTATGAAAGAGATTTTAGGTGGTCTTAGTATGGATCTTCAAGGATATACTTATTATTTTAAAGGTCTAGGCAATTTTAAATAATATTTTAATTATTTAATTATTTTATTAAATATTTAAGTTTTATTTAAGGAGGTATTTTATGAAATTTATTATTCCTCAAAATTATGATTTTTCTGCTAAATTATTTGGTATAATTGATTATTCTACTGCTATTTTAAATGTAGTTTGGTGCATTTTTGTTTTTTGCATAATTAATTTTTTTATATCGTCACTCTTTATTAAAATATTTATTTTTATTATTTTATGCTTTCCTGTTCTTTTGTTTAGCATAGTAGGTTTTAATCACGAAAAAATTATTTATGTTTTAACATATTTATTAAAGTATGCCTTATCCCAAAAAATATATTTATACAAATAATCTTGTTTTTTTCGGCATATAATGATATAATTTCTCATACAAAAGTAAGTTTTTTTGGATGGGGGTGTCACTTTATGAAATTAGAGCAAAATGACGAAGCATTATTGTTTTCAACTACAAAAATACCTGATATTTTCTTTTCAGAATATTTGTCTCAATCTTCTGGGGACTGCATTAAGGTTTATTTGTATATGTTATTTCTTTCAAAGTACAATAAAGACATCAAATTAAATGATTTGTCAAAAAAACTTGCTATCCCACTCCCTACTATTCAGGATGCTATTAAATATTGGGAAGAAATCGGTGTTATAACTAAAAAAGGCACTGGTTATATAATAAATAATCTTCAAGAAATAGAGCTTCATAAGTTATATAAACCAAAAGTTTCTCTTTCTATTGAAGATATTGAAAAAAATGAGAAAAATAAACATAGAGCAAGTTCTATTGAAACCATTAATAATTCGTTCTTTCAAGGAATTATGTCTCCATCTTGGTATGCAGATATCGATATGTGGTTTAATAAATATGGTTTTGACGAACAAGTTATGATCGCTTTATTTAATTATTGCTTTAAACGTTCAGCTCTTCATAGAAATTATGTACAAGTTGTTGCTGAAGCTTGGTCTAAAAATAATGTAAAGACTTTTAGTGATCTAGAAGTTTATTTTCAAAAACAAGAAACATTACAAAAAATTGAAAAAGCTGTACAAAAAAAACTCGGACTTACTAGACCTCTTACTGAATATGAAAAATCTTATGTTGAAAAATGGGTAGTTGATTTTTCTTATTCTTTTGATATCATAGAAATTGCATTAAGGAAGACAACTTCTAAAACTAATTTTTCTTTTGATTATATAGATAAAATAATATCTGATTGGAATGATAGAAACCTAAGAACTCCTGATGATGTTCAAAACTTTTTAGTGCAATATAAAAATCAAACGAAAAATAAAAAAGAATTAGAAAAACAAGTTAAAAAATATAATAATTTTGAGCAACGCAAATATGACAATTTTGATAATTTATATGCAAATAATCAAAATTAATTTGGAGGTTTATTTTGAGTGATTCTACACTAAATATTTTATTAAAAGAATATGAAAAGAAAAAAACAGTAGCAGATATGAATTTTGAAAAAGCAAAAGAAGATTTTTATGCTTCAAATCCAGAAATAGCTGAATTAAACGAAAAATTAAATTCTACTGCATTGGCAATTTCTAAAGCAATTTTAAACAATGAGCAAGAATTAGTAGATAAATTAAAAAAGGATTTTAATGAATTAAAAAATAAAAAAGAAAAATTATTAAAATCAAAAAAGATTCCAAAAGATGCTATGGAACCTGCTTATGAATGTAACATTTGCCATGATACAGGTTTTGTAACTTTGGATAATCAAAAAACTGAACTTTGTAATTGTATGAAACAAAAGATTTTTGATATTCAATTTAATAAATCTAATATTGGAAATCTAGAAAAAGAAAATTTCGATAATTTTAATTTAGATTTATATTCTGATAAAATAGATAAGGAAAAATATAATGCTAGCATTTCTCCAAGACAAAATATATTAAATATTAAAAATATAGCTTTAAATTTTGTTGAAAATTTTGATAATCCTGAAGAAAAAAATTTATTATTTAGTGGTAGTACTGGTCTTGGAAAAACGTTTCTTTCTAATTGTATTGCTAAGGAAATTTTATTAAAGAAAAAAACTGTATTATATCAAACAGCTCCAATTATGTTAGATAATTTAGCAGATTTTAGATTTGGCAAGTCTGATTTTAAGGAAGTTTATGATAATATAATAAATGTAGATTTATTAATAATTGACGATTTAGGTACTGAATCTTTAAATTCAATTAAAATTGCTGAGTTATTTAATATAATAAATGCTAGATTATTATATAATAACAATAAAGTGAAAAAAACAATAATTTCTACAAATATGAATATGAATTATTTATTCGATACTTATGGAGAAAGAATCTTTTCTAGGTTTGTAGGATATTATAACGTTTGTAGATTTTTTGGTGAAGATATTAGAATGAAAACTGTATCAAAAAAATAAATATAAATATAATTCAAGAGAGCTTCTAAAATTAGAAGCTCTCTTTTTTTGTATGCCTTATCCTAAGATATTTTAATCCGGTTTTCCCTAATATTTTTCAATATATTTGCACCATTTTACATAATGTTTAATATATTAAATTGAGGCATATTGATAAGGAGGCAAATATGAAAGAAATTTTAAAAATTAATAATATAAAGAAAACTTATCAATCTAAAAATGGGGAAATTAATGCAATCGACGATATAAGTTTTACTGTATGCGAAGGTGAATTTGTTAGTATCATTGGTCCAAGTGGATGTGGTAAATCAACTCTTTTATCAATTATTTCAGGGCTCGATGAAAAAACATCCGGAGATATAATCATAGATGGAGAAATTCAAAACCGGAATATCTCCTAAGGTAGGTTACATGTTACAAAAAGATACTTTGCTTGAATGGAGAACTATTTATAATAATGTAATGTTTGGCTTGGAAATAAGGCATAACAAGACTAAGGAAAATGAAGAATATGCTATAGAATTACTCAAAAAATATGGTCTTTATGAATTTAAAGATAAATATCCAACTCAACTTTCTGGTGGTATGAGACAAAGAGCGTCTTTGATTAGGATGCTTGCAACAAAGCCTAAAATTCTATTATTAGATGAGGCTTTTTCTGCATTAGATTATCAAACTAGAATGATGGTAACAAATGATATTTATAAAATCTTGAGAGAGGAAAATATAACAGCACTTATTGTAACTCACGATATATCCGAAAGTATCAGTATGTCAGATAAAGTTATTGTATTAAGTAGTAGACCTGCTAAGATAAAAAATATTCATACTATTGATTTTGAAATGCAGGATCGAACACCAATTAACTGCCGAAAAAGTCCAAAGTTTAGTCAATATTTTGACAGCTTATGGAAGGAGCTTGATGTAGATGCAAGATAATACAGGGTTATCAGCAGATAGAAAAAAATACTTAAGAAAAATAAAAATAAATAAGTTTTCTGTTTTATTTACTCAAATTGCTATTATTATTCTTTTCATAGTATTATGGGAGGTTTTAGCTAACTTAAATATAATTGACAGCTTTATTACTAGTCAGCCTAGTAGAATCTTAGATACTTTTATGAACTTATCTTCTAATGATTTATTAAAACATTTAGGGGTTACTTTTTATGAAACTATAGTCCGGATTTTTATCTGGTACTCTACTTGGTTTTTTAGTTGCAATTATTTTATGGCTATCTAAATTTTTGTCAAAAGTTTTTGAGCCATTTTTAGTAATATTAAATAGCTTACCAAAAGTTGCGTTAGGCCCAATAATTATCATTTGGGTAGGTGCTGGAACTAGCTCAATTATTGTTATGGCTCTTGCAATTTCATTGATTGTAACTATTCTTAATATTTTAAATGGCTTTATCAATACTGATAAGGAAATGATTAAAATGGCAAGAACTTTCAATGCAAATAAATTCCAGATTTTGACTAAAATTGTAATTCCGGCAAATATCTCTACTTTCATTAATTCTTTAAAAATAAATATAGGATTATCATTAGTTGGAGTAATTTCTGGAGAATTTTTAGTTTCAAAAGCTGGACTTCGGCTATTTAATTGTATATGGTGGGCAAGTTTTCCAATTGGATTTAGTTATGACAAGTGTAATTATCCTTGGAGTTATGGCTGCTTTAATGTATGAAAGTGTTATACTTTTAGAAAAATTTATTCTTAAATCTCATAAAAGTACAGATCAATAGGTTGCAAAATTTACTAAATATTCATATTTATATAATATTAGCTTATTAAATTTAAGAGATTTAAGAGCAATTATGGAAAATTGCTTTATATTTTAGACTAAAAGGTCCGCCAAATCTCGTCGGGATTTTATATTTATTATAAATTGAACCCACGCGGGAGACGCCTACGAAGTTTTTTCGGGGGTCTTCAATTTCTTCTAAATATAAAACCCCTGCGTTTGGCTAGTATAGTTTAAAAGTTAATATATGATAGCAAAGTTAATTTTCCATAGAATATTTACTTAAAAAAAGAGGAGGAAAAAAATTGAAAAAAATAATCATTTCTCTTATTATTATTTTAGCAATTGTGGTTATAATAATAAGTGTTTTGTTTTCAAGAAATCAGACTGATACTAATGAAGAAGTCTTAAAGACTGTATCTTTGAGTGAAGTAACTCGTTCTATATTCTATGCACCACAATATGTTGCATTAAGTCAAGGCTTTTTTGAAGAAGAAGGTCTTAAAATAGAACTTTCAACTGCACAAGGTGCTGATGCAGTTATGACTTCTGTCCTTGCAAATCAAAGTGATATTGGCTTTGCAGGTCCAGAAGCCTCAATTTATGTTTATAATGAAGGAAAAGAAGATTATACACAAGTTTTTGCACAACTTACTAAAAGAGATGGATCTTTCTTAGTAAGTAGAGACGAAAATCCTGACTTTAAATGGACTGATGTTAAAGATTCTGTAATTATTCCTGGCAGAAAAGGTGGAGTTCCTTATATGACATTACTCCACGTTCTAAGAAAATATGATGTTGATCCAAATAAAGATGTTACACTTGATGACAGTATAAGTTTTGACTTAATGGCTGGTGCATTTAGTGCTGGTAATGCTGATTATGTAGCATTGTTTGAACCTACTGCTTCTGCAACTGAGATTGCAGGAAAAGGATATATCGTAGCATCTATTGGAAAGGAAACTGATGAGCTTCCTTATACTGCATATTTTGCTAAAAAGAGTTATATAGAAAAAAATCCTGATATAATACAAAAATTTACTAATGCTATTTATAAAGGTCAAGTTTGGGTTCAGGAACATTCTTCTGAAGAAATTGCAAATGCTATTGTAGATTACTTCCCAGATACTGATATGGATTTATTAGTAACTGTTTTAAATAGATATAGAGATATTGATGTATGGAACACTACTCCATATTTATCAGAAGACGGATTTAATTTACTTCAAACAGTTATTGAAGAAGCAGGAGAATTAAAAGAAAGAGCTCCTTATACAGAAATTGTAAATAATGACTTTGCAAATGCTGCTGTAAAATAAATATTCTATAAAAGAAACTGGAGGCAAATGCCCCCAGCTTCTTTTATGAAGGTTTCCTTTTTGTATCAATTTTCTTGTGAATGTACGAAATCCCGCATAGAATAACTCGTACAGCCAAAACTACAATAAAACCTGCACACCATATAAACATTCCTAAAAGTACATATAACAGAATTTGACTTCTTTTCTGAATTCTTATGTATTCCTCTTCCGAAGAAACATAATGTTCTTTTTTTACAACTCCAGAGCTCTCTGTAACTGTTATGCTTGGAGAAGGGTATAATTCATTCCCTTCATAATTATTAATACTGCATTTGAATGTTAGCACACCATATTTATATGTAACTTCATAGTCGCTAACACTATCTAGCATCGCATCTAGGTTAATTACATTTTCCTCTATAACACTATCAGCAATCTCTTCGAGCCTTTCATAAACTTCTTCTGAATATTCTCCAAACTGTACCCCGTATTTCATATCCAAGTTGTATAGAACAATACTTGCGAGAAGCGTTACGATGATAAGAGAGCTTACTTTTCCTTTCCATTGGTTGGTTATTAGTGTTCGATCACAAAAATACCGTTTCTCCTTCATAAATATTTCCTCCTCAAAAATAATTTTTATTTAATAGTCTATATATACCTGTAAAACAGGAGAAAAAAGAATATAATGATAGTATTTTCTATCAAGTAGTTTGTATTATATCACATATTTATGTAAAATTCAAATAAATTAATAAAATTCACCGAAAATATTAGGTTTTAGCCTAATATTTTCGATGCGTTTTATTTTGTCATTTTTTATTTAATTATTTTTCCTCTTCTTCCTCATCTTCTGTTATTTTTTCTATACTCACAACTTTTCCTTCATTTGTTCTCATAAGTGTTACACCTTGTGTAGATCTTCCAAGTACACTTATTTCAGATACATTTATTCTAATAATTGTTCCTGTATCTGTTATTAGCATTACATCGTCTTTTTCGTCTACTAATTTTATTCCAACTACTTTTCCAGTTTTTGGCGTTATTTTGTATGTTATTACTCCCTTTCCTGCTCTTGTTTGTACTCTGTATTCGTCAAGTTCTGTTCTCTTTCCAAAACCATTTTCTGTAATTGCAAGTAGAGTTTGATTGCTTCCTGAAATTATTGATTCCATACCTATTACGCAATCTTCTTTATCAAGTTTTATTCCAATAACGCCTTGTGACACTCTTCCCATTGGTCTTACATCTTTTTCGTCAAATGTTATACATTGTCCACCTTCTGTAACCATTACTACCTTATCTTCTCCGTCAGTAAGTCTTACAGAAATTAATTCATCATCGTCTTTTAATGTAATTCCTTGAAGTCCTGTCTTTCTTGATGTGTCATATTCTTCAAGTTTTGTTTTCTTAATAATTCCTTTCTTTGTTGCCATAAGAAGATATTTTCCTTCTGCAAAATTTTGTATTGGAATTATTGCTGATATCTTTTCTCCCGGATCTAAACTTAAAAGATTAACTATCGCAGTTCCTCTTGCTGTTCTACCAGCTTCTGGAACTTCAAATCCTCTAAGTTTATATAGCTTTCCTTTATTACTAAAGAACATTAAGATGTCGTGAGTTGAAGCTATAAAGATTTCTTTTACAAAATCTTCTTCCCTAGTTGTCATACCTGTTATTCCTTTTCCTCCTCTTTTTTGGCTCTTATATGTATCTATTGGCATTCTCTTAATATATCCAAAATGAGTTAAAGCAATAACTGTTTGTTCTTCTTTGATTAAATCTTCGTCTTCAAATTCTGAACTATCAGCTAATATTTTTGTTCGTCTTTCGTCTCCGTATTTTTCTTTAATTTCTAATAGTTCTTCTTTGATTACATCAAATACAAGTCTTTCACTTCCAAGTATTGCCTTTAAATGTTCTATCAATTTCATTAATTCTTGATATTCTTCTTCTATCTTTTCTCTTTGTAAACCTTGAAGAGTTCTTAGTCTCATATCTAGAATTGCTTGAGCTTGTATTTCTGATAATCCAAATTTTTCCATTAATCTTTCTTTTGCATCATCATAAGAAGTTCTAATAATTCTTATTACTTCGTCGATATTATCTATTGCAATTTTTAATCCCTCTAAGATATGTGCTCTTGCTTCTGCTTTTTCTAGGTCAAACTTTGTCCTACGAAGTACTACTTCTTTTCTATGTTCTATATAATAATCTAAGCATTGTCTTAATGTTAAAATTCTTGGAACACCTTTTACTAATGCAAGCATTATTACTCCAAATGTCTCTTGCATTTGAGTATATTTATATAATCTATTTAATATTACTTGTGCATTAACATCTCTTTTTAATTCTATTACTAATCTTACATTTGCTGTTCTATCTGATTCATCCCTAATTAGAGAAATTCCTTCTAATTTCTTTTCTCTTACAAGATCGTCTATATATTTATGAAGTCTTGCTTTATTTACTTGATATGGAAGTGATGTAACAATAATACGTTGTCTGTTTCCAGACATTTCTTCTATTTCTGCCTCAGCCCTCATTATTATTTTTCCTCTTCCTGTTGTATAAGCATCTTTGATTCCTTCTCTACCAAGAATAGTTGCTCCTGTTGGGAAATCAGGACCTTTTATTATCTGCATTAACTGTTCGTCTGTGACTTCATCTTCATCAATTATTTTTATAATTCCATCTATTACTTCTGTTAAATTATGTGGTGGAATATTTGTTGCCATACCAACAGCGATTCCAGAAGATCCATTTAAAAGAAGTGCTGGTAATCTTGCAGGAAGTACGCTAGGCTCTTGTAATCTATCATCATAGTTAGGTACAAAGTCTACAGTATTTTTTTCGATATCACTCATCATATAGTTTGCAATTTTAGCCATTCTTGCTTCTGTGTACCTCATAGCTGCTGGTGGATCTCCATCTATTGACCCAAAGTTTCCGTGTCCATCTATTAATGGATATCTCAATGTAAAGTTTTGAGCCATTCTTACCATTGCATCATATACTGCTGCATCTCCATGAGGATGATATCTTCCTAAAACTGAACCAACTGTATTTGCTGATTTTCTGTAAGCCTTGTCCGAAGTTATACCATCTTCATGCATTGAATATAGTATTCTTCTGTGTACTGGCTTTAAACCATCTCTTACATCTGGAAGTGCACGGGCCACAATGACACTCATTGCATAGTCTATATATGCTGTTTTCATTTCTTTTTCTATGTCTCTCTCTATTATTGTTTCATCTGGTCTGTCCATAAGTTAAAATCATTCCTTTCTAAATCTTCCTAAGTCTTATTTTCGTAATATTTCATACATTGTTATTATACTAAAACAGGATTTTTTTTGCAAGAGTTTAATTGACATAAATAAGTAAAAATTGTTAGATATTTTATTATATAATTATAAACAAAATTTTATATAAATGAGCCAAACGCAGAGGTTTTATATTTAGAAGAAATTGAAGACCCCCGAAAAACTTCGTAGGCGTATCTAACGTGGGTTCAATTTATAATAAATATAAAATCCTCGACGAGATTTGGCTCATTTCCTAGTGATTCATAAATATTTAAATAATTTGTGCAAGTTTTAGTTCCTCCTCTGTAATATTATTTAAAGAATTTCCTTTATTCTTTATTAATGTTTGAACATTTTCTATAACTCTTGCTTCTTGAATTGTTGATTCAATTGGAAGTAAAGTTTCTAATTTTTTAGTTATCTTCTTGTACTCCCTATTCATTCCTTCTAAATCCTTTTGTTCTAAATATGTATTCCAATTATTTATGTATTTACCTACCTTCTCTACCCCATCTACCTGTTCCATAAAATCTTCTTCTATACTATTTGTTAAGCAATCTTTTACAATATTTTTTCCTTTTTTTATTACATTAGCTGTTGTTTTATTAATAAGTCCATTCTCTTTTGCAGATTTTACAGCTGTATCTATTATGTTTGAGGCACTGTCTATTATTCCCCCTGACTTAACTGCTGTATATGCCTGAGAAACTGTATCAAATTTTCCTGTAAATATTCCAGTTATGCTCTTTCCTATGTTTATTGCTGAATCTATTGCTGTCTTTATTCCCTTTTGTATTCCTTCTGTAAATATTACATTTTTTATTCCTATTATTTCATCCTCTATTGCATTAGGTAAAATTGCTCTTAGTGCAATATCGCATCCTGTATTTATTACCTTTCCAAGAGAGGTTTCTAAAAAATTTTTTTGTTTTTCTCCTATATCTTCTCCTTGAACATTACTTATTTCATTATTTAGAGTATTTTTTTGTTCTATGTTTTCTTCTACTGTTTTTTCCATTTCCATATTTATTGCTCCTTTCTTAAATTATTTTTAATTTTTTTATTTTAATTTTTTATTAATTTTTATATAATCATATCTTTTTCAAATTCATCTGCTTCTATTTTTGTTAAAATATGTTCATCTCCTACAAACATTAAACTCTCCCCTCTTTTTAAAGTTTTTATTTCTATTTTTTCTTTTTCTGATAAATTAGAAAATTCAGATAATATTCTTATATTTTCTTCTTCTAATGAAAAAAATGTTTTTATACTTGAATTATTTAATAAACTTTTTCCATAAGTTCCATTTTCTAAACTAAATAAATCTGAAATATCTTGTGTTATTGCAACTGCACTTCCGCCATATTTTCTTATTGTTTTAAATATTTTATAAATAAATTGAGCAACATTTTTATTTGAAGTTACTCCTATTAATCTCCAAATTTCATCTAAGTATATTGCCTTTTTTATATTTCTATTATTTTTTATTTTATCCCAAAAAAGCTCTATAAAAATATACATTCCATACTTTATATTTTCTTCACCTAATTCATAAATATCTGCAACAATTAATTTATTATTTATTTCTATATTCGTATAATTATTGAAAAATTTTAATGAACCTTGGATAAATGGAATTAATTTTATTTTAAATATTTTTGTTTTTTCCGTGTCTCCTAAAATATTGTAAAAATCTTCTAATATCGGCATATCATTGCTTTCTTTAAATACACTCACTGGCTTTTCATTTATTATTTTTATTTTATATAAAGATTCATCTTCAAATGTTATTCCTTTATTTTTATAACACTCTATCAATTTTGATTCTATTATTGCTTTTTCTTCTTCGTTCATTTCTCCAAATATTAAATTAAAAAATCCTAATAATTTTCCTATTTTTGTTGCAAGATAACCCTTTTCTGTTTCTTCGGTACTTTCTTTTCTTATGTCAAAAATATTTATATATGTATTTGATGTTGGACCTATTTGAAATAAAGTTCCTCCTAAATTATTACAAATTTTTACATATTCTCTTTCAGGATCTATAATATATTGTTCTATCCCAAGCAAACTATTTCTAAGAATCAATAATTTTGTATAAAATGATTTTCCGAGCTCCGCTTGTCCCAAATATACACATATTTGCATTTTTATATTTTTCTGTATTATATCTATCAATAAAAACCAAAGAATTATTATTTATATTTGTTCCAATAAATATTCCATCTTCGTCAAATAGCGAAGAAGATATAAATGGATATGTTGAAACAAGACCACTTGTTAAAATATTTCTTTTTGCAACACTTTTTATATCATTATGATTTTGCATTAATGGAAGTGATGAAATATATCCTTGCTCTTCTCTAAAATATGCTCTCCTTGTTTGTATTCCCCTACTTTGTGTCAAACCTTCTATTTTATTTAACAAATATTCTAATTCTTTTCTATCCTTAGAAAAAACTGTTAAATAAATATACATATTATACATTTCCTCATTATCTATTTGCATTTCTTTTCTAATATACTTAGCGTCATTATAACTAAAAGCTGCAATATCAATATCTTGCCTATTTTGATTACTTTCTTGTAATTCTACTCCTATATTTCCGATATGATATGTTAAATCTTTTATTGTTTTATATGTATCCTTTTTTTCATAAAATATTGAAATATTTAAATTTATATTTGTATCTATTAAATTTTTTAATATTAAATCTTGTTGTTCTCTAAAGTAATTTACACAAATTAAAGTTGAATATATCATTTCATCTACGTCAATAAATTTTGGATTATTTAAATTTATATAAGAAGGTGTAATAAAATCTATATCTGAAAATATTCCCGTTTCAATATTATCCTCTTCCCTATTTTTTATTTTTCTTTCTTTCTTATTATTTTTATTCTTTTTTATTTTTTCTGTTTTTTTATCTTTTTTTAATTTTTCATTAAAATTTTTTTCTTTATTTATTTTTCTTAGTTTTCTACCATTTACAACTCTAAATAATTCTTTTTCCTGAAATTCTTCTATTTTCTATCTCCCCTTTTTTACATTAAATTTTTTCTTGTATTAAAAAATGAAAATAAAATACTTTTTAATTCTTCTTCATTTGAAATTTCTTGTGCTACATTTCCACATCTTGCTAAACATTCTTTTATTTTAAAATAATTTTCATTTAATTCTGATATATTTATTTCTTCTATTTCTTTTGATTTATTTTTTATTATGATATAAAATTTTTTTGATGAGGAATTTTTTTCTCGATTTAATTTATTTATGAAATTAATATATTTTTCTGAATATTTAAAAAGATTAAAGTTATTTAATGAATTTACTTTTTCTTTTATTTTTGAAATATGTTTTGATAAATCTTCTTTATTACTTTGTATCAGTATTTGCATATCGAAATGACAAGTTTTTAAAAATGTTTTATACGACATTAATATTGCTTCTTTTTCTAAATTTGATTTTAAATTATAATTTATTGGAAATATCTTTATTATTTTTATATATTCGTTATTTTTTAATTTAACAATTCCTTTATTCATAATTTTTTCAAAAGGTATCCATTCCTGCAAAGAAATATTTTTTCGTTCATCCAAATTCATCACCTTCTCCCCTATTTAAAAATTAATATTTAATTGCAAATTATTAAATTTTTATTTTTTGATTTTTTAAAGAATTAAATTCTTTGATTAAAAAAATTTTTGAAAAAAATAAATTAAAAATTTTTTGAAATTATATTTTTATTCTAACATCTTTTTTTATTTTGTCAAGTTTTTTACAAAAATTTTCTTGTAATTTTTTAATTGTTTTTGTTAAAAATATTATTATAAGATTAATATTAGTTGAACTAAGAGTAATACAGGGTTTTTCTTTTAGCTTTGTATTATTCGTTCAAAGGTAATTTATAGCTTTGTTTTTAGGTTATACTTTGCCGGCGATGAGAGTATGCTATGTATATGTAAGCTTTATTTTAGGCTAAATTATATGTAGTATATTTGAAGTTAAGATTATATTTATATCTTATAATGTGTATTAGTAGTCCCTCTGGGATGAATATATATGTTATGGGTGTTCTTATAGTCGAGTGGAAGATTATTATATGTGGTTTATTGTCTAGTTATATAGTAATATATATTAGATGAAAAAATTATGTATAATAGTCGTAACTGAAAATTAATATTAGTTTTATGCGAGATAAAAGGTTGAGAATTTTTTCTCAACCTTAATCTTTTTTATTAAAATATATTTTATATATCAAGATTTTGTACATATTTTGCATTTTCTTCAATAAATTGTCTTCTTGGTTCTATTTCATCTCCCATTAGAAGAGTAAATGTTTCGTCTGCTTTCATTGCATCTTCTAGTTTTACTTTTATTAATATTCTTCTTGCAGGATCCATTGTTGTTTCCCAAAGTTGGTCTGGATTCATTTCTCCGAAGACCTTTATATCTCTGTAATGCTAATTGATCTCTTGCAATTCCTTTTTCTTCTAGGTCTTTATATGCTTTTGTTAAATCATCATCTGTATAGCAATATATGTCGTCCATACCTTTTTTAGATAATTTATATAGTGGTGGTTGTGCTAAATATACATTTCCATTTTCAATTAATGGTCTCATATATCTGAAAAAGAATGTTAATAATAATGTTCTTATGTGAGCTCCATCAACATCGGCATCTGCCATTATTATTACTTTTCCATATCTTATTTTTGTTATATCAAAATCTGCTCCAATTCCTGCTCCTATCGCAAGTATTACTGGTTGTAATTTATCATTTCCATAAATTTTATCTGCTCTTGATTTTTCTACATTAAGCATCTTTCCCCATAATGGAAGTATTGCTTGGAAAGTTCTATCTCTTCCCTGTTTTGCACTTCCTCCTGCTGAATCTCCCTCGACTATATACACTTCGCATTCTTCTGGATTTTTTCCGCTACAATCTGCAAGTTTGCCAGGAAGTGTTGAGCCTTCCATAGAATTTTTCTTTCTAACTAATTCTCTTGCTTTTCTTGCTGCTTCCCTTGCACGAGATGCACTTATACATTTTTCAAGAATAGCTTTTCCTATATTTGGATTTTCTTCTAAAAATGTTGATAATGCTTCATTTACTGCATTTGCTACTATTCCTGCTACATTACTATTTCCAAGTTTTGTTTTAGTTTGTCCTTCAAATTGAGGGTCTTTTACTTTCACTGAAATAACCGCTGTCATTCCCTCTCTTATATCTTCTCCCTGTAAATTAAGATCTTTGTCTTTTATAATTCCATGACTTCTTGCATAATCATTAAATACTTTAGTAACTGCTCTTTTAAATCCTTCTAGATGTGTTCCACCTTCTATTGTATTTATATTATTTACAAATGTATATATATTTTCTGAATATGCTGTAGTATATTGTATTGCTATCTCTATTGGTACTTCTCCATCTTCTTTTTCGATATATATAGGCATTTGATTTATTTTTTCTTTATTTTTATTTAAGTATTCTACAAATGAATTTAAACCACCTTCAAAACAAAATTCTGCTTTTTTTACTTTTTCTTCTACAACCTCTTCCCCATCTTCTGTTTCTTGTTTTTCTTCAGGTCTTTTATCTTCTATTGAAATTTTTAGCCCTTTTGTTAAAAATGCCATTTCTCTAAATCTTTTCTCTAATACTTCATATTCATAATTTAAGCTTTCGAAAATTGTATTATCTGCTAAAAATCTTACTTTTGTTCCTGTTTTATCAGAATCTCCTATTCTCTCTAATGGTTTAACTGTTTTTCCTCTTTCAAATGCCATTTGGAAAATTCCACCGTCTCTTTGAATAGTTACTTCAAGCCATTCTGATAGTGCATTAACAACTGACGCACCTACTCCGTGAAGACCTCCTGATACTTTATATCCACTATCTCCACCGAATTTTCCTCCTGCATTTAATTTAGTATATACTGTTTCAGCAGCAGATATTTTTGTCTTTGGATGTATATCTACTGGAATTCCTCTACCATCATCTTCTACACAGATAATATTTCCTGGCTCAATAGTAACACTTATATTTTTACAGTATCCTGCTAAAGCTTCATCTACTGCATTATCAACTATCTCATAAACACAATGATGAAGACCTCTTACAGAAACACTTCCTATATACATACCTGGTCTCTTTCTAACATGTTCTAATCCTTCTAGTACTTGTATTTGATTTGCTCCATACTCGTGGTCTACTTTTTCCATTTTTTTATCATTCCTTTCATAAATCACAAACATATTATATTATTTTTCAATTATAAAAATCAAGTATTTTTTTCTATCTTTACTTTACCATTTTCTACAAAAAATATTTTTTTATTTTTATTTTTTAATTCTAATTTATCTGTACAAGTTATTATTATTTGTGTATCTTGAACGTCTTCTAAGAAATTTTGCCTTCTTATCTTATCAAGTTCTGACATAAAATCATCTAATAAAAGAATTGGATTTTCTTCTGTTTCATCTTTTATAATTTGAAGTTCGCTAAGTTTTATAGAAAGAATTGCACTTCTATGTTGTCCTTGTGAACCATATATTCCTATTTCTTTATCATTTATAAATAATTTTAAATCGTCTCTATGTATACCCTTCCCTGTATATCCTTTTATTATATCTATTTTTCTTGAATTTTTTATTTCTTTTAAAAATTCTTCTTGATTTGTAAAATCTGAAATATATTCTATTTTTATTTCTTCTTTATTATCTGTTATTTTTTTATGAACATCTACTATTTTTTCTTTTATTTTTTCTGTAAATTCTTTTCTATATAAATTAATTATTTCTGCATATTTTGCAATTTGTGTATCCCACACATCTAGCATTTCTTCATTTTTATTTTCATATTTTATTTGTTTTAAATAATTATTTCTCTGCTCTAATATTTTTAAATACATATTTAAATTATATACATAAGAAGGTCTAAGTTGACTTATCATTATATCTAAAATTCTCCTTCTTTTTGATGGACCTTCTTTAAAAATATTTATATCATCTGGATTAAATAAAACTATGTTTATATTGCCTAAAACTTCACTAATTTTTTTTAATTTTATATCATTTAAATATAAATTTTTTTTATCTGAAATTTCTAATTTTATTTTTCCTTCTCTATCTTTTTTTGAATAATTAATTTCTACTTTTGAAAAATCTTTATTTATATTTATAATTTCTCGATCTTTATTTGTTCTATATGACTTCCCTATTGCACATAAATATATAGATTCTAATATGTTTGTTTTTCCTTGTGCATTATTTCCATAAAAAATATTTATATTTTTATCTAAATTTATTTCTTCTTCTATATAGTTTCTAAAATTATTTAATTTTATTTTATCTATATACATTTTTTTAATTCCTTACTCTTGTATTCTTATAGGAAGAATCATATATATATAATCTTCTGTTTCATCTACTGATTTAATTATAGATGGAGATAAACTACTTCCAAATTCTACATATACTTCTTCATCTTCTATTGCTTTTAATGCATCTAAGAAATATTTTGGATTAAATCCTACTTCTAGATTTTTTCCTTCTGTTGATAAGAATATTTCTTCTTTTGCATCTCCTGCTTGGTTTTTGCAAGAAATTACTATTTTTCCTATATCTACTGAAACTTTTACAGGATATTTTCTTTCTTTTTCTATTGTAGACATTGATATTAGACTTACTCTTTCAAAACATTCTTGTAATTCTTTTTTATTTGCTCTTATTCTTGTTTCAAATGTTTTTGGAATTACTTTTTCATAATCTAGAAATTCTCCTTCTAATAATCTTGTTACTATTTTGCATCTTTCCATTTCAAATAATGCTTGATTTTTTGCAACACTTATTTTAATTTCATCAAATGTATCTGTTATTATTTTGTTTACTTCAAGTAACGTTTTTCCTGGAATAACTACTTTAAAATCATTTACTTCATTTTCTAATGCTTTTCTCTTCCATCCTAATCTATATCCATCTACTGCAACAACATTTATAGTATTTTCTTTTATTTC
The DNA here is from genome assembly GCA_947629835.1 of uncultured Clostridia bacterium. Classification (GTDB taxonomy): domain Bacteria; phylum Bacillota; class Clostridia; order TANB77; family CAG-508; genus JAAWPK01. The sequence continues at coordinate 3,163 of CANRFH010000017.1, read as the reverse complement.
AAATAAACATCCTGTAAAAATAGGTCTATGTGATTCTGTACTTACTGCAAATATTGTTTTGCTTATCATATCTTTTAATATATTTTGTTCTAATTTTATTGAATGTTCTTCATCTATTTTAGGAAGTTCAGGAAATTCTATTGGGTTCATTGTAGCTAATTTATATAAAGAACCTTCACATTCTATAACAAGTAATTCTTTATCATCTAATGTTATTGAAATATCTGTATCTGGTAGTTTTCTTATTATTTCACTAAACATAGATGCAGTAACAACTGTATTTCCTTGTTCTATTACTTCACATTCTATTACATATTCTATACCTATTTCTAAATCATAGGTTGTTAATTTTACTTCATTATCATTTGTTTGAATAAGAATACCTTCTAATATTGGCATTGTAGTTTTTGAAGAGACTCCTCTTATTACGGAATTAAGGGCTTTAAGTAAATTTGATTTTTCACAGATAAATTTCATCTGAAAATTCCTCCTTTTTAATATTAAATATATTTAGTAGTAGTAGTAGTAGTCATGTGGAAAGTGTGGAAAAGTTATTTTTTAATAGCTGTCCGTAAGCTTTAAATGTGTGTAAAAAATGTTAATAAAATAAATAATAATTCACACATAAAAAATTTTAATGTTTAAAACTAAAAAATCCACAGAATATTAACAGGTTTTCAACAAAGCATTGTTAATAACTTTTCTAACTACTATTAAATAAATAAAAATTAATTATTTTTTTAAATTTAAAAATACAAACAATATTTTTTATTATTTTTTTGTATTTATTTTGTTTCTAATCTTGTGGTTTTAAAATAATGTTTTTCACACTATCCACAAGCATAAATGTATTTTTATCTTTTTTTATTTCTTGCTCTATTTTATTACAAGCATGCATAACGGTTGAATGATCTCTATTTCCAAAAGAATTTCCTATATTTTTATATTGCATTTTTGCAAGTTCTCTACAAAGATACATTGCAATTTGTCTAGGATAAGCTATTTCATTTGAACGTTTTGGACTGTCTAAATCTTTTACATCTATATTAAAATATTTTGAAACAATTTCTTTTATATAATTTGCAGAAATAACTCTTTCTTTGTGAGCAATAACTTCATTTATTGCTTTATCTGCAAGTTCAAATGTGATAGGGCTGTGAGTTAAAGATGCTTGTGCAACTATTTTTTTCAAAGCTCCTTCTAGTTCTCTAATATTAGAATCTATTTTTGTTGCAATATTTGAAAGTACAATATCATCTATTATGATATTTTCAAGTTGAACTTTTTTTCTAAGAATTGCAAGTCTTGTTTCATAATTTGCAGCAGAAATATCAACTAAAAGACCACTATCAAACCTAGATTTTAAGCGTTCTTCCAAAGGATTAATATCTTTTGGAGGCTTATCGCTTGTTAATACAATTTGAGAATTATTGCTAGTAAGAGTATTAAAAGTATGGAAGAATTCTTCTTGTATGCCATCTTTTCCAGCAATAAATTGAATATCGTCAATTAAAAGAACATCAATATTTCTATATTTTTTTCTGAAATTCTCGTTTGAATTATCTTTTATTCCATTTATAAAATCATTTGTAAATTCCTCAGAAGTAACATATAATACCTTTTTTTGAGGACTTCTTTTTAATACTTCGTTACCAATAGCTTGCAAAAGGTGAGTTTTTCCAAGTCCAACTCCTCCATATATGAAAAGCGGATTATATGCAGTTCCAGGAGCTTCAGATACAGCAAAAGCTGCAGCTTGTGCAAATCTATTATTTTCTCCAATTACAAAATTACTGAAAGTATATTCAGATTTAAGATTTGATTTTATTTGATTTGTTTGTGGTAATTGTATTGAAGTATCAGAATCATTATCTAATAATTCTTCTGAAATATAATTGATTTCATATTCTTTATTAACAACGTCTATAAAGCAATTCTTTAACAATGTTTCATAAGGTCTTAATTGATTTCCAAAGAAAGCTGTTGGGACTAAAAATGTAACAACATTATTATCAATAGAATATATTTCAATTGGTGCAATCCACGTCTCATAAGCTATTGAACTTATTCCATTAAGTGCAACAGCTTTAATTTTATTAGTTAATTCTTTATAATCTTGCCCCATAAAAAATCCTCCTTTTGATTCAAGTAATATAATATCAAAAAATAAGAAAAAATGTCAATAAAAATGTGGAAAATTTTAAATAAAATGTGGAAAAAGATATAGCGACTGGATTTCCGTAAGAAAAAACAAAAAAAACTTGACAAATATCATAGTTTTAGTGTATAATTTTAATGTTATTTAACAAGCATTTTAGGAGGTGCAAAATGAAAAGAACATACCAACCAAAAAAGAGACAAAGACAAAGTGAACACGGATTCTTAAAAAGAATGAAAACTAAAGCAGGTCAAAAAGTATTGAAAGCTAGAAGATTAAAAGGTAGAAAGAAATTAAGTGCTTAATAAAAAAGATATGGACCTATTGAAATTTTAGGTCCTTTTTGCATAATTGATAAAGTAGTGTGAAAATATGAGCAAAGAAGAAGTATTAAAAAAAAATTATGAATTTAGATTAGTTCTATCAAAAGGGAAATATTACTCAGGCAAATACATAGAAGCTTTTGCCTTAAAAAATTATTTGAATAGAAATAAAATAGGCATTGCAATTAATACAAAAATAGGAAAAGCTGTAAAAAGAAATTATCTAAAAAGGCTAATTAGGGAAGGGTATAGGCAAAATAAAAAAGATTTTAATTCAGGCTATAATATAGTATTTTTAGTAAAAAAATCTATAAATATTGAAGAAATATCTTTTGATAAAGTACAAAAAGATATTTTAAAAATATTAAAAGAGATAGGACAAAATTAAATTTATGAGAAAAATTTTAATTTTTATTATTGATCAATATCAGAAACACATATCACATTTGCTGGGCAATAATTGTAGATTTTATCCAAGTTGTTCAGAATATACAAAACAGGCACTTGAAAAATATGGATGTATAAAGGGTTTAGGCTTAGGAATTAAGAGAATTATTAGATGCAACCCATTTTCAAAAGGTGGATATGATCCATTAAAATAAGATGGAGGAAAATATATGATTGCATTTTTTGCTAATTTATTTGGATATTTATTAAATTTTTTATATAATTTAATTCAAAA
>CANRFH010000016.1 GCA_947629835.1 uncultured Clostridia bacterium | reverse complement strand
GAGAATCAAATATAAAGAGAGAAAGAGCTTAGACAACTATTTTATTGTTTAAGCTCTTTTTAAAAAAGTGTCCGGATATCAGTTATCTAAATAGTTATATTAACAATATAAACAGCTGATATCCGGACATAATTCTTGAAAGGTAGAAAATAGCAGGTTTTAAAGCATAAAGTTGTGCCCTAGATGGACTAAAAATGGATGGAATTTGAAAAAGTTTCATCCATTTTTGTATAAAATTTAATAATTTTTTAAATTTATTACAAATTACATCAAAATCTATTGACTAAAACGACAAAAAATACTAAAATATGTAATGGATTAGTGATAAGCCAAAAAAATGTAGGGGGAAATTTTATGGAAAATATCAAAGTATTTTCATGCAGTGAATCGGCAGATGGATTTACAAAAGAAGTTTGTGACAGTTTAGGAATAGAAATGGGACAAATATGTAGAATGAAGTTTAAAAATGATAACAATTTTGTACAATTATTAGAAACAGTAAGAGAGAAAGATGTATACTTGATACAAGCAACAACACCACCGGTAAACGAAAGAATAATGGAATTATTAATAACAATAGATGCAGCAAGACGTGCATCAGCTAAAAGAATAGTTGTTGTATTACCATACTATATGTATTCAAGATCAGATAAAAAGGATCAACCAAGGGTCCCTATAACAGCAAAATTAATAGCAGAGATTATAGAAGCAGCGGGAGCAGATAGAGTAATAAGCTGTGACCTACATAATTCATCAATACAAGGATATTTCAGAATAAATTGTGACAGATTATCAGCACAAGGAATTTTACAAACATATTTCAAAGACAAAAATTTTGATGATATGGTAATAGTTGCAACAGATGCAGGAAGCTCAAAGAAAGCATATAAATATTCAAAATTCTTCAATTGCCCAATAGCTATGATAGATAAAAGAAGAGAAGGAAATGACGATAGAGCAATAGCAAGTACAGTAATAGGAGATGTAAAAGGAAAAACGGCAGTAGTATTTGATGACGAAATAGATACAGCAGGTTCAATGATAGAGGCAGCAAATATACTAAAAGAATATGGCGCAAAAGAAATATATGCAGGTTGTACACACGGAGTACTATCAGGACCAGCCATAGAAAGATTAAAAGATTCTCCATTTAAAGAAGTAGTAATAACAAATACAGTACCATTGCCAAAAGAAAAACAAATACCAAAAATAAAAGTACTATCAATAGCACCATTATTTGCAGAAGCAATAAAAAGACTTAATGAAAATAAACCAATGGGTGATCTATTTGGACAATTTATGTAAAAATAAGGCTTGACAAACAAGGAAGCAAGATATATAATAGAAAAGCAAATTTAATTATACACGAGAAGGGGGGAGTAATAATGTCAGAGGTAAGAGTTAATAATGGAAATATCGAAGATGCATTAAAAAGATTTAAAAGACAATGTGCTAGAAATGGCGTAATGCAAGAAGTTAGAAAAAGAGAACATTATGAAAAACCTAGTGTAAAGAGAAAGAAAAAGTCAGAGGCAGCAAGAAAAAGAAAGTTTTAAAATATATAAATAAAAATGGGGGATTTTATAAATCTTCCATTTTTATTTATATATTTTATTCTGTAAAAATCAAAAAACACTTGTATAAATTGGAAATATTATAGTATACTAAATAAAGAATTGGAGGTTTATTATATGGAATATAAAAAACAAGAAATAAAAAAAGGAATAAATATCCATCTAATAAAAACGAGTAGTTTTAAAACAGACCTAATGTCAGTATTTATAGTGACACCATTAAATAGGGAAAATGTTACTAAAAATGCTATAATTCCAATGATATTAAGAAAAGGAAGTAAAACATTAGAAAATATAGAAGAAATAAACAAGAAGCTAGAAGAAATGTATGGAGCAGAATTTGATTGTGGAATTGATAAATCAGGAGATAATCAAGTACTTAAATTCTATTTAGAAACAATAGATAATAAATATTTGCGGTACTAAGGAAGATTTGAGCAAAGAGGCATTAAACACTTTATTTGAAATAGTTTTTAATCCTAAAATAGAAAACAATAGCTTTTCAAAAGAGTTTGTAGAATCAGAAAAGGAAAAACTAAAAATAATTATAGAAGGTAAAAAGGACAATAAAGCAGCATATGCATATTTAAGGTGCCAAGAAGAAATGTACAAAAACATTCCATTTGGGCTATATAAATATGGATATATAGAAGATATAGATAGTATAAATGAAAATAATATATATGAATACTATAAAAAACTAATATCAGAAGCAAAAATAGATATATTTGTTTCAGGAGATATAGAAGAAGAAAAAATTATAGATGCTATAAAAAATAATGAAAATATCAAAAGACTAAATGAAAGAGAACCTATATATGAGAAGAAGAATAAAGTGCCAGAAATAGGGGAAGAAAAAGAAATAACAGATACAATGGAAGTTACCCAAGGAAATCTTGTTTTAGGACTTTTGATAGAGGAAGAAAGCAAAAGAGAAAAATATATAGCAGTAGTATATAATGCTATACTTGGTGGAACAGCAACATCAAAAATGTTCCAAAATGTTAGAGAAAAGAATAGTTTAGCATATACAGCAGCATCAAACTATTTAAGACATAAAAACAGTATATTTATAAGATGTGGAATTGAAATATCGAATTATGATAAAGCATTAAAACTGATAAAAGAACAAATAGAAGATATGAAAAATGGCAATTTTGATGATGAAGATATAAAAAATGCAAAAGTTCGGAATAATTTCAACTATAAAATCTATACCAGATGAACAAGATACAGGAATAACATATTATCTAGGTCAAGAGCTATCAGAATACAAAATGACATTTGATGAGTATGAAGAAGAAATACAAAAAGTTACTAAGGAAGAAATAGTAGATTTTGCAAAAAAAGTTCATATTGATACAATATTTTTCCTTAAAAATTAAATATATACACTATGAATTTCCGCCAAATCTCGTCAGGGATTTTATATTTTTGTTTTCAAGAAAATTTCGAAAGGTCAAGGAGTAATCCGTAAGCAGCAGGCTGTTCGAACATTTTCTTTCAAAAAAATATAAAACTCCTGCGTTTGGCTAATTTATTTAGAAAAGAGTGAGATTAAATAAAATGGAGATAATTGAAAACAATAAAATTAAAGAAAAACTTTATATAGAGAAATTAGAAAATGGATTAACAGTGATGGTAATCCCAAGAAAAAATGTTAGAAAAAAATATATAATTTGTGGACCAAACTTTGGCTCAATAGATAATAAATTTATAATACCAGGAAATAGTGAAACAACAGAACTTCCTGACGGAGTTGCGCATTTTTTGGAGCATAAAATGTTTGAACAGAGAAGCGGAGTAAATAGTTTAGACACTCTAACAGCTCTTGGAGTAAATGCAAATGCATATACTACAAATGACCATACAGCATATTTATATGAAGCGACAGATAATTTTTACGAGGCATTAGACGAATATATGGACTATATTCAAAACCCATATTATACAGATGAAAATGTTGAAAAAGAAAAGGGAATTATTGGCCAAGAAATAAATATGTATGAAGATTATCCAGAATGGCAAGTTTATTTAAATGCTATGAAATGTATGTATAAAGAATTGCCAATAAGGTTAGACATAGCAGGAAGTATAGACTCTATATCAAAAATAACAAAAGAGATACTATATGATTGCTATAACAATTTCTATACTCCATCAAATATGGCAATGGTTATATGTGGAGATTTTAATCCAGAAGAGGTTATAGAAGAAATAAGAAAGAGAATAACAATAAAAGAAAATAAAGAATTACCAAAAAGAATTTATCCTAAAGAAGCAGAAGAAATAAATCAAAAAGAAATAGTTGTCAAAATGCAACTTAGCAATCCGATTTTTGCAATAGGATTCAAAGATAAAGTAGAAAAAGATATGGTAAAAAAACATATAGCAATTGAAATAATCTTAAATACTTTATTCGGAAAGAGCTCTAAGCTATATAGAGAATTATCAGAGAAAAATATTTTACTTGGAACATTGGATTTAGAATATGATTATTCAAAAGAATATGCATATATTTTAATTAATGGACAATCAAGAGAGCCTAAAAAAGTAATACAAAGAATAAATGAAGAAATAGAAAATGCTATAAAAAATGGCCTAAATGAAGAAGATTTTCTAAGAAATAAGAAAAAAATATATGGAGACCACATAGTAGAATATAATAGTGTAGAAGAAACTGCGAGGATGTTTTTGGTAGACTATTTTAAAGGGGTAAATTCATTTGATTACTTAGAAGAATATGAGAATGTTACTAAAGAATATGCAGAAAAAGTGTTGAAACAAGTATTAGATAAGAGTAAAGAAGTGACATCCATAGTTCTTGGAAATGAAGAATAATATTTCATATATTTTAAGTTAAAAATTTGACTGTAAAGTTAGAAATAAAATAGAGGAATTTTGCCAATTATTAAATATTTGAAAATTGACGAAATTCCTCTATTTTGTAGCAAAAACGGTTGACTAATATAGATATAAATGTTATAATTATTATATATACAAAAAAATAAAAAGGAGGGGATTTTATGTGGCCTAAAACACTAAAAAAATGTTTAATTATAACTATTGCTAGTATAATGTTGATAGCAATTTTAGCTTTACCAACATCTACATCAGCTACTAGTTCAAATAATATAGAAGTAAGTTATTCTAGTCACGTTCAAACTTATGGATGGCTTAGCTACTCACCAAGTATTACTGGAACCGAAGGAGAATCAAAAAGAATGGAAGCATTAGACCTTAACGTTAAAGCACCAGCAGGAGTGACTATTAAATATCGTGCACACGTTCAAGGTATAGGATGGCAAGATTGGGTTACAGCTGATAATACAAAAGGAACAAACCTAATTGGAACATCAGGTCAATCTAAGAGAGTAGAAGCAATCCAAATTGTTGTTGAAGGTTCAAGTGACTATGTAATAAGATATAGAACTCAAGTTCAAACATATGGATGGCTTGATTGGGTTGAGGCAGGAAGCTCAATAAAGGAGGCTGAAACTCTTAAAGCAGGAACTTATGCTGGAACATCAGGAGAATCTAAGAGAATGGAAGCTATGCAAATCTCTATAATTCCTAAGGAACAAAGCAAGACAGAAGAAGCTAAAAAAGAGGAACAAGTTCTAGAACAAGTTCAAGTTCATGCTGAAGCACAAAAACAAGCTGAAGCACAAAAACAAGAAGAACAAGCAAAACAAGCATTAGCACAAGCAGTAGAACAAAAGAAAGAAGAAGCAAAGAAAGAAGAAAATAAAAATCAACAAAACAATGTTCATGTTCATACATTTTCTGATTGGGTTACAACAGTAAAACCTACTTGCGTATCTACAGGAACCCAAACAAGGCAATGTATAGACTGTAAATATACAGAAACAAAACAAATACCAGGAGACCCAAATGCGCATATGTTAATAAATGCACCAGAATTAGATAAGGACTCAACTTGTGAAGCAGAAGGAAGAAAAAATACTAAATACTGTGCTCTTTGCCATCAAGAATTTTTTAGCCTTATTAAAGCAAAAGGACATATTTGGGCAAATTCAGAGACAACAACACCAGCAACTTGTACTACACCTGGAGTTACATCTATACGTTGTACTAGACCAGGATGCACAGCAGATAAAAATGTAAAAATGATTCCGGCAACAGGACATTCTTTTGGAAATTGGTATTCGATAAAAAAGGCAACTTGCATGGAAGAAGGATCAATAGAAAGAAAATGTAATAAATGTGATGCAAGACAAACACAAACTACTTCAAAAGTAGATCACGTATATTCTAGTGAATGGACATTAGATATTGAGCCAACAGGAGACAGATTAGGAGAAGAATCTCGTCATTGCACAACACCAGGTTGTACAGCTAGAACTTCTATAAGAAGTGTTGCTCATAAACATACATTCAGTGGTCAAAGTAAAATAATAACTCCAGCAACTTGCACAACTTGGGGACTTGAAAGAAATATTTGTACAACTTGTGGAAAAACAGTTGATTATAGAATTAGTCCAACAGGTGAACATGACTTAGGACCTAAACAATATGCATTTAAAGGAGATGAATGTGTAGGTTCATCAATTTACAGAATTTGTAATAAATGCGGAGAGAAAGTTTGGGAACAAGGATTTGAACCAAGTAAAGGACATGATTGGACAACAGATGATTATAATACAGCAGAATGTAAGAGATGCCATATAAAAATAAACTGGACAAATGATTGGGCTGATGAACATGATGCAACTGCACCAGGTTTCGATGACGGATGGAAATTTGATGGAATCGGAGAAATTAGAGTTCGTAGAGTTTGGTGGGTACAATTTAAGGCTAATACGAAAGCAAGTTATGGATTTAATGGAAGTGAATATTATACTCCAAAAACTATAATTACAGCAGATTATGTATATACAGCAACTGCACCAGTAGCAAGACCAGGATATAAATTTGTTGGATGGGTTAATGCAAAAACAGGTGAAAAAGTTTGTGATACTCAAACAATAAATGCAAATTGGAAATATGCTCACACAGTTCTAGAAGCTAAATATGAATTAGAATAATAATTAAAAGCTATTTAAAAATTAAAACGACTATCATTATTGATAGTCGTTTTAATTTTGTTCTAACAATATATATTTAATTTGAAAAATGTAGAAATATGTTAATAAAATGTTACAAAAAGTTTACAAATGTATGACAAAGGAGAAATATGTTGTCGAAAAAAAATAAAAAATTATATACCTTATAAAAAAACATACAAAAAGGCAGAATAATGCAAAACGAAAAAACGGTAAATTGTAGTAATTTATTTGACTTTGTAAAAAAAATATGATATTTTATCATTAACAATAAAAAATGGAGGTAAAAATATGTTAAATGATGAAATATGTAAGAAAAGAGAAGAATTAAATAAGAGCATAGAACAACATAAGGACTATGCTCAAATATATAAAATAAGTGTTGAATTAGACAAATTAATAGTTAAATATTATAAAACACTAAGTAATGCCTAAATAAAGTGCTCTATGCAAGTATCTATGGCAGAATTGCTAATCACAAGTTTGCCGTATTCTTTAATTTTGCTCTCGAACAATTCTGAGATATTCACAAAATCTGCAAATTCTGTAATTGCAGAACATATATGTTCCAAATTAATTGAGTCAATATTTATACCACTAAAAATCAAATAATAATTAGAATTATATTCATACAAATCTGTACTTTTAGCGAAGTTAGACACATCTTCGTCATCTAAAGTATCTCTTAAAAATTTACAAAACTCACAAAAAGCATCAAATGATTCAAATGAATATATAGTTTTTGTAAGATTAACAGAAGGATTTTTTCTTCTAATATGTAAAACTTTTTTCTTCGGAGAATTCACCTCATCTTTATAATCAAATTTTGTAATAGTGAAAATAAAAAGACCATTTTTTAGAGCTAATGCTTCAATCATAACTCTGCTCTCATCTGTATAAAAGCCAACCTCCTTTTCAGCCCTGTCTAGCATATCTAAAAAGATATCTTGCGATTCAATAGAATTGGACATAAAAGAGTGAAAATCTATATTTCTTTCAGTCAAATCGTCCATATTTAATGTAATACGAATTTTATTATCATTAAGTTTTTCAATCTTCATATATTAAGCCTCCTAGGTTAGAAATGTTTTTATGTATCTAATTTAATTATACTACTAATAGAGCAAAAAAGAAATAGAAAAATTCTGGAAAAAATAAATATTAATCAAATACTTGAAAAATATTGCTAATCCATATATAATATATGGTGTAAAAAATACAAAATTTTCAACTAAATTTTATACTATAAATCTAAAAAATGTAGTTATAAACAGAAAGGAAGAAAAAAATATGGCAACAAGAGATAAAAATATATGGATACTAATCATATTCTTACTTGCAGGTATAGTTATAGGAGGATTAATAGGAGAATTTGCATCACACATAGACTTTTTATGGTGGCTAGGGTATGGACAATCATTTGGACTAACAGAACCATTAGTATTAGACCTAAGTATAGTATCACTTACATTTGCATTACAATTTAAGATAAATATCGCAAGTATCATAGGAATAGGAATAGCTATATTTCTATATAGAAAAGCATAAGTTAGATATAAACTTTGTATGGAGGCTCTAAAAACATATAGAAAGGAACAATACAATGAGCTTAAAAATGAAAGAACTCCCTACATCAGAAAGACCATATGAAAAATTAGAAATATATGGTGCAAAAAAGTTATCAAACTCGGAATTATTGGCAATAATAATAAAAACTGGAACAAAAGAAGAAACGGCAGTGACTCTTGCACAAAAAGTGCTAAACCTAAGTACAGACAAAAGCGAAAACAATCTAAATTTCTTACAAAATGTAACTATTGAAGACTTATCTAAAATAAAGGGAATAGGTAAAGTAAAAGCTATACAAATACTTGCAGTATGTGAAATAGCAAAAAGAATGTCATTACCACTAGATATTTCAAACATAAGAATAAAAAGTTCACAAGATGTAGTTAATCTATTAAAAGATGAACTAATCTATGAAAAGAGAGAAATTGTAAAGGCTATTTTGCTAAATTGTAGAAATACTATACAAAAGATAATAGATTTATCTTATGGTGGGACAAACTTTGCCATACTTGAACCAAAAGATGTTTTGCATGAAGCTATTAAGATAAATGCACAAAATATAATAATTGTACATAACCATCCAAGCCGGAAATCCTACGCCAAGTCTAGAAGATATAAAAACTACAAGGAGACTTATCGAATGTGCAAAAATGCTAGGAGTAGAGGTTCTAGACCATATAGTGGTTGCTAAAAATGGATGTGAAAGTATTATGAAATTTATAGATAAGGAGAATGAAAATGGGCATATTTAGTTTGCGCTCAAAAGATTTAGGTATAGACTTAGGTACAGCAAATATACTTGTAACATTAAAAGGGAAGGGAATAATAGTTCAAGAACCAGCTGTTGTTGCGATAGATATAAGAACAGGCAAAATTCTTGCAACAGGAAATGAAGCAAAAGAAATGTTAGGAAGAACTCCGGAGGAAATAAAAGCGGTAAGACCATTAAAAGATGGAGTTATAGCAGATTTTACAGCAACAAGAATGATGCTAAAAAATCTATTAGAAAAGATATCAGAGAGATATAAAGTAAAAAAACCAAGAGTTGTTATAGGAGTACCTTGTGGAATTACAGAAGTAGAAGAAAGGGCAGTAGAAGAATCCGCAATGTATGCAGGGGCAAAAGAAGTATATTTGATAGAGGAGCCTATGGCAGCAGCAATAGGATGCGGACTTGATATAGCAGAACCTAGTGGAAATATTATAGTAGATATTGGGGGAGGAACAACAGAAGTTGCTGTAATTTCATTAGGTGGAATAGTTATAAGTAATTCTATACGAGTAGCAGGGGACGAGCTAGACGAAGATATAGTAAATTATATAAAAAGAGAATATAATGTAGCAATAGGAGAAGGAACAGCAGAGGAAATAAAAAAAGAAATAGGCTGTGTAACATCTTTAATGACAGAAAAGTCAATGAAAATAAAGGGAAGAGATTTAGGTACAGGACTTCCAAGAGATGTAGAAATCACATCTTCGGAAGTACAAAAAGCTATGGAAAACTCCATAAAAGATATAGTTGATGTAATAAAAACAACATTAGAAAAAACTCCACCAGAACTATCATCAGATATCATGGAGAAAGGAATAATTATATCTGGTGGTGGAGCATTAATAGAAAATATAGATAAATTGATAAGTGAGAGAACAGGAATGCCAGTATTTATCGCAGAAGATCCGCTAGAATGTGTGGTAAAAGGAACAGGCAAAACTTTAGATGATTTGGAAAAATTAAAAACAGTATTAATAAATTCTAGAAAAAGAAAATAGTATTACAGTGAAAGGAAATAATCAAAGTGAGAAAAAAAACGAGTGTAGTAGGAATAATAATAACGATAGTTATATTAATTTTATTGGTATTTTTATCAAACCTAAAACTAGAAAATATCTCATATCTTGAAAATGCATTAAGCAAAATAGTTATGCCAATACAAACAGGATACACTTATCTAAAAAATAAAGTTACTGGAAATACAAGTTTCTTTACAAATATGGAAGAATTAAAGACTGAAAATGAAAAGTTAAAAACAGAAAATACTGAAATAGAACAACAATTAAGAGAATTAGAAATATTAAAGGCAGAAAACGAAACTTTAAAAGAATATTTAGGATTAACAGAAAAATATACAAATTATCAGACAGTACCTGCATATATAATAAGCAAAGATGTAAGTAATTATAGCAACATATTTGTTATAAATGCAGGAAAAAATGATGGAATTGATGTGAATATGACTGTTATCGCGAATGAAGGACTTGTTCGGATATGTAATCGCAGTATCAGAAGATACAGCAAAAGTACAAACAATAATAGATCCATCTAACTCTGTATCAGCCAGTTTAAGTGAAACAGAAGACAGTATTATATGTAAAGGAAGCTTAGAAAATAAAAAGCTAAGAGCTACATATATACCAACAAATACAAATATGTCCGAAGATGAAACAATAGAAACCTCAGGAATGGGAGGAATATATCCAAAAGGTATTGTAATTGGAAAAGTAAAAGAGATAGTAGAAACATTAAATCCATTAGATAGATATGCATGGATAGAACCAGCAGTAGACTTTGATAAAGTAGAAACAGTTCTTGTTATAACGAATTAAGAATTAAGGAGTAATGTATGAAAAAGGTGCTAACTATAATAATTTTATGTATAACATTTATATTTATATATTTACTTGAATTAAACTTCTTTAATTGGTTCACAATAGCAGGAGTAAAACCAAACTTATTTGTAATACTTACATTGTTTATAGGACTATATTCAGGTAGAAGGATGGGCGCAATTTTAGGATTTGTATTTGGCCTAATTATAGATGTAATTGGTAATAATGCTATTGCTCCAACAGGAGTCATCTTAGCAATAATTGGTTTTGCGCGGAGGATATTTAGAGAAAAGTTTATCTAAGGATAGCAAAATCACAATGATATTATTGACAGTTGCTGCAACAGCATTAACAGAAATATTTATATATTTCTATAAAGGCTTAATATTATCATCAAATATAGAAATATTATCGTTTATAAGAATCTTATTAATAGAAATGCTATACAATGGAATTTTGACAATAATTCTTTACCCATTAATGCAAAAACTTGGATATAAAATAGAACATATTTTTAAAGAACCACAAATTTTAACAAGATATTTTTAAAAGAGGAGTAAAATTGGAAAGGTATAGAAAGAAGAAAAATCCTAATATAAAATTGAGATATAATTTATTAACTGCATTTATATATGTTGCAGGTATTATACTTTTAGTTCAATTATTTAGTTTGCAAATAATAAATGGAGCTACATATAGAGAAACTTCTAATACAAGACTTGCACGTGAGAGTAAATTATATGCAACAAGAGGAAGTATATTAGATAGAAATGGAAATACATTAGCAACAGAGGAAATGACATTTTCTTTGGAAATGTACAAAACTAAAATTGAAAATAGTCTATTAAATGAAACAATATTAAAAATGATAAATACCCTAGAACAAAATGGAGATAGCTATACTGATACTTTCCCAATAAAAATAAATCCATTTGAATTTAAATTTGCAAATGAAGAGAAGAAAAACGAATGGCTAAGTAAATATGATTTGCCAAGTGAGACATCTCCTGAACAGGTCTTAGCATATTTCAAAGATAAATATAGTATAGAAAATGAAAATATAGAAGATATAAGAAAAATAGTAGCAGTTAGATATAGAATAAGTTCAGAAGGATATAGCGCAACAAAATCACTTACAATATCAACTAATATAAGTAGAAAAAGTGCTTTGATATTTACAGAGCAAAATGACGTATACCCAGGATTAAGTGTTGGACAAAGTTCAAAAAGAGTATATCCAAATGCAACACTTGCGTCACATATACTAGGATATATCAACTCAATTTCACAGCCACAATATGAAGCAAATAAGGATAAGGGTTATACTATGAATGACATCTATGGACAAACAGGAATAGAATATGTATTTGAACCATATTTGAAAGGCACAAACGGCATAAGGCAAATAGATATGTCAGTAGATGGAAGCATAATAGATGAATATATAGAAGAAGAAGCCATCGCAGGTTCAGATGTAGTACTTACAATAGATGCAAATTTACAAAAAGTAACTGAACAGGCTTTGCAAAATACTATTAATGATGTAAGAAATAGTACAACATATAATGCAAATGCTGGTGCAGTAGTTGTTATGGATGTACACACAGGAGAAATTCTTGCAATGGCAAGTTATCCAAATTTTGAACCTACAGCATTTGTAGGAGGAATCAATTCAGAACTTTGGAAAAGCTATAATTCAGCAGAAAACAACAATCCATTAATCAATAGAGCTATATCAGGAACATATGCACCAGGATCTACCTTTAAAATGGTAACAGCAACAGCCGCTCTTCAAACAGGAAACGTTACAACAACAGAAAAGGTAAACGATACAGGAATATATCCAAGAGGACATAACCCTCAATGTTGGCTTTATAGGCAATCTAAACGAGGACATGGATACTTAAATATTACAAGTGCAATAACAAAATCATGTAACTATTTCTTCTATGAAATGGGATACAGAGTAGGAATAGATACTTTATCAAAATATGCTTATGACTTTGGACTTGGAAGAAAAACAGGAATAGAGCTTACAAATGAAAGTGCAGGAATTATAGCAACACCAGAAGTTGCAAAGTCTAAGGGAGAAACTTGGACAGTAGGATACACAATCCAAGCAGCAATCGGACAGACATATAACAGCTTTACTCCTTTACAAATGGCAAGATATGTTAGTACATTAGTAAATGGAGGAAAACAAATAGATCCTACAATAGTAAAAACAATAATAAATGCAGATAAAACAGAAGTATCAAAAGAAGAAATAGAAAACAGTACAAACCAAAGATTAAACCTAAATCTTGAAAAAGTTAATGACATAGAAATATCAGAACAAAACCTAGATGCAATACTTAGAGGCATGAAAGGCGTTACAAGTGACGGACAAGGAACAGCATATTCAGTATTCAAGAATTTTGGTATAAAAGTACGGAGGAAAAACAGGTTCTGCTCAAAAAGAAGAAAATGCAACAAATGCTTGGTTTGTAGGATTTGCACCTTATGATGATCCAGAAATTGCAATAGCAGTTATAATAGAAAATGGTGGAACAGGTAAATACGCTTGTTATCCTGCAAGAGAGATTTTTCAGCAATACTTTGGAATGAACGAAGGAGAAATAAACGAGAATTTAACAGCAACACCTTATGTAGAAAGCCAAAACTAAGTAATGAAGTTTTAATATAAGAAAGGAATGGTTTAAAATGGTAGTAGGAAAACACAGCGATAATACTAAAAAAACAGAATTAGGACTTTATACAATAGAAAAATCTTTCAATAGAAAAATAGAAGAAACAGTAACAAAAGTATACAATGGTTCACTAAGATCAGGGAAAAGGGTAGAATTTGAAGGAACAGTCGTTGTATTAGGAGATATTAATGCAGGAGCAGAGGTACTTGCAGGAGATCATATAATAGTGCTTGGAGAAATAAGAGGATTAGCACATGCCGGAGCAAATGGAAACAAAAAAGCGATAATTGCAGCAAATTCGATAGATTGTCCTCAAATAAGAATAGCTGATATAGTAAAAGAAATGGAAAAACCTGAAAATGAAGAAGAATATGAAGAAATGACAGTTAAAACAAGAGCTTATGTAGAAGGAAAAGAGATAGTGCTAGAATAATAGTAAATTTAAGATAAAAGTAAAAGAATAAGTGAAATAAAAAGGCTTTGATCTTTTACTCCTTCATTGTATAGGAAAAATATAAGAGATATGATTAAAATATCATCAAAAAATAGCTTTATACCAAAAAGCTCAAAGATAGGTTTATCATAGTAAATAGAGTCAGATGGATTACATTTACTTTCATCTGGCTTATTTTTTTTAGCTTTATGAGGCTCATATTTATGTTCTTGGTATTGATAATTGTTATAATATCCATAAGGTGGACGATAAAATCTAGGGAATGGATAAAAACCAAAAGGATTTCTAAAAAAATAAGGACCCATTATTTTTGCACCTCATTCCCAGAATTTCCAAATGCCTCTAAAACTTTGCTCATGTTAAATAATTTTATGTACTGATCTACTTTTTCCTTTCTACTGTTTTTTAAATAAGGTTTAAGAGATAAAAGTAAATTTGCTCTTGGATCATCTTTGTTGTTTAATTTTTCCATCATAGATTTCATTTTCATAATAGTTTCAAAATCAATGTTAGAATTTGAGCTATCTGAATTATCATACTTAGAGTTATTAGAATTAGAAGACTTTTCAGAATTATTTGACGAAAGAGAAGATAATATACTTTTCATTTCATCTGGAATATTACCTTCTTTAACCATATTCTCGAATTTACTAAAAAGTTCAGACATATCTTCATTACTCATACAAAAATCCTTCTTCCATTAAGAAAAATAATAATCATATTGTAATTATTTAAGTCCATTTAACTTTTTTAAAATTTCATCTTTGCTTGTTGAATTTAAAATTTGTGAGGCCTGCGAAATCCCTTTTTCTAAATCTTTTTTATCCATTTTTGATAACATTTCCATAATCTTTCTCATATCTGCATCATTCATATACAAAATCTCCTCTCTATTAAGAGTATATGCAATATAATATGACAGAAATACAAAAATGGTTACTTAGAATAGTTAAAAAATATAAAAGGTAAATTTCTAAAATAAAGAGATGTCATTTATGGCATCTCTTTATATATATACCCTCTAAATCACAAAAACACTTGTAATTTAAGCAAAAATAATATATAATAATTAAATATGAGTTAGGCAAAATTTAGAAAGGAATGAAAGTAAAGTATGGAAAATAAAAAAATAGAGCCAAGAACTTTGCCAGGTTTTATGGAATTATTGCCAAAAGACCAAATAAGATTTAATGAAATAAAAGAAAAAATACAAAGATCATATGAGAAATTTGGATTTTTGCCACTTGATACACCAGTTATAGAATATTCAGAAGTTTTACTTGCAAAAGCAGGGGGAGAAACAGAAAAACAAATATATAGATTTAATAAAGGAGATACGGACCTTTCACTTAGATTTGATTTAACAGTACCACTTGCAAAATATGTAGCTGAATACTATGGAAATTTAAGTTTCCCATTTAAAAGATATCAAATAGGTAAAGTGTATAGAGGAGAAAAAGCACAAGCTGGAAGATTTCGTGAATTTTATCAATGTGATGTTGATATTATCGGAGATGGCTCTTTGAATATAATGTATGATGCAGAAATTCCTAGCATAATATATACAACATTTAGAAATTTAGGATTTGAAGATTTTACAATTTGTATAAATAATAGAAAAATACTAAATGGAATGTTTGAAGCTTTAAATTTAAAAGAAAAAGCAATAGATATATTAAGAATAATAGATAAAATAGAAAAAATCGGAAAAGAAGCAGTTATAGAAGAATTTAAAAACTTAGGACTAAATGATGGTCAAATAAAAACAATTGTGGACTTCATAGAAATAAGTGGAACAGCAGATGAAAAAATAGAAAGCCTTAAAAATTTAGGAATAGATACAGATGAATTTAAACTAGGAGTAGAAGAACTAGGAACAGTTATAAAACTAATTAGAAAATATAAAGTGCCTGAAAAGAATTTCAAAGTAGATTTAAGCATAGCAAGAGGACTAGACTATTATACAGGAACAGTATATGAAACATTTTTAGACAATTATAAAAATTTAGGTAGTGTGTGCTCAGGAGGAAGATATGAAAACCTAGCAGAATATTACACAGATAAAAAACTACCAGGAGTAGGAATATCTATTGGATTATCTAGATTCTTTTATCAATTAAATAAAGAAAATATTATAAAAGATGAAAACAAATCAATTGCAAAAGTTTTAGTAGCTCCTATGGATGAAACCTTAAATGAATATGCATTAGAAGTTGGAACAAAATTAAGAGATAACGATATAAATACAGAAGTATTTTTAGAGGACAAAAAATTTAAAGCAAAATTAAAATATGCAGATAAACTTGCAATACCTTATGTAGTAGTCATAGGAGAAGATGAGGCAAAAGACAACAAAGTAACTCTTAAAAATATGATATCAGGAGAGCAAGAAACATTAAAAGTAGAAGAAGCTACTAAAAAAATAAAATCAGAGTAAAGCACAAAAAAAGTGTATTTAAATAAATTTTTCAGAAAAGGAATGATAAATAAGTGAAAGATAAAATCGAGAATTTAGCAAAACAAGCAAGAGAAAGTTTAGAAAAAGTAGCAAATATGCAGAGCTTAAATGATTTAAAAATTAAGTATTTAGGTAAAAAAAGTGAACTTTCAAATTTACTAAAAGAAATGGCTAATCTTTCTAGTGAAGAAAGACCAGTTATAGGAGCATTAGCAAATAAAGTAAGAAAAGAGATAGAAGAAAAAATAGCAAAAAAAGAAGAAGAACTTGCAAGAGAAGAGCTTGCTAAAAAACTAGAAAAAGAAAGAATAGATGTAACTCTTCCAAGTACAAAGATAAAAAGAGGATCTAAGCATCCAGTAACTAGGGTAATAGAAGAAATAGAAGATTTATTTGTTTCAATGGGATATACAGTAGAAAGTGGACCAGAACTTGAAACAGATAGATTTTGTTTTGAGCTTTTAAACTTACCACAAGGACACCCAGCAAGAGATATGCAAGACAGTTTCTATATAACTGATGAATATTTGCTTAGAACTCAAACATCAGCTGTTCAGGCAAGGACAATGCTTGCAAATGAAGAAAAAACACCAATTAGAATGATATGTCCAGGAAAAACATATAGAAGAGAAGACGATGCAACACATTCACATCAATTTACACAAGCAGAGGGACTAGTAATTGATGAAAATATAACACTTGCAGATTTAAAAGGAACACTTGAAATATTTGCTAAAAAAATAATTGGAGAAAATTCAAAACTAAGATTTAGACCAAGTTATTTCCCTTTTACAGAGCCATCTTATGAAGTAGATGTATCTTGCTTCAAATGTGGTGGAAAAGGCTGCAATTTGTGCAAACAAACAGGTTGGATAGAAGTATTAGGTTCAGGTATGGTTCATCCAAATGTTTTGAGAATGTGTGGATATGATCCAGAAAAATATTCAGGTTTTGCATTTGGCTTAGGATTAGAAAGAATTGCGATGTTTAAATATGGTATACCTGATATGCGTTATCTTTATCAAAATGATGTACGTTTTTTAAGCCAATTTGATAGATAAATATATTTAAAGAGGAGTATATATAAATGAAATTAAGTAAAAATTTTGTAAAAGACTATGTCGATATAGATGTTGATATAAAAACACTTGCAGAAGATATGACATCAGTTCGGAAATGAATATGATTCTGCTGAAAAATTAATACCTGCAACTAAATTAGTTATAGGGGAAGTAAAAACTTGTGAAATGCATCCAAATTCAGACCATTTACATATTTGCACAGTAGATGTTGGAAAAGAAGTTTTAAATATTGTATGTGGTGCTCCTAATGTAGCAAAAGGACAAAAAGTTATTGTTGCATTAGATGGGGCTGAACTTCCAGGTGGAGTAAAGATAAAAAAGGGTAATATTAGAGGAGAAGAGTCAAATGGAATGATTTGCTCTTTATCAGAAATAGGAATAGAAAGTAAATATCAATCAGAAGAAGATAAGGCAGGAATACATATACTTGGAAGTGATGCAAAAGTAGGAGAAGATCCAATAAAATATATGGGACTTGACGATGAAGTAATAGACTTTGATTTAACAGCAAACCGTGGAGATTTACTTAGCATACTTGGTATGGCATATGAAATCGGTGCAATATATGGTAAAAAGGTAAAAGATATAGACATATCTCACAGAGAAGATAATGAAGATATAAACAAGACATTTTCATTAGATATAAAAACAGATAATTGTAAATTATTCTTAGCAAAAAGAGCATTAAATGTAGAAATAAAAGAAAGTCCAGACTTTATAAAAAATAGACTAATTGCATCAGGTATAAGACCAATAAACAATGTTGTAGATATAAGTAACTATGTAATGATAGAAACAGGTCAACCTTTGCATTTCTATAATAATGATAGCTTGAAGCGGAAAAATAGAAGTAAGAATGGCAAATGACCGGAGAGAAACTTACAACTTTGGATAACGAAGAAAGAACTTTGTCAAAAAATGATATAGTAATATCAGATGGAACAAGAGCAATAGGCCTTGCAGGAGTTATGGGAGGACTAGATACAGAAATAGAAGAAGATACAAAAAATGTATTGATAGAAGCTGCAATTTTTGATGGAGTAAAGGTAAGATTAACTTCAAAGAAAATTGTAAGAAGTGAAGCAAGTAATCGTTTTGAAAAAGGACTAGATCCAAACAGAACATATATGGCAATAGAACGTGCATGCACTTTACTTGAAAAATATGCAAATGCTACAATATCTAAAGGAACAGTAATATATGATAAGCTAGACAAAGAAGATAAGAAAATAGAAATTACAGCAGAGAAGATAAATAACTTGCTTGGATCAAATATAAAAGAAACAGAAATTATAGATATATTTGAAAGATTAGGATTTAAAGTAAATTCAAAAAAAGGTACAATGGAAGTTTTAGTACCTAGAAGAAGAATAGATATAAGTATACCAGAAGATTTAATTGAAGAAGTTGGTCGTATATATGGAGTAAATAACATAGAAGGAACGCTTCCAAAAGTTCCAACTCTTCCTGGAAGATATGACAAAGAGTTAAGAAATGTAAAAAATAAAATAATATCATTAGGTTTAAATGAAGTATTATCATACATATTAATTAATGATAAAGAAGTAAAAGATTTTGTTACAGACGAATTTGAAGAAGTAAGACTATTAGATCCAATGTCAGAGGATAGAAACACTTTAAGATATAGCCTTATAAATTCTCTATTCAAAATATATGAATACAATATTGCTCGTGGAAATAAAGACATATCAATATTTGAAATAGGAAAAGGCTTCTATAAACATGAAGATAATTATGGAGAAGACCTAAAACTTTGTGTATTAATGTCAGGAGAATTTTACACAGGAATAAATAGCAAAAAAGAAGTTGATTTCTATATAATCAAAGGTATCATAGAAGAAATTTTAGATAGCCTTGGATATGAAAATAGATACAACTTTGCACCAGCAAGAAATGCATCAGAGAAGTTTCATCCAGGACAAATTGCAGATATAACTATACAAAATAAAAATATCGGAATAGTTGGACTTTTGCACCCAGATGTATCTCAAAATAAAGTCTATGTATGTGAAATAAATTTAAGTGAATTATTAGATATAAAAACTGGAAAAATGAAATATAAAGAAATATCTAAGTTCCCAAGCATAAAGAAAGATATAGCATTAGTTGTAGGTAAAAATATTGAGAGCATATCTATTGCAAGAGCAATTAAAAAAGCTCGGTGGAAATTATCTATCAGATGTAGAAATATTTGACCTTTATGAAGGCAAAGGAATAGAAGAAGGAATGAAGAGCTTAGCCTTTTCTCTAACATTTACATCTTTTGATAAAACTTTAACAGACGAAGAAATAAATCCAATAATTCAAAAAATTATTGAACAAACAGGCAAAGAATTTGGAGCAACTCTAAGGCAGTAATATATTTAAATAGGCTCATATTAGCCAAACGCAGGGGTTTTATATTTAGAAGAAATTGAAGACCCCCGAAAAACTTCGTAGGCGTCTCCCGCGTGGGTTCAATTTATAATAAATATAAAATCCCCGACGAGATTTGGCGGTCATTGTTAATGTTATATAAATATAAAGGAAGTGATATATTGGCAAAATCAAAAACAGTATTTGTATGTAATAATTGCGGATATGAGTCAGCTAAATGGCTTCGGAAAGTGTCCAGCTTGCAATGAATGGAATACATTTTTTGAGCAAAAGTTAGTAGATAAAGAAGTAGCAAAAAAAGAAAAACGGAGCCTCATCTGTTGATTTAAAAACAGTAGAATATAAAGAAATATCAAGGATAAAAACAGGATTTGGAGAACTAGACAGAGTACTTCGGTGGAGGAATAGTAAATGGCTCACTTATACTTTTAGGTGGAGAGCCAGGCATTGGAAAATCTACTCTCATTTTACAAATATGTGATAAAATTAAAACAGAAAAAAATGTCCTATATGTATCAGGAGAGGAGTCAGCAGAACAAATAAAATTAAGGGCAGATAGATTAAAAATAAGCAAAAACAATATAATGTTTTTTGGAGAAACAGATATTGATTTAATAGAAAATGAAATAGAAAAAAAAGATCCTGAACTTGTTATAATAGACTCAATACAAACGATTTTCTCAGACAAAGTAGATAGTATTCCAGGAAGTACATCACAACTTAGAGAAATCACATCAAGAATAATGAGAATGTGTAAAGAAAAAAATGTAACAACAATAATAATAGGACATGTAACGAAAGACCGGAAATATTGCAGGACCAAGAGTATTAGAACATATGGTAGATGTTGTTCTATATCTAGAAGGAGAAAGATATCTTTCATATAGAATTTTAAGAGGAGTAAAAAATAGATTTGGTTCTACAAATGAAATTGGTATGTTTGAGATGGAGCAAGAAGGAATGACAGAAATACTAAATCCATCAGAGGTACTGATTTCAGAAGGGGACGAGAATCCAGCAGGATCAGTAATTGTTGCAACAATGGAAGGAACAAGACCAATACTTGTCGAACTTCAAGCACTTACAACTTTAAGTGTATTTGGATTTCCAAGAAGAACGGCCAATGGTATAGATTTTAACAGACTTACACTTCTTATGGCAGTTATAGAAAAAAGAGCAAAAATTTCATTATCAAACCAAGATGCATATTTAAATGTAGTTGGTGGAATAAAGATAAATGAACCATCGGTTGATTTGGGAATAATACTAAGTGTTTGTTCAAGCTATAAAAATATTCCAATACCAAACGATATTGTTGTGATTGGAGAAGTAGGATTAACAGGAGAAGTAAGAAGAGTTACACAAATTGAAAAACAGCTTAAAGAAGCAGAAAAATTAGGATTTAAAAAATGTATTATTCCAGAAAATAACAAAAAACTATTGAAAGAAAAGTTTAAATTAGATATAATAGGTGTGAAAAATATAACAGATGCATTGGAAAAAGTACGGAATAATTTAAACTAAAAGTTTACAAAAGAGGTGATAAGCTTGAAAAATGAAAAAGGTATTACACTTGTATCAATTGTAATTACGATAATCATAATGAGTATATTAGCAGTAATAGGAGTGAATTATGGTACAAGCACTATAAAAGGCATGCAATATCAAAATTTTAATTATCAGTTAGAACAAATACAAGGACGAGTTGATGTTATACATGAGAAAATAAACTCAGGAGACAATAGCTATCAAACAATGGGCGAAAGTGCAACATTATCAAGTAATGCTAATTCAGTTTTAACTAGCTTAGGATTAAAAAGTAGTGATTATAGATACTTCACTCCACAAGATCTAGAAAAATACTTAAACATATCAAATGTAGAGCAAGAAGTAGCTATAAATTTTCAAACAAAAGATGTCGTTAGTATAAATGGATTTTTATATGAAGGAAAAATGCATTATAGACTAAACGATTAAAAAATATTTGGCTTATATATCAGAAAGGAATGATAGTAAAATGAAAAAAAAGGTAATGGCAATAATAGCTATGATAATAGTAGTTGTACTACTTATAGGAACAGTAGTATATGGAGTAATTCAAAAACTTACATATAAGGTAAATCACCCAATAGCAACAATGACAGTAGAGGGATATAGTGAACCAATAGTAATAGAGTTATATCCAGAATATGCTCAAAATACAGTAAAAAACTTTATAGCACTTTCAGAAAATGGATTCTATAACGGACTTACATTTCATAGAATTGAAGATTATGTAATTCAAGGTGGAGATCCAAATGGCGATGGAACAGGTTCTCCAACATTAAGCGCTATTGATACAAGTATAGCAAAAGAAAGTGACCAAGATACAGAATATACAATACCAGGAGAATTTAAAGCAAATGGATATGAAAATCCATTATCACACGAAGTAGGAGTTATCTCAATGGCAAGATCTAATTACGGTGTAAGTGAACTTTTAGAAGAAAGTTACAATTCCGGAGGATCTCAATTCTTTATATGCACTAAATATTGCCCAAACTTTAATGGACAATATGCAGCATTCGGAAAAGTAATAAGTGGAATGGAAACTGTAGAAGCTATATCTAAAGTTAAACTTGCAGTTGATAAAGACGAAGAAACAGGAGAAGAAACTCAAACAACAAAACCAGAGCATGATGTTAAAATATCTAGTGTAACTATTGAAAAAAACGGTGTAGATTATGGAAAACCAGAGACACTTCCTCTATTTGATTACTCATCTTGGTATCTACAAACATATTACGGAAATTAATTTCTACCTAGAAAGGAATAAATTTGTTATATGGCAAAAGAAAAAAATATGAAAAGAATTATAAGTATAATTGTAATAATAGTGGCAGTATGTATTATAGGAATTGCTATATTTTTTCTTGTAAAATCAAAACTTGCAAATGTAGACAAAAGCTATGAGATTGAAACAATTTCAGAAAAAGACTGCAAATATTTTGCTGTATATACAGAAGGAAAATATGGTGTAATTGATTTAGCTGGAAATATGGTTGTAAAAAATGAATATGCAAATGTTATAATCCCAAATCCTAAAAAAGCAGTTTTTATATGCTACGATTCACAGGGAATAAGCAAAGTTTTAAATGAGAATGGAGAGCAAATTTTTGCAGAATATGAAACAGTTGAACCAATAGAGGTAAATGGAATTTTATCAAGTTTTCCTTATGAAAAAAGTGTATTAAAATATAAAAAAGACGGATTATATGGATTGATAGATTTCTCAGGCAATGTTATTACAAAAGCCATATACCAAGATATTTATTCGGTAAAATATAAAGAAGGCGAACTTCTTGCAAAAAAAGACGGAAAGTTCGGAGTTATAAATAATAAGGGAGTAGAACTTATTAGTTTTGATTATGATGAAATAGAAGCAGATAAGACATATAACACAACCACATTTTCAAAAGAAGCAGGATATATTGTCAAAAAAACTAC
Organism: uncultured Clostridia bacterium; assembly: GCA_947629835.1. Lineage (GTDB taxonomy): Bacteria > Bacillota > Clostridia > TANB77 > CAG-508 > JAAWPK01. The sequence goes on along the minus strand of CANRFH010000016.1, from coordinate 4,886 downwards.
ATCTGATGGATATAAGTATGGCTATATAAATAGTAATTGGGAAAAAGTATTGGATGCAGAATATACAAGTATAAGCAGAATTTTAGATATAGATAGTAAAGATGCTTATCTAATAGTTGCCAAAGAAGGACAATATGGATTATTTAGAAATAAAAATAAGCAAGTAGACTTTTTATATCAGAGCCTAGAATATAATAAGGACACAAATTTATTCATTGCAGAGAGAAGCGGAAAATATGGGGTTATTGATATAGAAGGAAATACGGTAGTTCCTATACAATATAAAAATGTAAAATTTAATGGAATATATATTTATGCAGAAACATATACAGAAAGTTTCTATTTTGATAAAAAAGGACAAGATGTGGAAAAACCATATACAAGTATGACGGAAGTATCTAACCAAGACAGTTATATTACAATCAATGGAGATAATTTATATGGAATAATAAATAAAAATGGAGAAGAAACAGTCAAGAATCAATATCTGTATATAGAATATGTTTTTGATGGTTACTTTGTTGCATATAAGGATGGCGAAGGATTTGGAGTAATAGACAAAAATAATAATGTAATTGTTAAATTCAACTATGATGTTCTAAGCAAAGTAGGAGAATATAAAATGTTAAAAGGCATTGATATGGATAAAAATATTACAGATATATTCTCTAGTGATATGAAAAAAGTAGCATCTCTAAAAGATAGTACAATTGCTATAAATGATGGATACGTAGAATTATACAATGCAGAAGAATCTAAATTTATAAGTAAAGATGGAGAACTAAAAACAGCTAAGGAAATATTTATAAATAATACGTTATTTGCTGAATCCAAAGACAAAAAATGGGGATTATTAGATAACGAACGGAAAAGAAAAACTAAAATTTACTTATGAATATATAACACAGATTAATGATCTTGGATTTGCAGGAATAAAACAAGATGGAAAATGGGGGGTAATAGACAAGGAAGGAAATATAATTTGTGAATGTATATACGATTTTGATATGGAAGATATAGAAGAAGGAATAGTGAGACCAGATTTCTTAGGTAAGTATTATAAAACATATACAGAAGATGGAGAAACATATTATTCAGATGAAATGGCTACAAATTAGTAGCCATTTTTAAATTGTTCTAAATAATAAATATAAAACAAAGAACAAGAACAAAATTTCGCAAAAACTATTGAAAATGATTGTAAATTATGATATATTAACCAAAAGGATAGTATCTATAATATAAAATAATTTGAACTAAAGAAAGGAAAAAAATATGGATGAAAATAAGATGCATTTAATAAATAAAATATTTAATAATAAAACAATCAGAACAGTATGGAATAAAGAAGAAGAAAAATATTATATTAGTGTTGTGGATATAGTTGGAGAAGTATCAGGAAGCGATAGACCAAGAAAATATTGGAGCGATCTAAAAAACAATTTAATAAAAGATGGATTTGAAGTGTCCGGAAAAATCGGACAGTTGAAATTAAAAGCACAAGATGGCAAATATCGTATGACAGATGTTACTGATATAGAAGGTATGTTTCGCATAATTGAATCAATTCCATCAAAAAATGCAGAGCCTATAAAACAATGGCTAGCTCGTTTAGGAAAAGAAAGAATTAACGAAACCTTTGATCCATCGATTGCATTACAAAGAGCAATAGATTTATATCGCACAAAAGGTTATGACGAAGAATGGATTGCTAAAAGAATAAAGTCACTTCAAGAAAGAAAAAAATTAACTGACGTATGGAAAGAAAATGGAATAGATAGCAATATAGAATATGCAATTTTAACAAACGAAATATATAAGGAATGGTCTGGAATGACAGCTAAAGAATATAAACAATATAAAGGATTAAGAAAAGAAAATTTAAGAGATAATATGGACAATATAGAGCTTATACTAACAGATTTATCAGAAGAAGCAACTAAAAGAATTGCATCTAAACAAAAGCCAAGTGGATTAAATGCAAACATTAAAGTAGCTAGAATGGGAGGACATGCTGCAAAAGTAGCAAGAGATGATATTGAAAAAAATCTTGGAGAGACAGTAGTAACAAAAGAAAATAAATTAAACTATAAATATCTTGAAGAAAGAGATTTATTAGAAAAAAAGAAAAGGTTAAAGAGATAAGAACAAAATTTCGCAAAAACTATTGAAAATGATTTTAAATTATGATATAAATAATAATTAAGGGGGCATATTAAAATATTTAATTATTTATTTTTAATAGATAATTAGGAAAGAGGTAGAATATGGAGAATAGTTTAGCAGACAAAACAAAAAATGATTTTGAAAGTATTAAACATTTAGATGTAAACGGAAATGAATTTTGGTATGCCAGAGAATTAATGGTGATGCTAGAGTATAGCAAATGGGGAAATTTTATTAAAGTAATTGATAAAGCGAAGGATGCTTGCAAAAACAGCAATATCAATACTCTAGACCATTTTGCCGACGTCGGCAAAATCGTAAAAGCAGGTGCTACAAGTAAAGATATAGGAGATATAAAGCTAACTAGATATGCTTGCTACTTAATAGCACAAAATGGAGATAGTAGAAAGAAATCAATAGCTCTAGCTCAAACATATTTTGCAGTACAAACTAGAAAGCAAGAAATAACAAGACAAGAATATGAAGCTTTAAACGAAGATGAAAAGAGATTGTACACAAGACAAAATGTAAAAAATAAAAATAAGTATTTATTTGATACAGCAAAACTTGCTGGCGTTAAAAATTATGGAAAATTTAATAATTATGGTTATAGAGGACTATATAATGGGGAAACAGCAAAAGATATCGCAAATAGAAAAGGTATATCAGAAAAAGAAGATATATTAGACTATATGAGCAGTACAGAACTTGCAGCAAACCTATTCAGAATAACACAAACGGACGAAGTATTAAAAAATAAAAATATTAGCAATGAAAATGATGCTTGCATAACACATCATAATGTAGGACAAGCAGTTAGACAAACCATAAAAAGAATTGGTGGTACTATGCCAGAAGATTTGCCTACACCAAGTAAAAGTACAAAGCAAATTGAAAAAGAAAAGAATAAAAAATTAACTTTTAATGATAAGAAAAAGTTAAAATAAAAATATTGTATATATTTACAATGAAAATGATTTGCTGTATAATATATATGTAATTAAATTCCACGCGTTTGTTGAACTGAACCCAAATTGTTGGACAGTATAAATTAGGCAACTAACTTGGAATGTTCTCTGTATTGAACAGAGGACATTCCTTTTAATTTGCTCTTAATTCTTCTGTTATTGTAATATTTTATAAATACAAGAAAATCTAAAGAAAAAACAAGAACAAAATTTCGCAAAACTATTGAAAATTTTTTCGAGATATGATATAGATAATAGTTAAGGGGGCATATTAAAATATTTAATTATTTATTTTAAATAAATAATTAGGAAAGAGGTAATATATGCAACAAAACAATGAATTAAAATTATTTGAGGACAAAAAAATTAGAGTTAGATGGGATGAAGAACAAGAAGAATGGTATTTTTCTGTTGTTGATGTAGTTTCTGTATTAACAGATAATGATTATCAAAAATCAAGAAATTATTGGAAGTGGTTGAAAAATAAGCTAAATGAGGAAGGTAGTGAACTGGTTAGTAATACTAACCAGTTGAAAATGAGAGCTTTTGATGGGAAGTTAAGAGATACAGACGTAATGACTACCGAACAAGTCTTGCGCTTGATTCAATCGATTCCATCAAAAAAAGCAGAGCCTTTTAAATTATGGCTTGCACAAGTGGGAAAAGAACGAATAGACGAAGTATATGATCCAGAAATAGCAATAAATAGAGCTTTAGATACATATAGAAGGAAAGGATACTCAGAAGAATGGATAAATCAAAGATTAAAAACAATAGATATAAGAAAAGAATTTACAGACGAATTAAAAGAGAAAGGAATAAGCTCAAGTAGAGATTTTGCAATATTAACAAACATTCTAACACAAACTTGGAGTGGTTATTCAGTTAAACAATATAAAAATTTAAAGGGATTAAAAAAAGAGAATCTACGAGACAATATGACAAATATGGAATTAGTTTTAAATATGTTAGCAGAAACATCTTCAACTGAAATATCAAAAAGCAAAAAAGAAAGGGGTTTCAAGGAAGTAGAAGATTCTGTTAAAGAAGGTGGTATCATTGCAAGAACTGCAAGAGAACAATTAGAAAGAAAAACAGGAAAAAAGGTTGTATCAGATCAAAATGCTAACGAAATAAGAAAATTAAATTCTGGTAAAGAATAAAAAAACACCACCTACGGCACATTCGTACTTTCAGTAGTTCAATGCTATTATATGTAAAAATTTCAACAATGTCAATACATTTTTTTGAAAAAACTAAAATTATCAAATTTTCACATTATTTTCACAACTAACATAATATATGAACATAGAGGAAGGTGAAAATAATGTATTCTTACATAATAAATGGAGGAAAAAGACTAGAAGGAGAAACTTATGTATCAGGTTCCAAAAATGCATCACTTCCTATAATTGCTGCAAGCATATTAAATTCAGGTATTACGAAGTTATACAATGTACCAAATATACATGATACACAAATGATGTTTGAAATACTTAAAAAATTAGGTTGCAAAGTAAGTAGAAATAATGGTAAAATAATAATAGACTCAAAAAACTTAAATAATTATGAAATACCAGATGAACTAATGAGGCAAATGCGTTCATCTGTAATAATTGTGGGCGCAATAATTCGGAAGAAAAAAACAAGCAAAATTTTCTTATCCAGGGGGTTACGATATTTGATTGATACATCGGACAAGTTTAAGATAAATGAGTGGATTAGAGAGATTAAATAAAAGAAGGTGTTAAT
>CANRFH010000015.1 GCA_947629835.1 uncultured Clostridia bacterium | reverse complement strand
AAATGTTTATCATTATTAGCAATAGGTAAAGCAAAAGAGATAGAAGATATACTGCAAGTATTAGAAGAACATGAAATAAGCAAAGAAGCAATAGAAAAATGTTTATCATTATTAGCAATAGGTAAAGCAAAAGAGATAGAAGATATACTGCAAGTATTAGAAGAACATGAAATAAGCAAAGAAACAATAGAAAATTGTTTATCAGTATTAGCATTTGGTAAAGCAAAAGAAATAGAAGACATACTGAAAGTATTAGAAGAGCATCAAATAAGCAAAGAAATGATGGAAAAAAATATATATATGATTTTGTTAGGAACAAGTACTGAAGAAATAACAGAGATATTTGATGATAAAAAAGTTCCAAAAGATAAAAATAGACATTATAGAAATATTAGAAAATATTTAATGTTAGAACAAATGTATGATAAATTTTATACAGAAGATGAAATAAATGAAATTTGTGCAACAAAACATATAAGTAAAGAAGAATTTGTACGAGAAATAGTATGTTATTTGCATTATGAATTTGCTGAAATATTTATGGATGAATTAGAGCAAACTGGAAGACTATATGTAGGTGGCTCAACAGCAGTTGATGAACAATATTTAGAAGAACATAGCGAAGAATTAATAGAATTATCTAAAAGAATAGCTTTATCATTTAGAAAAAAGACAGGATATAATGATATAGATGAACTTGAAAGCAGAGCATTAGAAATTATAGTTACAAAATGTGGAAATCTAGTAAATAATCTATCAAGACATCCACAGATATTAAAATCAGCATTATTTACAAAAACAGTCAAATATTTAAAACCAATGATCAAAGATAATAGTAATATATCATTAACTTTATATGATAAAGATGAAAAGGTAAAACAAAGAGACATTAGAACAGATCAAAAATTCTATGAAGGAACATTAAGTGAAAGAATAGATACAAAAAGAGCAGGATTTAATAATGCAGAAACAGAAATAATGGAATATATGGTAAGATTAGTAGAAGAAGGGGAGGCAAATGATATATATGAAAAAATAGCTGAAATTATGGGAATAGATGAAGAAGAAGTAATAGACATTGTAGAAGGTATAAGGGAAAAAATGATTCAAAAAGAAATAGTAAAACATAGAGAATCAGGTGGATATGAATTTATTGATTAATAAAAAAGAAGGAAGAATTAAAAAATGGAATATTTAAAAAAATATGGAATTACAGATAAAGAGATAGAAGAATTAGAGGAGAGATATAATGAAGGGATTATTTCCTTTATTAAAGAAAATCCTATATTTATAACAAGTACAATAGAATATTTATATAGTGAAAATATAAAATGTATATACTTATTAATGATAAATAATATAAAAATATTTTTAGAGACTAAAATTGCTTTACAAAGAAAAATTGAAAAAATGAAAAAAGATGGACTAAAAGTCAAAGAGATACAAATGAAATTACTACAAGAAAGATAAAATATTTTAAAAAAGTTGAAATAGAAAAAACAATATAATATAATGATAAAAAATGTATTTAAGGAGGGAATATATGAAACATATATTAAGTAGTGAACAGTATACAAAAGAAAGCTTACAGGAATTATTTGATTTAGCAGATAAGATTAGAAATAACCCAGAAAAATATGCACATAAATTGGATGACAAAATTATCGCAATAATGTTTTATGAACCAAGTACAAGAACTAGATTATCATTTTCGTCAGCAGCATTAAAATTAGGAGCTAACATAATTACAACAGAAAATGCAGCAGAGTTTTCATCAGCAGCAAAAGGTGAAACTATTGAAGATACAGTAAAAATAATTGCAGGATATGCAGATGCAATGGTAATAAGACATAAATCAGACACATCAGCAATTCAAGCTGCAAGTGTTGATAAAATCCCTATAATAAATGCAGGAGCAGGAAAAAAGGAGCATCCAACTCAAAGTTTGTTAGATATGTATACAATTAAGCAAAAGATAGGAAGGCTAGATAACTTAAAAGTTGCAATACTTGGAGATTTATTATATGGAAGAACTGTGCATTCACTATTAAAACTTTTATCATTATATGATAATATTAAAATATATGGATTAAGCAAAGAAGCTTTTTCACTTCCTCAGGAATATATAGATATGTTAAATAAAAAAGGAATAGAATATGTTAAATACAGTAGTTTTGATGAATTACCAAGAGATTTAGACGTTATTTATCATACAAGAATACAAGCAGAAAGATTTGAAGGAGATTTTGGAAAAGAGGAGTTTATAGTAAATAAAGAGGTATTAGATACCTTTTCTGAACATACAATTTTAATGCACCCATTACCAAGAGTTATTGAAATATCAACAGATGTTGATGATGATCCAAGAGCTTGCTATTTCGAACAAGCACATAATGGATTATATATTCGTATGGCATTACTATTACAAGTTTTAGATAAAGCATAGTTTAAAAAGCCAATAATTCAATAAAATATTAATAAAATTCATTAAATACTCTTGAAAAAGGTAGTATAAATATTGTATAATATAATATGAGGGAGAATGTAATGAATCAAATACTTGTATCAGAAAAGTTAATAGTCACACCAGAAATTAGAAGAAAGAAAAGAATATATAAATTTAATTTCTTTATTTGTGTTTTTTTGGCTTGCACATTATTTTCATACTGTATTTATGCAGAATATGACAGAAATAAAAGCGAACAAATATCACAAGAAATATTACTTAGCCTTCAAGAAACGGATGATACTGAATCTCAAGAAGATAATACAACGATTGCAGTAAAAGATAATGTTTTAGTTGTACAATTAAAAGAGGAAGATGACGAAGGTGCAACTGAAAATATAGTAGAAGTTTCAAATTTACTATCACACGAAAATGAAACTACATCCGAAATAAAAGAATCTGTTTCAGCAGATGGAGTTAGTTATTATTCAGAAGCAGTATTAAAAATACCAAGTCTAGATATAGAATATCCTGTACTTTCTAATACATCAGACGAACTTTTGAAAGTATCTCTAAATAGATTATGGGGACCTAAACCAAATGAAGTTGGAAATTATGTAATAGTTGGTCATAATTACAAGAGTGGAAAAATGTTTGGAAAGCTTTCACTTATTTCAAAAGGAGATACATTTACACTTACTGATTTATCAAATAGAACTATTACATATCAGGTATATGATAAATACATAGTTGAGCCAACTGATGTAAGCTGTACATCTCAATTAACTAATGGCAAAAAAGAAGTTACATTAATAACATGTAAAAGCTATGGAAAGCAAAGATTAGTAGTTAAAGCAAGAGAAGTTTAATTTGTACATATTTAGTAACTAAAATATATAAAAAGAATATAATATATAAATCAGGCAAATAGCCAAGATACAATTTGAGTAAAAGAGATAGTTTTTTAATTGCTATCTCTTTTTTGTTTTAGATTGCGAATAAATATATGTTATGATATAATAAAATACATATTAGAATTGTTAGAAGGGAAGCAAAGATGAATACAAAAGTAAAAGAAATACTAATTGTTATACTTTTTTTAATAGCTCAAACAATTATATATATTGTAGGGGGAGTAGAAAAGTCATATATTCATATGGACGAGGCATATTCTCTAGGTCTTGCAAGTTATGATAAAGTAGAAATACAAGATAACGAAGATTTCTACAATACTTGGCATACAAAAGATTACTATGATGATTATTTAGCTGTGCAAGAAGACGAAATAGGAGAATATAGTCAAGTCTATGAAAATCAAAAGAATGATGTGCATCCTCCGTTATATTATTTGATTCTACGATTTGCAATGGGATTTAATGTAGGACATTTTTCAAAATGGCCTGGTGTAACTGTAAATATTATTATATACATATTTATAACTTTATTTATGTATTTTATCTTACAAAAATTACTTAAAAATGAATCAAGAGTAAAAGAAAAATCTATAATTCTTGCTTTTATATCTTCAATAACAATGGCATCACTTACAAATGTTTTATATATTAGAATGTATGCTTTATCAACATTAAATATTTTAATAATAACATTTTTGCATATGAAATTGTTAGAAACAAAAAAACTAGATGTAAAATTATTGATATTAATTGGAATATCAGTTTTAGCAGGAGTTTTAACACATTATTATTATCTATTTTTCTTATTTATGCTATACTTAATATTTGCTATAAAATATATTAAAGTGAAAAGATATAAAGAGCTTACATTTTATACATTAACTATGTTAATTAGCGGAGCTATCTCATTAGTAATATTCCCTTATTCAATTAAGCATATGTTCTTTGGATATAGAGGACAAGGGGTAATGGATAATCTTACAAATATATCTCAATTTCTTATGAATATACTATTGTATATACAAAAAATAGATCATTTTGGTTTTAATAGCTTGCTATTCTTCGTGGCCGTTATATTTGTAGGCTTTACTATATATAAAATGAATTTAAGTAAAGATAAAAGAAGAAAATATAAGAAAAATGAATTTACGAAAATGCTAGTACTTCCAACTTTGTTTTACTTTTTAATAGTTTCAGTAGCTTCTCCTTGGATAGAACTTAGATATGTAATGCCAATTTCTAGTTTGATATTTGTATTAGTTATATATTATTTGTATAGATTGTTAAATTCAATTTATACAGAAAAAAATACTAACATAATTATAAGTATAATATTAATTGCAATTATTGTTTCGCCTTTTATACTTAAAATAGAGCCAGAATCTATGTATAGCGATAAAAAGGAAATTGTATATAGAATGGGAAATGATTTAAATGTTCCTACAATATATTTCTTTAATTCAGTAAATAACAGATTTTTAGACGATATATTATTATTTGCAACTACTGACGAATCATATATTGCAAAAGATATTGAAATAACAGAAGAAAACATACAAAATATCTTGAACGATAAAGACATAGAAAATGGAATAATTGTATTTATAAATGAAGGACAGGATAATGATTATATCTTAGATACAGTAAAAAAAGCTATGAATTTCGAAAGCTCAGAATATTTGAAAAGATTAAATGCTTGTGATACATATTATTTTAAATATTAATCACTTGTAATTCTATGTAAAGCATTATATAATATTAACATATTGATTTAATTAAAAAGCATATAAATTTCATTTAAAATAACTTGAATAAATTGAGATAAATTGATATAATTATGCACATAACATACAAATAGAGAGGGGTAATCAGAAATGATAAATGTAATATTAAAGGATGGAAGCAAAAAACAAGTAGAAGAAGGAATCTCTTTACTTGAACTTGCAAAAAGTATAAGCGAAGGACTAGCAAGAAATATGACAGCAGGATTAGTAGATGGAGAAGTAAAGGATTTAAGATATAAATTAAATAAAGATTGTAGTGTTGAAATATTGACTTTTGATAACAGCTTAGAAGGTAAAAAAGCATATTGGCATACAACCTCACACATAATGGCACAAGCAGTAAAAAGACTATTTCCAAATGTGAAACTTGCAATAGGACCAGCAATAGATAATGGTTTCTATTATGATTTTGATACCGATACCCCATTTTCAGAGGAAGATAAACAAAAAATCGAAGAAGAAATGAAAAAAATTATAAAAGAAGATTTAGAGATAGAGAGATTTTCACTTCCAAAAAAAGAAGCTATTGAGTTAATGAAAAATGAGCCATATAAAGTAGAATTAATAGAAGATTTAAAAGAAGGAGAAGAAATTTCTTTCTATAAACAAGGAGACTTTACAGACCTTTGCGCAGGACCTCATTTGGAAAGTACAGGAGAAGTAAAGACAATAAAGATATTATCTTCATCAGGAGCATATTGGAGAGGCAGTGAGAAAAACAAAATGCTTCAAAGAATATATGCAATATCTTTCCCAAAACAGAGCCAATTAGATGAATATTTAAATGAACTAGAAGAAGCAAAGCTAAGAGACCATAGAAAAATAGGAAAAGATTTAGAGTTATTTATGACTCATCCATTAGTAGGTTCTGGACTTCCAATGTATTTACCAAATGGTGCAACTGTAAGAAGATTACTTGAAAGATATATTCAAGATAAAGAAATAAAACTAGGATATAATCATGTATATACACCATCAATGGCAAATGTAGATTTATACAAAACAAGTGGACACTGGGATCACTATAAAGAAGATATGTTCCCAGTAATGAAAATAGATACAGAAGAATTAGTTTTAAGACCAATGAATTGTCCACACCACATGTTAGTATATAAAAATAAAATGCATTCATATAGAGATTTGCCAATTAGAATTGGAGAGCTTGCACATGATTTTAGATTTGAGGATAGTGGAAGTGTTTGCGGACTAGAAAGAGTTCGTGAAATGTGTCAAAATGATGCCCACCTTTTTGTTAGACCTGATCAAATTAAGGAAGAATTTAAAAAAGTTGTTGATCTAATACTTTCTGTATATAAAGATTTCGGATTTAAAAATTATTCATTTAGATTATCTTTAAGAGATAAAAACAACAAAGCAAAATATTTTGATGATGATGAAATGTGGGAAAGAGCAGAGAGCGAATTAAGAGAGATTCTTACAGAGTCAGGACTAGAATTTTATGAAGCAGAAGGAGAAGCAGCATTTTATGGACCAAAACTAGATGTTCAAATTAAAACAGCACTTGGACATGATGTAACTGTCTCAACTTGCCAATTAGACTTCTTATTACCAGAAAGATTTGAACTAGAATATATTGGAGAAGACGGAGTAGCTCATAGACCAGTTGTTATCCATAGAGCTATACTTGGAACATTTGATAGATTTTTAGCATTTTTGATAGAAGAAACAAAAGGTGCATTTCCAATGTGGCTTGCTCCAATACAAGTAAAAATATTACCTATTACCGATAATCAATTAGAATATGCATTTAAAATAAAGAGTGAATTAGATAATTTAGGAGTTAGAGTAGAAGTAGACGATAGAAATGAAAAAATAGGATACAAAATAAGAGAAGCTCAATTACAAAAAATACCTTATATGTTAGTATTGGGAGAAAAAGAACAATCAGCATCTTTGGCAAGCGTTCGTTCAAGAAGTCTAGGAGATATTGGACAAATGAGTATAGAAGATTTCAAAAATAAGATAAAAAAAGAAATAGAAAACTTTGAAATAAATTAAATATTATATAAAATTTAATAAGGAGGAATATATATGATAGTAATTGGCTCAGATCATGGCGGATACAAATTAAAGGAAGAAGTAAAAAGATATTTTGATGAAAAGGAAATAAAATATATTGACAAAGGAACTTTTTCAGAAGAAAGTGTAGACTATCCATTAATCGCAAAAGCAGTAGCAAAAGAAGTATCAGAAAAAAGAGCTGATACAGGAATACTTATTTGCAGATCAGGGATAGGTATGTCAATATGTGCTAATAAATTTAAAGGAGTTAGATGTGCACCTTGTTATGAAGAACAAACAGCAAAGTTTGCAAGAATGCATAATAACGCAAATATTTTAGCATTAGGAGCAGATTATATTTCAACAAGTGATGCAATTTGCATAGTAAGACAATTCTTAGCTACAGAGTTTGAAGGAGGAAGACATACAGCTAGAGTTGATCTTATAAACGAAATTGAAAAAGAAAATATGAAATAGAGGAAATACTATGGAAAAGAAAAGAATATTAACAGGAGATAGACCAACAGGTCGTTTACATATAGGGCATTATTTTGGATCTTTAAAAAATAGAGTAAAGATGCAAAATGAAGGAATATATGATCCATATATTTTAATTGCAGATGTTCAAGCATTAACAGATAATTTTAACAACCCGGAAAAAGTAAGAAAAAATGTTAGAGAAGTTGCAATGGACTATTTATCAGTTGGAATAGATCCTAAAAAGACAACTATATATATACAATCACTTGTACCAGAAACAGCAGAACTTACAGTATTCTATTCTAACTTAGTAACAATAGCTAGACTAGAAAGAAACCCAACCGTTAAGACTGAAATAGCACAAAAAAAAGAAATATTTGGAGAAAGTGTAACATATGGTTTTTTAGGTTATCCTGTAAGCCAAGCAGCAGATATTACAGCATTTAATGGAGAACTTGTACCAGTTGGAGAAGACCAACTACCATTAATTGAACAATGCCGTGAAATAGTAAGAAAATTTAATAGCATATATGGAGAAGTATTAAAAGAGCCACAAGCAATTTTATCAAGTACAAAAAGAATTAAAGGTTTAGACGGCAATGAAAAGATGGGAAAATCTTTGGGAAATGCTATATATTTGTCTGACCCAGAAGAAGAAATCAACAAAAAAGTTATGAGTGCAGTAACAGATCCAAATAGGATAAAAAAAGATGATTTAGGAAACCCTAATGTATGTATGGTATATTATTATCATAAATTATTCAGTACAGATGAGGAATGTAAAACAGTATGCAAGGAGTGTAAAGAGGGAAAAAGAGGTTGTGTAGCATGTAAAAAGCAATTAGCACAAAATATAAATAAAGAATTACAACCTATTAGAGAAAAAAGAAAATATTATGAAGAGCATCCAGAAATCGTTGATAAAATTTTAATGGAAGGAACAGAAAAAGCAAGAGAAGAGGCAAAAAAGACTATGAAAAAAGTTAAAAAAGCGATGATGCTTGATTACTTCGAAGATTAAAGGTGGAGATATGTTTACAGACTATGCAAAAATAATAATTAAATCAGGAGATGGCGGAAATGGTGCTATTAGTTTCAGACGTGAAAAATATGTTGCGGCAGGAGGCCCTGACGGAGGAGACGGAGGAAACGGTGGTAGCATCTATTTTGTCGTAGATCCAGATGCAAATACGCTAGTTGATTTTAGATATAAGAAAAAGTTTAAAGCAGAAAATGGTCAAAATGGAAGCCGGAAATCATTCTTATGGTAAATCTCGGACAAGACTTATATGTAAAGGTTCCATTAGGGACAGTTGTAAAAGATTTAGAAACAGGTAAAATACTTGCTGATTTATCAGAAAAGGGGCAAAAAGAATTGATACTTCCAGGAGGAAGAGGAGGAAAAGGCAATTCACATTTTGCAACTTCTACAAGGCAAGTCCCAAGATTTGCACAAGATGGAGAAAAAGGAATAGAACTAGAAGTACTTTTAGAGCTAAAACTTTTAGCAGATGTTGGCTTAATTGGATTTCCAAATGTTGGAAAATCGACTTTTCTTTCTATTGTAACTTCTGCAACACCTAAAATTGCAGATTATCATTTTACAACAATAATACCAAATTTAGGAGTTGTAAAAACTGAGTATGGAGATAGTTTTGTTATAGCGGATATCCCAGGAATTATAGAGGGAGCAAGTGAAGGAGTAGGACTTGGACTTCAATTTTTAAGACATATAGAAAGGACAAGACTTCTTTTACATTTTATAGATGTATCAGGGCAAGAAGGTAGAAATCCAGTAGAAGATTTTTATGTTATACAAAATGAATTAAAGAAGTATAACGAAAAATTAAGCAAAAGAAAGCAAATAATAGTCGCAAATAAGATAGATATTATGCAAGATGAGAAATTATATAACGAGCTTGAAAAAGTAGCTAAAAAAGAAAATATGGAGATATTTAAGATATCTGCTGCATCAAAAGAAGGAATTAATGAACTCATGACTTATGTTGCTAAAATTCTAAAAGATTTGCCTAAGGAAGATTTGATAGAATCAGATCAAAAAATAGTATATACCTTAGAGGATAAGAAAGAATTTGAAGTAGAGAAAAAAGGGAATGTATATATAATAACAGGCCCAGGAATAGAAAGATTAATGAGAAGAGTAAATATACAAGATAGAGAGTCAATGTATTATATGCAAAAGAACTTATTAGCTATGGGAGTCGATGCTGAATTAAAAAGTCTTGGAATAAAAGAAGGAGATACAGTAAAAATATTAGATTGGCAATTTGAATGGTATAATTAAAATATAAAATAATGGCTCACAAAAAGGTGGGCTATTATAATGAAGAAATAGGGGAAATAAATGTTGTTATCAATATCAGAAGTAGAAAAAGATTTAGAAATAAACGTATTAGAAATAATATTTGAAAGCTATGAAATACCAGATTATATTTTAACTAAAATGATAGGGAATTCTATACCTATATCCAATATAGATGCAATAGATATAAAAGATTTAGCATACTTGCAAATAACATATTGGGGATTTGACGAAAAATCACATATTGGAGAAATGATTGTAAATAAAAAAGTTGCACAAGAAGTTTTAGATATTTTTAAAGAGATATATGAAAATAAATATCCTATTGAAAAGATAAGATTAATTGACGAATATGGTGCAAATGACGAAGAATCGATGCAAGATAATAACACATCAGCTTTTTGTTATAGAGTAGTTAAAAATTCTAAAAAATTATCAAATCATTCACTTGGTATAGCAATAGATATAAATCCTTTGTATAATCCATATATAGATGGAAAACGAATAGAACCAGCCAATGCAGAGATATATAAAGATAGAAATATTATTGTAAAAGGGCTCATAAAAAAGGGAGATGCTTTATATAATGCATTTATAAAACGAGGATGGACATGGGGAGGAAACTGGAAAACAAAAAAAGATTATCAACATTTTGAAAAAGAAATTTAAAAAACAGGAAATTTACATAAAACAAATTGTACTTTATTGCAAAAAAATAGGCGTTATGATAGAATAATCGTAATTAATAAAATTTAGAAATGGAAAAAACAATGAATAGATTATTAAGAATAGGATTTGATATACTTTTAACATCAATAACACCAATTTTAGGATGGTTTTTACTTGGAATATTAGTTGATAAAAATTTAATAAATATATTTACATTAATATATCCAATGCAATTTGTAATAACTACTATACAGAGCATTTTTGGAACAGGAGCAAATATTAGTGCAATAAGAGATAATAACCCTAACAGTGCTTTTTCAGGCATAATATGTGGTTCTATATTAGGATTTATAATACTTTTTGGAGTAATAATAAATATAGATGATTATATAAGCTTTATGAATATGGATATTAATACATATAAGATATTTGCAATATATGCAGTTGCTCAAATGTTTCTGCAATTATTATTACGTCTATCTTTATGCAAGTTATATTATGAGAATAAAAATAAAATAGCAAATAAATATAGCATATACTTTAATTTAATAAATTTCATATCATTAATTGTAATGAGTATTGTTACTAAAAATCAAATACAAATAACAAGTATATCATTTATAATAACAGCTATATTTGTTTTGATTATGATGGTAAAAACAGTTCATAGAACTAAATTTAAAATAAACATACTTAATTGTATTAAATATGATTCAGCATATTTGTTTGGAGAAATAAGCATGTTTATCATATATTTATTTGGCTTAAAAAATTCATTTGATTTTGGAGAAAAATATATTTTAGCAATATCATTTTTAACATTAATAACAGATACTCAGTGGGATATTGCAGATTCAATAAAAATAGTAGCTCAAATTGATATGGCAAAAAAAGTATTTTCATACAAAGAACATATAAAAAATAGTAGAAAATTAGTTTATATGCTAATAACATCAAGTATTATAATGGGAATTATTTTATATCCAATATATAGAGTTGATTTGAATTTTCTTTTAATTATAACCGTAATTGAACTTATATGCATATATGTTTATCCTATTTATTTAACTAAATTAACATATATACAGTTAGAAATTTCAGCATATAAAGCAACTATACATAAACAAATTGCAAATATTTTTAGAATTGCTTGTTCTTTTATTCCATCTCCATTTTGCTTATCAATAGGATTAGCATCTTCAGTTACTTATCAATTAATATCTTCAACTGTTATTACTGATAAGTATTTAGAGAAGAATAAATTAGATAGTTTAATTAGTAAAGGATAATTAATATGATTAATGAGTTAGAGATTATGGATTTAATGAACAATATTGAATATGGTTGGTTAGATAAAGATAAGAATAAACACAGTATTGTGGATGAATCCTTTTCAAATAATTATATACTGCAATCTCCAAATGAAATAATAACTAATAAAATTGGTGTATGTTGGGATCAAGTGGAACTTGAAAGACATTATTTCAAAGAAAATGCTTGTAATATAAAAACTTATTTTATAGTACATTATGATGGTGATAAATGCCCGACTCATACCTTCTTAACTTATGAAAAGAATAATAAATTTTATTGGTTTGAACATTCATGGGAAAGATTTAAAGGAATTCATGAATATAATGCTAAATGGGATTTATTATTAGATGTTAAAGATAAATTTATTAAACATGAATTAAATAATCAATATAACGTTGAAAACTTGGCATTATACGAATATGAAAAGCCAAAGTATCATATTTCAGTACAAGAATTTTATAATCATTGTGAAAATGGAAAATATATTGATTTTAATACTTAATTAAGTTTTTTACCAAATAAAGGAGAGTTGCTAGAACTCTCCAAAATCATTTAGGCTCCCGTCTTACTACAAAAGTAGTAGAGGGTTAAATTAAATATATTTTAACATATAATATTTAACTTGTCAAACTATATTTGACATTAATATTATATGTTTTTTTATTAATGACTATGTATTCAAATAATTTAAAAGTATTTTTTGAAGTATTTTACTTATTGGAGCCAATAGGGAGAATCGAACTCCCGACCTACAGGTTACGAATCTGTTGCTCTACCAACTGAGCTATATTGGCAAAATTTATATATATTTTATCATAAAAAATTTAATAAATACATACTTTTTTGAAAAAAACATATAATAAATTAATGAAAATATCGCATAAGTATTGATTTTATTGCAAAAATAGTATAAAATATTTAAGAATTAAATATAATAAGTATTGGAGGAATAATTTATGGCAGAAGTATATATGGCAGGAGATTTAAGAAATGGAACAACATTTGAATTAGATGGCCAAGTATTTAGAGTAGTTGAATTTCAACACGTAAAACCAGGAAAAGGAGCAGCATTTGTTAGAACAAAAATAAAAAATGTAATAACAGGAGCAGTTATAGAAAGAACATTTAACCCATCTGAAAAATTACAAGGAGCAGAAATAGAAAAGAGAGAAATGCAATATTTGTATAAAGATGGTGATATATATTATTTCATGGATAATGAAACATACGAACAATTACCATTAAATGAAGACCAATTAGGAGATAGTTTAAAATACATAAAAGAGAATATGACTGTTAAAACATTATCTTTTAAAGGTAAAGTATTTGCAGTTGAGCCACCTATGTTCGTTGAACTAGAAGTTACATATACAGAACCAGGATTTAGTGGAAATACAACAACAACATCTGGAAAACCAGCTAAACTAGAAAACGGTTTAGAAATAAGTGTTCCATTATTTGTTGAAATAGGTGATATTATAAGAATAGATACAAGAACTGGGGAGTATATGGAAAGAGTTTAAGGGAGTTTTTGTAATGACAGATTTAAAAAAGAGGTTTAATAATATTTTACAAGATATTGAAAAGAATGTGACTAACAAACAAGATTTAGACTATATAAAAACACAAGTATATAATATTTCATTATTATTTTTAGACGAGTTAGATAAATTAGCTGAAATAAATCTAAACAGATTAAACACTATGGCAGACAGAGAAAAAGAATTAGAAGCAAAAATAGAAAGCATGGAAAAAATCATAGATAAACTTGAAAAGGAAGTTTATTCATCAGATGAAGATTCTGATTTTGAAATAGTTTGTCCATACTGTAATGCGGAATTTATTGAAGATTTTAGTAATGGTATAAAATATGAAGTAAGATGTCCAGAATGTGATAATTTAATAGAACTAGATTGGAATGAGGAAGAACTTGAAGATGATATCGAAAGCAGTTTAAATAGTGAAGAAAATAAAAACAATAGTGAATACAATGACGACGAAGAAGATATGTAAATTTATTTAATAGGAATTAAATTTAAGGGGTTTTGATAAACTCCTTTTATTTTTATTGCAAAATGCAAATGACAACCAGTCGTAGCACCATTTGTTGGACTTCCATTTGAATCTTTATATGGATTATTTAGTACGTCATAAATATGAAAAGGCCCAACTTGTCCTAAAACTTGCCCTCTTTCTACTTTGTCTCCGAGTATTTACTAAGTAATTTGGAGAAACATGACAATATGAGACTAGAATATCTTCGTTTTGCAAAATAATAGTATGACCACCTGATCCATTAAATCCAGTATGTATCACAGTTCCAGAAATACTTGCCAAAAAATATGTATTTTCAGGTGCTGGTATATCAAGCCCAGAATGATATGAAGATGCAAAAGAAGTAGGGGAGTTTCTGCGACCAAAATATGAAGAAATACGATAAAAATTAGGTATTGGCCAAGCAAATCCACTTTCACTTATATAAATATCTTCTTCATTTATATTGTAAGATGAATAATCTGACATTGTGGAACCGAAATAATATGACTATAATAATTGAAAATATGATAATTCCTAAAAAAGAGTACGAAAATAAATGATTCATATATGGCTACCTCCAAAACATTATAAAGTAGCCTCCAAAAAGGTATATATCTATTTTTTAAACGCGAAAAATTTACTGATAAAAAAGTTTAAGATTATAACAATTACTGTAATAAATAATTTGCTTATTAATTCGTGAATATGAATAATATTGAATAATAAATAGAATCCGACAATTTCTAAAATCATAGTAAATAAACGACCAAGAATAAATTTATAAAATTCTTTTAAATTTTCTTTAAAGGTAACAGCAGTAGAATTAAAAACTAATTTTCTATTTGTAAAATAGGCAAATAAAACTGAAAGTATAATTGCTATGATATTAGATAAATTTTCATCTAAATTAATAAAATGGGTTAATATATAGAAAGAAACAAAATTAACAAGGGTTGTAAGAACACCAAATACAATGTATAGAATAATTTCTTTGTTACATACTTTTTTAACTAATGCTCTTATGTTTTCCATATTTCCCCCAAAAAATAAAAATGGCTGGGCTGGCTAGATTCGAACTAGCGCATGCCAGAGTCAAAGTCTGGTGCCTTACCGCTTGGCTACAGCCCAATATAATCAAATATATAAGTGGGGTGGAAGATGGGACTCGAACCCACGGTCTCCAGTGCCACAAACTGGCGCGTTAACCAACTACGCCACATCCACCATATTAAAAATATTTTTTTAACAGTGCACATATTATTTTACCCTTTTTATTAGATTTTGTCAACATTTTTTAAAGAAAAGTTCAAAATTTTGATGTATTTTAGACAAATTATAGGCATAGCATTAAATAAGGTGATTTTTATGAAAGTAATAGCAATTAAAAGGAATAAAGTGGTAAAGATTACAATTGTTATGATGATTACATTAATTCTTTTTAGTGTTTCTAGATCTTTTGCAATGCAACATTACTATAAAGTAGACTTTTCTACTGGGATAGTTACAGCAAGTACCCTAAATGTAAGAAGTGGACCCGGAACCATTTTTAAAGTTGTAACAACTGTTAAGAAAAATGAATACATAAGAGTTTTTGCAGGTGTAGGAGATTGGTATATTGTTCAAGTAGAAGGAGATTATATTGGAGCAGTAAGCAAACAATATGTAAGAGCTATATATCCAAATTCTTCAAATAATACGACTCAAAATAATTCTGGAAATACCAATCAAAATACTAATCAAACTTCTTCGGCTTTGAATGCAAACGAAAAAGAAGTTTTTGATTTAATTAATCAGCAAAGGATTAATAATGGATTATCAGCATTAAAGATAGATAATGAGGTCCAAAGAGTAGCTAGAATAAAAGCACAAGATATGGTAGATAATAATTATTTCTCACATAATTCGCAGGCTTATGGTTCTCCATTTGATATGCTAAAAAGTTTTAAGATATCATATAGATCAGCAGGAGAAAACATAGCAGGTAATTCAAGTAATAGTGGTGCAGTAAATGCTTGGATGAATTCATCTGGACATAGAGCAAATATTTTAAATAGCAGTTTTAATTATACTGGAATAGGGGTAGTAAGTAGCCCAAAATATGGAAAAATATACGTTCAAATGTTTATAGGAAAATAAAATATAAAAAAGTGCTCTTTAAATTTAAGAGCACTTTTTATATTATTTGGTGGAGATGAGGGGAGTTGAACCCCTGTCCAATAACACTTCCATATAAACTTCTCCGAGTGCAGTTTATTAATGAAAATTCCCGAAAATTCAAGTTAATAAACAAACTTCAAAAATTCAGTAGTTTCATAAATACCCACTATTTTCGAAACATAAAATAGCTTTGTTTCCTACAATGTTGACACTCTATCTAAATCTGTAGGGTATCTAGGAGAGTGTAGCCGCAACTTAGGCAGCTAATGCTAATTCTCTATTATCAGCGTTTATTTTAAATTTGCCTTTTTTAAGGTGGCCAAGGCTCCACCACTCGCTATTTATATTTCTATGTTAATGTCGAAACCAAATACATCCCCATACATATATATTATACACTATTTAAGATGCATTTTCAATATGCTTACATTCTATATTATGCAAAACTTTTACTTAATATATAATTAAATTGAAAAAAATGTAAAGGTTTGTTATAATAAAAATGAAAATTCAGTAGAAGAGGTATTAATATGAGAGATAGTTTAAAAAATCAAACAATAACGCAGGAAAATATAAAATGGAATAATGTTATTAAACGAGAAAATGAATTATACTCAAGAGGAAATGATATTCGTTCTGAATTTGAGAGAGATTATACAAGAATAATACATAGTCTAGCATTTAGAAGAATGAAACATAAAACACAGGTATTCTTTTCTCCAACAAATGACCATATTTGCACTAGAATGGAACATATAATTTTAGTTGAATCTATAAGTAATACAATAGCAGAATATTTGGGCTTAAATACGAAACTTACAAAAGCTATTGCTATAGCTCATGATATTGGACATAGTCCATTTGGACATCAGGGAGAAAAAATACTATCTGAAATTTCCAAAAATGATATAGGAAAGACATTTTGGCACGAAAAAAACGGATTAGAAATGGTTGATGAATTAGTTTTATTAGAAGATAATAATCAAAATCTACAAAATCTTAATCTAACTTATGGTGTAAGAGATGGCATTATTTCACATTGTGGCGAAATTGATGAAAATGGCTTAAAGCCTAGGGATGAGTATATTGATTTATATGACTACAATTTTCCAAACCAATATAATCCATATACTTGGGAAGGATGTGTAGTAAAAATTGCAGATAAAATAGCATATTTAGGTAGAGATATACAAGATGCTATCACTGTAGGAATCTTAGATAGACATTTAAAAGAACTTAAAAGTATAATGAATTTAAGTGAAAAAGATGCTATAAACAATACTATTATAATTAACAATTTAATATATGATTTATGCGAAAATAGTAACGAAAATGTAGGCTTAAAGTTTTCTGATGAATCTTTTGAATTTATCAAAAAATTAAAAGAGTTTAACTATAAATATATTTATTTGGATGAAAGACTAAAACCTTCTTCAGAATATTTTAAAATTGTAATTACAACTATATATAACACTTTAAAAAAGTATTATACAGATAAAGAACGTCTCTCTAAAATGTATCCAGAAATTATAAAAGACTTTGAAAAATGGTTAAAAATGTACTGGGATTACGAAAGGTATGGAGTTTGTAAAAATAAAGTTGTGTTTAACATTGAGAATGAAAATGAATTTTGTCAAGCAATTATATATTATATCTCTGGTATGACTGATAATTATGCAATAGATATGTATAATAAAATAATAAGTTTCTAAAAATAAAATTATAATAAGAGGTGAAAATATATGAAAAAGTTTTTTATATTTGTAATTATTATAGTTTTAATTGTTATAGGGATAATTTTATTTAAGGTAATAAGAAAAAAAGCGCTAAATAACACAGATTTTGAAAATAGTAATACATCAAATGGTGTGATAGAAAACGCAATAACCAATGTAATAGATAACGTTGACAATGATGTAAATAGTGAAGCCCCAGACGATGTTGAACTTACTGATTTGTTTGGAAAATATTACGAACAAGCTGAAAATTTACTTAAAAGCATGACATTAGAAGAAAAAGTAGGACAAATATTTCTTGTTAGATTCCCAGATAGTGGTATAGAAAATCAAATAAAAGAATATGCTCCTGGCGGTTACATTTTATTTGGAAAAGATTTTAAAGACGAAACTGAATCTTCAGTATTAAAGAAACTTACTAATTTACAAAATACTAGTAAAATAAAATTGATTTTCGGAGTTGATGAAGAAGGAGGAGAAATAGTTAGAGTAAGTGCTTATAGTGCTTTTAGATCTTCTGAATTCGAATCAACTCAAGCTTTATATAAAGAAGGAGGATTACAAGCAATCATAAAAGATTCAACAGAGAAATCTAATTTATTAAAGAAATTAGGCTTGAATATGAACCTTGCACCTGTAGCTGATGTTGCTCTTAAAGAATCATCTTATATCTATAAAAGAACTTATGGTCAAGGATATGAGGAGACTGCAAACTATGTATCAGAATTAATTAAGAGAATGAATGATGATGGAATGATTTCAGTAATGAAACATTTCCCTGGATATGGAGACAATGAAGATACTCACACAGGAATTGTTATTGATGAAAGAAGTCTTGATAGTTTTGCAGTTGGAGATTTTCTCCCTTTTGCAAGTGGAGCTAAATGTGGTGCCCCATGTGTTTTAGTAAGTCACAATATTGTTAAATCAATAGATGAGAAATTCCCAGCTTCATTATCAGAAAGTGCACACAATATTTTAAGAGAACAACTAGACTTTTCAGGAGTTATAATGACAGATGACTTAGCAATGGATGCAGTAAAGCAATATTCAGAAAATGGAGAAGCTGCTGTTCAAGCAGTATTAGCTGGAAACGACATGATAATTACATCAGACTTTGAGAAACAAAGACAAGAAGTTTTAAATGCTATAAATGAAGGTAGAATTTCAGAAGAAAAAATAGATTTAGCAGTAAGACGAATTTTGGCTATGAAATATTGCTATGGTTTGATATAAAATTTAAATAAAGAATAACAAAGTAGGAGAGAGGGGCAACTTTTAAAATAGATATTTTAAAATAAATTATAAAACTTTTAAATTAACCTTTAATCTTCTACAAAAATATTTGTAAAAATTTCTTATCAAGCAAAAATAAAATTTAAAATTAAAAATTTTTTAAGCTAAAATTTATTTTACGAACATTTGTTATAATTTAAATTTTATAATTTAAACATATAATTTATAAAATGTTTATTAGTTAAATAATAAACATTTTATAAATAAGACATTCTAAAATCGTTTTTAAGACGTTTTAATATAAAACTCAACAAGTTATATATAAAATTTAATTATCAGAAATTAAATTTATATAATAATTTGCATAAATCTTCTAAAATATTGATATTTTAAGTATTTCTGAAAAGTATTGAAAAAACGGCCTAAAAAGCGACGCACGAGAATCGATTTTAAGGCGTTTTTAGAAAAAGGACATATAACTTGTTGTCTATAAATTTTGCGAAAATACTGAAATATAAAGGATTTCATAAATTTTAGTAAAATTATATAAGATAATTTAAAATTTTTTATAAATAATTAATAAATTATAAAATGATAACAAATAATTAATAAAGCTTAAAAATATTGACGCATGAGGATCGACTATAAGAAGTTTTTATAAAAAAGATATATAGTTTGTTGTATAAGAAAGTAGGAAAAAACTAGAAAAATAGCGAGATAGGACCTTTTTCATAAAAGTCATATTCCTAATTGCGCAAAAGTTTCATTTTGTGCAATGTTATATCTAAATAAAAATGAGGTTTTTTTCCCTCTCTTCTCTCTTAAATGCTATTTTTGACCAATATAAAAACAACAAAATTAAAAATACATTTTAATATAATTTAACTTAAATATATCATGTATTGAATATTTTTGTCAATACATTTTAAGCAATTAGTCTATGCAATGGAATAAATTAAAAAATTTGACATATAAAATAAAAGATGCTATAATATCATTAAGCTATAAAAAGCTAATATGTAAAATACCTGAGATATGTTGACCGCATATCTCTTTTTATTATAAAAAAAAAGAGTGGCTGACCTTTGCCACTCTTGGTATTACTACCTTTTGTCGTTATTTTTTCCCCAATACTTGCTTAAAAGCAAGATAACAAGGAAAAAAATTAAATCAAAAGCAGTCATATGTAAAATACCCTCCTTTCTACCTCTTCAGTAAAAAGGCCCTTTAATAATACAATATTCTAAAAATTTTGTCAATAAAAATAGAAACCTAAGTATTTTCCTTATTTCTATTTCTTTTAGTAACAATTACATTAATTTCAGCTCCTATTAAAATCATATATATAATTGCGTATAACCACATCATAATTAATATAATTGTTGTAAGACTACCATAAATTACAGAAAAATTAGTAAAAATATCAATATATATGGAGAAAAAATACGAAAGCACAAACCAACCAATAGATGCAAAAGTAGCACCCGGAATCTGTGATTTTAAGCTACTCCCCTTTTGATGGTCAGGAACAAATCTGTACATCAAAATAAAAATTATAAATAATGAAATAATTACTAATAAACTTCTTATACTTAGTATAAAATTGATTATTTCGCTGAAATTTGGAAAATTTTCTTCAACAGTTAAACTAATTCTATTTCCAAAAACTAGTAATATCAACACCATAATAATAGTAAATATAATTATTATAGTGCCTACTACTCCCTTTATTCTAAGTAATATAAAATTTTTCTTATTTTCACTCCTATAAACTGATGAAAGCCCTAATGTTAACGCATAGAAACTATTTGCAGCAGACCAAAGTGTAAATATTGCGGATATTGAGATTGTTTGAAAAGATTTTGAATACATCTCTTGGATAATATCGACTACCCCATTTGTGGTTACCGTTGGAAGAAAGGCCTCTAAAATATATTCAAGCGTACTTCTATCTATATTCATATATTTTATTAAACTAAGTAATAATAGGATAAAAGGAATAAATGAAAGAAATGTGAAATATGCGCATTTAGCAGCATATTCTCCCACATGATCATCATTTATTCTTTGAAAAAATTTATTTATGCTTTGAATAATATTCAACTTCACTTCCTCCTACCTATTATATTATTTTCAAAAAAAGTTAAAAATAACCACTATTACAAAAGAATAGTGGTTATTAAATTTTCTATTTATAATTTCTTAGAAAATAATCCATTTTATCTAAAAACTCTTCATTATTTTTGCTAACTACCATTTGACTTAATAATTGTTCAGTAACATCTGCCACAGGTAAGCTTGATAATGCTTTTCTAAGAGCATATACAGTATCTAGCTCTTTTGGAGTTAAAAGCTTTTCTTCTCTTCTTGTTCCAGATTTATTTATATCGATTGCTGGGAAAATACGCTTTTCTGATAACTTTCTATCAAGATGTACTTCCATATTTCCTGTACCTTTAAACTCTTCAAAAATAATATCGTCCATCTTGCTACCAGTTTCAATTAATGCTGTTGCAAGTATAGTTAAACTTCCCCCATTTTCTATATTTCTTGCTGCACCAAAGAATCTTTTTGGTTTATGAAGAGCTGTTGGATCTAATCCTCCTGACAATGTCTTACCAGATGCAGGAACAACTATGTTATATGCTCTTGCAAGTCTTGTTATACTGTCAAGTAAAATTACAACATCTCTATTTTGCTCAATTAGTCTTTTTGCTCTTTCTAGAACCATTTCAGCAACTTTTATATGATGTTCTGGCAGTTCATCAAATGTAGAATATATAACATCACCTTTAATTGAACGCTTCATATCAGTAACTTCTTCAGGCCTTTCATCAATCAATAATACTATTAATTCTACCTCAGGGTTATTAGTTGTAATACTATTTGCAATTTTTTTCAAAAGAGTAGTTTTCCCTACTTTTGGAGGAGCAACTATCATTCCCCTCTGCCCTTTTCCAATTGGAGAAATTATATCTATTATTCTCATTGCTATTTCATTTTGAGTAGTTTCAAGTTTCAATCTTTCTTCTGGATATATTGGAATTAATTCATCAAAACTTTTTCTCTTCATAGCTACGTCTGGAGAATCTCCATTAACATCCCCTACAAAGATTAAAGCTGGGAATTTTTCGCCATCTTTAGGAAATCTTGCAATACCTTTTATCTTATCTCCTGTATTTAATCTAAATCTTTTAATTTGAATAGGTGAAATATATACATCTTTATTGCTAGATAAATAATTTTCTCCTCTTAAAAATCCATATCCATCAGGTAGAACTTCTAAAATACCTTCAACAATTGCATCATCTTCATTAGTTACTTTGTAACCATCTCCATTAGTGGGTGTAACTTCTTCAGAACTTTTTTTATCTTCTTTAAGTTCTACATTTTCTAAATTGTCATTTTCCTCTGTTTTATTTAATAATTCTAGTAATTCATCTTTTTTTAATTTACTTATGTTTTTTAAGCCTCTTTCTTTGGCAATTTTACGCAATTCGGTTAATTGCATACTACTATCCATATAATCTGCCCCCTATTTTATTTATATAATATATTAATTTTTAAAAATTTATTGGAAAAAGTTAAGAATAAAAATATTATAAAATGATTCAAGTTCTA
The DNA here is from genome assembly GCA_947629835.1 of uncultured Clostridia bacterium. Classification (GTDB taxonomy): domain Bacteria; phylum Bacillota; class Clostridia; order TANB77; family CAG-508; genus JAAWPK01. The sequence goes on along the minus strand of CANRFH010000015.1, from coordinate 7,280 downwards.
TTATTTAACAAAACCTAGAATATAAGTTATTTAAACTTTGGCATATAATTTTTTACATTAACTACCTACATCTATATAAACTTTCTCATTTGGCTTGTACATATTTAACTTTTCTCTAGCTATTTTTTCTATATATTCTAAAGAGCTTGTACTTTGTTTCAACGAAATTAAAGAGTCTTTATGTTCATTAGCCTCTTCAATTTTCTCTTCAGTTGCAGCTATACTTTCGCTGTAAGTATTTAATTGTTTTTGTTGATTTATTAATATAATTATCGCATATACAATCAAAATAATTATTAATATTTTTTTAAACAATTTTTTAATATCGATTTTCATCTGTACACTCTTTTCTTAGATTTATCTTATGCCCAATTATCTTTATTATACATATATAATTCTACATAATAATTCAAAATCCTTCTTTATTATTCAAAATTTCACTATTTTTAGAGCTTTTTCTTAAAATTTTGAGCTTTGGAAAAATATTCTTTATTTGTTTTATAAAAAATAGAATTGGTTTTATTATAATCAGTTTTATAACTGTATAGATTTTATTAATTGGATAATAAAAAATTTTAAATAAGAAGGATAGAATCTTTTTAAAAATGGCTATTATTTTAACAGAAATTTTAATAATATATTTACTAAAAAATAACATATAAATTGCAATACCTAAAAATATTCCAATAAAAATGTATAATCTAAATTGTCCATTATTAAATTTAAATATAGAATACATTATAAGTAATGCTGATATTATCCAAAATAAAACATCTTCTAATGATGTTACAAGGTTAGATGTTTTAAAGCTGCGTCTTAATATTCTGAATATATCAAATATTATTCCAATTAAAATGCCATTTATTATGAAAATTAAAAATAAGTAAACCTGATTTATAGCATCTACATTCAAATTTTTCACCTACAATTTATTTAAAAATTTTACTAATGAAACTTCCTGTTCTATCTTTATTTAGATCTTTTTCACTATAACTTAAAGAACCTATATCACCTTCTACAATAACTTCTGATGTATCTATACTTAATTTATTAATTTTAAGATTTTCTCCCTTTATAGTAAGTAGTCCGAAGTTCTGTTTCAACCATAACTACTTGATCATCAAAACTTAATACGTCTAGAACACCAGATATACTAAGCTTTTCCCTATTTTCTAATATTAAGTTTTGAATAGCTGTTTGAGATAAGTTTTTTCTTTCTTCTATTGTCATATGCCTTTTCTCCCTTCGTTTTTAAGTATATAATTATATATATTCACTTCTTGTCTTATTTAGAACAATAAAAGATGCATTTTAGCAATGCACCTTTGTTATTTAATATTATTTTTTAAATAAGCTTCAATGAAATCATTAATTTCTCCGGTTCATAACCGCTTCCACATTCCCCACTTCATAATTAGTCCTATGGTCTTTTACAAGCGTATATGGACAAAATACGTAAGATCTTATCTGACTTCCCCAAGCAATATCTTTTTGAATTCCTTTCAAATCCTCAATTTTATCCTTATTTTCTTTTTCCTTCAAATCTAATAATTTAGATTTAAGCATTTTCATTGCAGTTTCTTTATTTTGAAGCTGTGAACGTTCAGACTGACAAGTTGTAACTATATTTGTAGGTATATGGGTTATTCTAACTGCTGATGATGTTTTATTTATATGTTGCCCTCCTGCACCAGACGAGCGGTAAGTATCTATTCTTAAATCGTCAGGATTTATCTCTAACTCAATATCATCTGATATTTCTGGTAATACCTCAACAGATGCAAAAGATGTGTGTCTTCTTCCTCCTGCATCAAATGGTGAAATTCTAACAAGTCTATGAACACCCATTTCGCCTTTTAAATATCCATAAGCGTATTCTCCAATAATCATAGCAGTTACACTTTTTATTCCCGCTTCTTCACCTTCAAGATAATCTGTTTCTTTTACAGTGTAACCGTTATTTGCAGCCCATCTACAATACATCCTATAAAGCATTTGTACCCAGTCTTGTGACTCTGTCCCCCCTGCTCCTGGATGTAAAGTTATAATCGCATTATTTTTATCAAATTTTCCAGAAAGATACATCTTAATTTCTAATTTGTCTAAATCTTTATTTAATGATTTTGTCTTTTCAGAAAGTTCATTTGCTAAATCTTCGTCATTTTCAAGTAATAAAAAATCGTTCATTTCTATTAGGCTATCTAAACTTTGCTTTATATCCTTTAATCCGTTATATTTAGCCTTTATTTCTTTAATTTCTTGTAGAACAGTATTAGATTTTTTAGTATCACTCCAAAATCCATCTATTAAAGTTTGATCTTCTAATTCTTTTAATCTTGTTTCTAGTTCTTCTATTCTTCCTATTGATTTTTCTAAACTATCTAATCTAATTTTCATATCTTGCAAGATTCTCTTATTCTCATCAAGGTCTATCATTGATAACCTCCTTACAAGTATTTATTATACTTGAATTTTCTATTTATTTCAAGTAGGATAAGCATTTTTTGATAAGGTCAGGCACAGTAAAGTATTTTTAAACATATACTTAACTATGTGAAAAATTGGAGGTGCTTGACTAAATTATGTTAGGAACTCTTAGTATAGCAGGATTTTTTGCTTTTTTAAAGAGTGCAACCTTTATGGTAGGATATATACAAAGTTCTAATCTATTCCCAGAGCCCTTGAGCCCTGAAGAAGAAAGAGAATTTTTAGTAAAATTAAAAGAAGGAGACGAAGATGCAAGAAATATATTAATTGAGAGAAATTTAAGATTAGTTGCTCACGTCTCTAAAAAATATGCTTCTACTAATATTGATCAAGATGATTTAATTTCTATTGGAACTATTGGACTTATAAAAGGAATAAATAGCTTTGATATGAATAAAAATATAAGACTTGCTACTTATGTTGCTAGATGCATAGAAAATGAAATATTAATGTTTTTAAGAAGTTCTAAGAAAACAAAAGCAGAAGTTTATTTAAATGAGCCCATTCGGAAAAGATAAAGATGACAACGAAATAACTCTTTTGGAGATTTTAGAAAATGACGAAAGAAGTATTGAAGACGAAATCGACTTAAAACTTAAAACTAAAAAGTTATTTCAGAAAATGAAGGAAGTATTAAAGGATAGAGAAAAACTTATCTTAGAAATGCGTTTTGGATTAAATGGCTATATTCCAAAGACACAAAATGAAATTGCAAAAATACTTGGAATTAGTCGTAGTTATGTTTCACGTATCGAAACAAAAGCTATAAATAAATTAAGTAAAGAATTTCAAGAATAATATTTATAGCTCTTTTATATACCAAACATCACAAGCATAATGAGCTGTTTGTACATAAGGCTTATCTAATGAGATAAAACCATATTTTTTGTAAAACTTATTTGCAGCTATCATATTACTTAATGTTTCTATATAGCATTTTTTATAATAAAGTTTTGCATAATCTAATGCAATTTTCATAAGTTTGTGAGCAACTCCCGTTCCTCTTGTTTCTTTTAATAGATACATTTTTTGTAGTTCGCATACATTATCTGCTCCATCAAGTTTTCCAATACCAACTCCGCCAACGACTTTGCCGTTTTCGTCTTCTACAACCCAATACCTATATCCTTCTTTATTATAAATTTCAGAAAATCTCCCGAGATCTGGATCTGCCCACGCTAAACCTTCCCTATTTCCTCCAAATTCTATTAGGCATCCTCTAATTATACTTTCTATAACTTTATTATCCTTTTCTTCAATTAATCTTATTTTATATTCCATATTATTTTTTCCTTCTTATAATCCAATTATCTTCGCATTTAATTGGTAAATGCATTTTAACTAATTGTCCTTTTTTACCTGGACTAACACTTTCTATTTCTTCATCTGTTTCTGCATCCCATAATCTGTCTATCTTGAATTTAAATACATCTATTGTTCCTGGTATTATTATTTCTAATGTATCTCCTACAAATAATTTATTTTTTATCTCTATTATAGATTTATCACTATCATATTCTAAAATTTTTCCACCAAATTCATAATCAGGATTATATTGTTTTCCTTCAAATTCTTGGAAATCTTTATTATTTCTATCATTAAAATAAAATGTAGTTAAACTTCTTGTTTTAACCTTATCAATTTCTGCAAGATATTTTGTATAATCATATTTTTCTGGCTCTTTGAAATAATCGTCTATTGCTGTTCTATATGCGTTTATGATACTTGCTAAATAGTATTCTGTTTTTAGTCTTCCTTCTATTTTTAAACTATTTACACCCATTTCTATAATTTCAGGTAGTTCTTTTATGAGGCACAAATCTTTTGAAGAAAAGATATATGTTCCTTTATCATCATATTCAATAGGCATTAAATTTCCTGGATTATTTGCTTCTTCTGCATAAAGATTATATGCCCATCTACAACTTTGGGCACAGTCACCTAAATTTGCACTTCTAGATGCCAAAAAATCACTTAAGAAACATCTACCAGAATATCCAAAGCATAATGCACCATGGACAAATATTTCTGTTTCAAGACCCATTGGAGTATTATCAATTATATCTTTAATTTGTTCTTTATTTAACTCCCTACCAAGAATTACTCTTTTTGCCCCATTTTTATACCAAAACATAGCTGAATGTGCACTTACTGTGTTTGCTTGTGTACTTATATGTATGTCAACATCTGGAGCTTCTTCTCTTACAATGTCAAGTACTCCTCCGTCTGATAAAATTATACCATCTACTTTAAGTTTATTTAGCATTCTTGCTTGTTTTTTTATTTCTTCATAATGTTCATCTAATGCATATATATTTATTGCCGCATAAACTTTTTTTCCAATATCATGTGCATATACTATGGTTTTTTGTAAGTCATCATTATCTACTTCTGCCCTACTTCTTAAGGATAAAGAAGCGGTTCCACAATAAATTGCATCAGCTCCATAAAGAAAAGCAATCTTAGCTTTTTCGAATGAACCTGCTGGTGCTAGTAATTCTGGTTTATTCATAAAAACCTCCATATTTTAATTTTTCATATTTATTATATTATATCTTATTATAAAATTCAATAGCTCGTTTTATGAAAACTATTGACTTTTTATGTTAAACGATATATAATAATTATTACCTCCTGGGTACTTTTGCCCAGAGCAATAGGTTTTACGGCTTCGTTTTTACACTGGCCGTAATTAGGAAGCCGTACTACCGGACCTCCTGCACACACCTATTTTTTAAGAAAGGGGGAACGAAATGTTCACCACTTTATGTGGGCTAAAGCGGTTAAGGCTTATGAAAATGCAGTATATCAAAATCCGCATTGTTCGGATATTTGAACTGATTTCGGTGGTAATTCCACAAAAAAATGCCTGCCGTTTTCGCCCTCAGTGGATGAGTTTCTTAATGCATCCACGATGTAGTCGCAGCCCACGTGCGTCGTGGGAGGTAAGAAAGCAAGTCTAATATTACTCTCTATATTCAAAACTCTTCGTGCCATTAGGGAGACGGAAAGATGTCCAAAAAGGGGTAAAATTCTTTAATTGCGCAAGGAAGAGTTCAGGCCTTTCTCATGTGTGATTTAATGGCCGTTGTTAACTTACATTTAGACTAATTGCTTTTTACCTTATCGAAGGTCAGGCAGTGAAGAAATTCACTGCCTGATTCTTTATATTTTTTTATTTTTTTGTAGCATTTAGTATAATTTTATAGTATAATCTATATATGTTTATATAAAATACAAATTAAATAAAGGAAAGTGTATTAATGCAGGATAAGACTAAGGAAAATATTTCTAAAACAAATATAAGTAAATTTCAAAAAACATATGTATATTTTTTAATATATGCTTTTTTGGGTTGGATTGCAGAAGAAATATTTTGTGTAATATCTACACATACATTTGTAAAAAGAGGTTTCTTATTTGGCCCTATTTGCCCTATCTATGGATATGGAGCAATTATCTTGACCATATTTTTTAGAAATTATAAAAATAAACCAATAAAATTATTCTTTTTATCAGCAATAGTATTTAGCTTTTTTGAATACATAACAGACTTCTTTTTACAAGCATTGTTTGCTACAAGATGGTGGGATTATACTCGGATATTTCTTAAATTTAAATTCACGAATAACTCTATCTTTTAGTGCTATATGGGGTATTGGTAGTATTTTATTTATAAAATACTTGCATCCATTTGTAACAAAAATTGTAGGAAAAATATTAAAAAAGATACCTGTAAAAGTACAGAGTATCTCTATAAATATATTATTAGCAGTGCATTTGTTAGATACATTAGCATCTACAATCTTTTATTTAGGTATATTCTAAATAACCTTACTTATGCAGATTCCGGTCCCCTATTTCTAAAATTTGAGATTCTAGCTTTGGATTATCCAAAGCTTTTTGTATATATTCTCTTAGGTTTCTAACTGCAGTTCTTTGTTTATGCTTATTATAATCGCTCATTACATATCCTTTATATAAAATATTGTCCGCAACGATAATACTACCTTTTTTTGACATTCTTAGTGCTTCATTTAGAAATATTGGATATTTGCCTTTTGCAGCATCAATAAAAACCATATCATAAGTTTGATTTATTGTAGGCAAAATCTCTACTGCATCTCCAAGTATAACATTGATTTTGTTATCTAAACCCATATCTTTTATATTTTCTATTGCCTCTTTTGCCCTATCTTCGTCCCTTTCAATAGTATCTATTTTTCCATTATCTGATAAATATCTCGAAAAACATATAGAAGAATATCCGAGTAGCTGTTCCTATTTCCAAAATTTTATCAATATTTTTTCCAAGAAACAAACTATCTAAATATTGTAAAGTGTCGTCCATTATAATCGGAATTTTTTCTTCTAATGCTTTTTGCTTTATTTGATTAAGTTTAATATTATTCATTACTTTGCATATTTCTCCTTGCAGTTCTTTCACGTTCCTTAGTGTCTAATATTTTCTTTCTCAAACGTATATTTTGTGGAGTTACTTCTACTAACTCGTCATCTTGTATAAATTCGATTGCTTTTTCCAAAGACATTTGAATTGGTGGAACAAGATGAAGTGCATCATCTGAACCAGAAGCTCTAGTATTTGTTAAGTGTTTTTCTTTGCATACATTAATAGCTAGATCCTCTCCTCTTGAATTTAGACCAACTATCATTCCTTCATAAACTTCAGTTCCTGGTCCTATAAATAATTCTCCTTTATCTTGTGCATTAAATAATCCATAAGTTACAGCTTTTCCTGCTTCAAATGCAACAATAGTTCCTCTTGTTCTTGC
>CANRFH010000014.1 GCA_947629835.1 uncultured Clostridia bacterium | reverse complement strand
AGGGTTAACCAATGGCAAAAAGAAGTAAAGCTAAAAGAAAAACAAAAAAGTCAACCCCTAAGTCACCTTCTGTGTACGAAGTGTTAAGTACACCATATCCACCCAACGAGACAAGTTTCTGCGGAGAAAGAAACACCTTTAAATCCGCCGTTACACATCCTTGGGAGGAATATGAACTTAAACACAAAAAGCTTTTTTAGCATAGGTGACAAAATAGAGTGCCCATATTTTTTAGGGCACTCTATTTGTCTATTTATTTGCAAATTTTTGCTTTACTGTATCAATTTTTTGCTGTTCTACTGTATCTGTTTTATACCAACCTTTTTCAGCCATTAAATTGTATATTTTGTTTTGAATATCTAATGATGTATTTAAGGCATCTTTAAAAGCTGCATGAACTTCTGCTGTTGTTGATTCAATAGAGCCGTGAAGATACAAATCACAAACTCCTTTAATAACTAATAATTCTGATTCCATTAAATCTTTATCTTCCATTTACAAAACCTCCATTTCTTATTTAAAGTAATCCTAAAAATTTGTTAAACAATTCTGTATGTTTTTGTTCAAGTTCTGTCATATATTGAGATAATGCTGCATCTTGAAGTTGTGAAGCTGTATGCTTAGTGCAAGTTTTCATAAAGCACTCATGTCCTAATGCATCTTCAACATATAATAATTCTTTACCTGTCATAGTAAAACCTCCATTCTAAAAGTAACTAAACTTTTTACTTTAATCTAATATAGTGATTTCCTAAAATTTGAGAATTATACTATTTTTTTGAAATATCTTTATAATTCCTTGACAAGATTTTTTATATATGATAATCTAGTATCAAATACTAGATTAAAAGGAGAAAAAAACAAATATGAAAGATGAAACCTTTTTTGAATATCCAGTTTTTAATAATGTAAAACAGGTTATTGAGTATTCTGTAAAGAAATATCCAAACAATATTGCATTTAAGATAAAGGAGAAAAAAGACGATAAAATAAAATATGTAGACATTACATATACAAAATTTTTAGAAGAAATAAACAATTTTGGAACTGGTCTTTTTTCAATAGGATTAAAGAATAAAAGAATAGCCATACTTTCAAGTAATAGATATGAATGGGTTTTGTCATATTGCTCAATGCTATTTGGTGGTATAGTTGCAGTTCCACTAGATAAAGCATTAACAGATATAGAAATTATAAATTCATTAGTTAGAAGCAAAGTAGATGCAGTAATATATGAATCAAAATATTCAGAAGTTGTAGATAAAGTAAAAAATAACGAGAAATCTAATTTAACTGAGCTTATATGTATTGAAAAGATAGAAAACGCAAGATATTTAAGAGATATAGTTGAAATTGGAAAAAAAGAAATAGAATCAGGTAATAACAGTTTTTTAAATTATAAAATTGATGATAAGGCACTAGCAACTCTTGTATTTACTTCTGGAACGACAAGTACTTCAAAAATTGTAATGCTTTCACAATATAATATTGCAAGAAATATATCAGATATGCAATTAGTAGGAGATTTTAGAAGTACAGATGTAAACCTTGCAGTTTTGCCGTTTCACCATACATTTGGCTCAACAGGACAACTGATAATGTTAAGCTCAGGAATAACTACCACATTTCCAGATGGATTAAGATATATTGCTCAAAATTTAAAAGAATATCATATAACATTTTTCGTAGGAGTTCCAATATTAATTGAGACTATATATAAAAAGATAGAAGAAGGTATAGAGAAAAAAGGAAAAACTACATTAGTTAAAATAGCTAAAATATTTACAAAGATGCTTTTGAAACTTGGAATAGATATTAGAAGAAAAGTATTTAAAGAAATAATAGATGAACTAGGAGGACTTAGATTTGTAATTAGTGGAGCTGCAAGTTTAGACAAAAATGTAGAAAAAGGACTTAATGATTTAGGAATTTTAACTGTTCAAGGATATGGCTTAACAGAAGCAGCACCTGTTCTTTGTGCTGAGAATTATAAATATAGAAGATACGGATCAATAGGTTTCCCAATGAAAAATGTTCAAATCAGAATAGAAGGAAAAGATAAGGATGATATTGGAGAAATAGTTGCAAAAGGACCAAATATCATGATGGGTTACTATGAAGACGAGAAGGCTACAAATAAGGTATTAAAACACGGATGGCTATATACAGGAGATTATGGATATATTGACGATGCAGGTTTTGTATATATAACTGGAAGGAAAAAGAATATAATTGTTTTAAAAAATGGTAAGAAAATATTCCCAGAGGAAATTGAGGAGCATATCAATAAAATAGATTTGATAGAAGACTGTTTTGTATTCGGGCTTCCAAAGAAAGATGATGTTGTTTTATCAGTTAAAGCAAAAATAAATAAGCAAGTTGTAGAAGAACAATATCAAGATTTAAATGAAAATCAGCTAAGAGATTTAATATGGAGCAAGATAAAAGAAACTAACAAGCTATTTCCAAAATACAAATATGTTAAAAATCTGATTTTGACAAATGATGAATTTGCAAAAACTACAACAAACAAGATTAAGAGATTTGAAGAGTTAAAGAAGATGAATATAGAAGCACAATAGTAATAATATTTATTTTTCAAGAGATTTGTCGTTTGCAGCCTACAAATTAGATTATTTTTAATGTAGGCTGCAAAAGTCGCCCTTCGCTTCGCTACGGTTGGTCGCTACGCATCTCTTTTAAATAAATATTATTACTATTTTTATTATATTTGCAAATTATGTCGTAATAAGTTATAATATGCCATAGGGAGTGTTTTAAGAGATGAAGATATCAGGAATAAGCATATGGAGAATATTTTCATATTTTATAATATATAGTGTTATAGGATTTATTATAGAATTTTTTTACGCACTTATTTTATATGGCGTAATAGAATCAAGACAAAGTTTCCTTTATGGGCCATTTTCTGCAATATATGGACTTGGTGCAGCCCTTATGATATGTGCTTTAAATAGATTTAAAGATAAAGGACATAGATTATTTTTAGGTGGAGTATTGGTGCGGAAGCGTTACTGAATATATGGTAAGCCTAATAGGGGACAAAGTATTTAATACAAGTTGGTGGGATTACTCAGGAGAGTTTCTAAACTTAAATGGAAGAATATCACTTATATATTCGATTATTTGGGGATTACTTGCATTGTATCTTATAAAATTTGCAAACCCTAAAATAGACAAATTTATAGACTTTATAAAAAGTAAATTTAACATTAAATTATTAAAAACCTTAGTTGTGATTTGTATTATATTTTTATTTATAGATTTTCTTTTATCAACATTTGCATTGGATGCTTATTTAACTAGGGTAATAGTAGAAAACAATTTAGATGTAAAGAATAAAGAACAAGTAATAGAAAAATATGATTATTTGTATAATAAAAATGAAACTTTATCAAATATCATATATACACTGTGGGGAAATGAAGTAATGGTAAAAACTTATCCTAATGTAACTGTAAGAACAACAAGTGGAGAAAATTTACTTGCTAAATATTATTTCCCAGACATTTTACCGTATTTTTATAAATTTGAAAGAAACTAAATAAATATAAAACTTAAAAAAAGAACCATACAGTCAATTTGAAAAATTCATCTTGACTGTATGGCCTTTTGTTTTAGGTTTCACAGAAACCTAAATGAGCAGAAAATGCAGCTAGTGATAAGCCTTTCCTTGGAATTAAGACTTAATCACTTGTTTGATTTTACGATCGAGATGGTGCAATGACCACCTTTTGCTATCAGAGACGAGTGCTCGATAGCAATTTCAGGGTTCTCCTGTACGAAGTGCTTTATTGCTCTGATATCACCAGGATAGAAAAACCCTTCGATAAGGCATTCGCAATGCTCATCAGAAAGGACAAGCGTTTTAGCCTTAGAAAGGTAGTAAAGCACATGCTCTTTGCGAGTGACATTACTGCCCCTTTCCTCTTGCCGTTTGCTAAAATTAATCTTCAGAGTAATTTTGTTTGCCATAAAATCCTCCTGTTTGTATATAATGCTGCATTTCCTTACTCTGCAACTGCTAAGGGAATCCCTTTGCAGTAAATATATTATACTACGTTATGTCAAATATTTCAATAAATACTTTTATTTTTCTTAATAATATGTTAAAATAATATATGCTAAAATTTAAAAATAAAAGAGGAGATAACAATGAATGTATTTCTTGTACTAGCTTTTCTATTTTTTATAGGAAGTGTAGGAGGATGGATACTAGAATTATTTTATAGAAGAATTATATCGAAAGGAAAATGGATAAACCCAGGCTTTTTAGTAGGACCATATTTACCATTATATGGTTTTGGATTATGTACATTTTATTTATTTTCACAAATACCAATAAATGGAATATTATTAGTTATAATTATGATGCTTACAGTAACTCTAATTGAATACATAGCAGGTTTGATATTTATAAAAGGTATGGGAGTAAAACTCTGGGATTATTCAAATGAATGGGGAAACATCGATGGACTTATATGTCCACTATATACGCTTCTTTGGGGTGTATTAGCAGCAATATACTATTATCTAATTAATCCATATATTGTAGACTCATTACATTGGTTAGAGGATAATTTAGCTTTTTCATTTGTAATAGGATTTTTCTTTGGCATAATTGTAATAGATACTGTATATAGTACACAATTAATAGTTAAGATAAGAAAATTCACTAAAGAGAAGAATTTAATAGTAAAATATGAAGAATTAAAAGCAAGTATATTTGATCAAGCAGCAAAGACAAAACAAAAATATTCTTTTATATTTACAATTAAAAATAACGTAAAAGATATTGAAGAACAACTTAAAGCATATAAAAATACACAACTTAAACGTACTAAAAAATTAAAGAGTAGTATTAATTTATTTATAAGAGACAAGGTTAAACCTAAGAATAAAAAGAAAACTAAAAAAGAAGAAAAAGTAGTAAAGGAGCAATAAATGAGGCTTGTTATACAAAGAGTAAAAAATGCTAGTGTAAAGGTAGATGGAAAAGTTGCAGGAAAGATAAATGAAGGACTTTTAGTACTTCTAGGAATTACTCATGAAGATAATAAAGAAAAAGCAGATTATTTAGCTAAAAAATTAGTAAATTTAAGAATATTCAAAGACGAGAATCATAAAATGAATTTATCTGTAAGAGATATAAATGGAGAATTATTGATTATATCACAATTTACTTTATATGCAGATACGTCACAAGGCAATAGACCAAGTTTTACAAATGCGGCAAAACCTGATTTTGCAGATGAACTTTACGAATATTTTAAAGAAAAGTGCATGGAATATGATTTAAAAGTTGAAAGTGGTATATTTGGAGCTGATATGAAAGTAGAACTTTTAAATGACGGACCTGTTACTATAATACTAGAAAAATAATGTAAAAAAATATAATATTTACATTTACTTTTTAATTTTTTAGCATTATAATTAAGTTATAAAAAATAAAAGGAAAATATTATGATTAACGAAAAGAAAAACTTTATGATGTATGTAATGCAAATAAAAAAATATGTAAAATTGAAAAAGCTATTAAGCCAATACATACAACACGGAAAAACGAACGTATACATACATTCAAGAAACGTAGCTTATGTAAGTTATACGATGGCTAGATTTTGTGAAAGAAGATTTGGCAGTAAGATAAACTATGATGTTTTAGTTGTGGGCGCAATATTTCATGATTTCTTTTTATATGATTGGCATGATAAAAATGAACATGTTAGATTACATGGCTTCCACCATCCACAAATTGCAAGTATGAATGCTCAAAAATATTATGATATATCTGATGAAGCAAAACAAATTATAGAGTCTCATATGTGGCCACTTACAATTACAAAATTTCCAAAGTCATTGGAAGCAAAAATAGTTTGTATGGCAGATAAGTTTTGCTCAACAAGAGAAACATTTGATAGATTTTATTAAAATAAAAAATAAATCCCAAATTGCTATTAACAATTTGGGATTTAATAAAGTGGTAATATCTAGTAGCTTTCTATAAATAATGCTTTTGCTATATAAGGGGTAATTTCATTTATATCGTACCAACCAGAGCTTTTACTATTATTTTCTAGACCATTCGGATTAGAAATATATACTTTCCCATTTCCATCTGATGCAAGTAATACGAGGTAATGTGAGGAAGTTGTCCAACGATTTTCTTTATATTTATTCCATACACAAATGAGAATAGGTCTGTTAGTTTCTAAATGCTCTTCCATATAGTCATTTGAAAGATGCATGCTGTCATAGAAAAAATCTGTATTTGATATTCCAAATGTACTTTTTAGTTCTTTTGATATATTTTCACCATTTAATACAGGATAATATTTTTGCCTTAAATCTTCTGGTGTGTAATTTTTGCCATATCCACTTAGAATAATAGACATTGCTGTAATTCCGCACCCGACTTGTTGCCATTGTATCATCCCAATAAAGATTATTATTCCAAGAAGATTCTAGATTTTGTTTGTATTCTATATATTTTTTATTATTAGTAGTTGTAAATGTAGTAAAATATCCATCTTTATTTTTTACATCTTCTTGTCCTTTTCCAGGATAATTTTTATTAGTATCCTCTTTAATTATTCCATACTTAGCATCATTTTCTGATATCGAAATTGGACCCCCTGTAGAGTTTGTCGTAGAAGAATATGCTTCTATTGCTAACTTACTTAGGTTTATAGATGCAAATGGTAAAATTGCAAGAATTGATATTGATAATAATAATTTTTTCTTATTTACTTTCTTTTTCTTCCTTCTTCTCATTTGAAATCCCCCTCAAAGATATAATTTTATTGTACAACAAATATCTTAATATACTTTTAAGAAAAAATTAAAATTTTATTAAGATTATAGATATTTCTTTAAGGTTTCAACGCTATCTTCTTGCATTACAACGAAATCATTTAAAATATTTTCAACATCTGAATCTATATTATGATGTTCATTTAAGAGCCTTCTTCCTTCAATAATTCCCATATTTGTTCCTTGCATTAATAATTCTGATAATTTTGATGTAGTGTCATCTGTCATAGTTTTCATTTGAACACCATACCAAGTCATCATTTTGTTCATTGCGTTTGTTTCATGAGGCTCCTTATCGCTATATTGTGAATATAAATCATTTACTCTTTGAGATATTTTTTTATACTTGTTATATTCTGTATCAAGTACATTTTTAAAGTCGTTATCCTTTGCTTTTTCAGATACAAATGAAATAGCATCCATACCCATAGTAGCACCTTTGTTTACCTCATCTAAAATATTTAAGTTTTTGTTTTCTTCCATAAATTTCCTCCAATTCTTGGTAAAAATTTACCATATTTAATTTGCTAGTATTATGTACCAAAAATAGAAAAATATTAAAATTTAAATAATATTTATGAAATAATTTAATAAAATTAGCTTAAGAGGAGAGGGGGAATGTATATGAATAAATTACAAGTATATATAAAATCAATATTAATTCCAGTAATTGTCGGAGGAATTGTTGGAATTATTATATCTAGATTTATAGATTATCAAAATTTAGTAAAACCATTTTTAGCACCACCTGCAATTGCTTTTCCAATAGTGTGGACAATTCTTTATATATTAATGGGTGTATCTTATGCAATATTAAAGGTAAATGGCTTAGCAGATGAAAATGTAAATCTAATATATTATCTACAACTTGGGATAAATGCTTTATGGAGTATATTCTTTTTTGCATTTAAATGGAGATTATTTTCATTTTTCTGGATTTTACTTTTAATTTTATGTGTTATTGCAATGATAATGAGATTTGAGTGTAGGAACAAATTAGCAGGGCTATTGCAGATTCCATATTTACTATGGCTAATATTTGCAGCATATTTAAACTTAGCTATCTATATTTTAAACTGAAAGATTACATAACTTGAAAATTATGTAAAAATGTGGTATTATTATAATATATGAGGAAAACTCATATTTTTAGCCCCAAAATCTATATTATACAGGAGGATTTATCATGGCAAAGGTTTTGGTGTCACCACATCTGACGGAGCATGAGGTCATCGAACTCATCGCAAAAGAAAAGAAGCTCCCTCAGCTGCTTAGCAAGGCAGTCGTAGACTTCCTGACCAAGCGGGAAGACAACGAGGAAGAAAATCTGGTCCTTGAAAAGACCAGGCTGGGCTATTTGGTCGTCGGTATTTACGGCGACTGTGGGAAGGTACTCTATGAGTACAAGGACACACCTGGAATCGAAGATGTCATATTCTTTGATTTCCTTCCGTAAACCAAACTATGGGGCAGAGTCAGCTTGTTATAACAAGCTGACTTTTTTATTTCTTATTAAATTCACTTTTTCTTATATCAATAATGAAAATCTATTGTATTATTTTTATAAAATATGATATAATTATTGACAATAAATTATATAAGGGGAATATTATAATTTATAAAGGAGACTGAAAGATGTTACAATTAAAGAAAATAACCAAAACATATATAAGTGGAGATGAAAAAGTAGAGGCTTTAAAAGGAATAACTTTAAGCTTTAGAGAATCAGAATTTGTCTCTATTTTAGGGCAAAGTGGTTGTGGAAAGACAACACTTCTTAATATTATAGGTGGATTAGATAGATACACAACAGGTGATTTAATTATAAATGGAAAATCAACAAAAAAATTTAAAGATAGAGATTGGGATGCATATAGAAACTACAAAGTTGGATTTGTATTTCAAAGCTATAATCTAATTGGACATCAGACTGTTTTATCAAATGTTGAACTTGCTTTAACTATAGGTGGAATCTCTAAAAAAGAAAGAAAGCAAAGAGCAATAAAAGCGCTAGAAGAAGTAGGATTAAAAGAACAAATTCATAAAAAACCAAATCAATTATCAGGTGGACAAATGCAAAGAGTTGCAATAGCAAGAGCTTTGGTAAATAATCCAGATATCATTTTAGCAGATGAGCCTACTCGGAGCACTAGATACAAAAACAAGTGTACAAGTAATGGAGATATTAAAGAAAATCTCAAAAGATAAGCTAATTATAATGGTAACACATAACCCAGATTTGGCGGAAAAGTATTCATCAAGAATTATTAAAATTCTAGATGGTAAAATTACTGAGGATTCAAATCCAATTTCAGAAGATGAAGTTCAGGAAAGAAGAGAAACTAATCCAATAGGTAGAACTTCTATGAAAATCTGGACAGCATTTAGATTAAGTTTAAATAACTTATTAACTAAAAAAGGTAGAACAGTATTAGTTGCCTTTGCAGGCTCAATAGGAATAATAGGAATTGCGTTAGTTCAATCAGTATCTAATGGCTTTCAAGGGTATGTTGATAGTATACAAGAAGATACTTTGACTTCGTATCCATTGTCTATAACTCAAGAGTCAGCAGATATAACTGGACTATTACTTGCTATGACTACTGAAAGTGAAGGAAATAGTGGCCAAGATGAAGTAAAAGAGGAGCAATATATCTCTACAATGCTATCTAATGTAAGCACAAATGATTTAAAGAGCTTTAAGGATTATGTAAAAGATAACTATAACGAAGTTGAAAATGATATATCGTCAATTGAATATAGATATAGCATAAATCCAACAATTTATGCAATAGATGGTGCTAACAAAATTGCAAAACTAAACCCAAGCAATTTATTTAATGGTCCATTTTCTTCTAGTACTATGATGAGTAGTTATTCTTCAATTTATTCTCAGATGGTTAATGATACAGATTCAATAAAAGAATCTTACGATATTTTAGCAGGACACCTACCAGAAAAATATAATGAGATGATGATTGTTTTATCAGACCCAAATGTTATACCAGATTTATTAGTTTATTCATTAGGACTTCGTGATACTGATGAATTAACAAAAATTGTAACAAATATAATGAATGGAGAAACAACTGATATTGATAATGAGCCTTTAACGCTTTCTTATGAAGACTTAATGAATATAAAATTAAAGCTAATTATGCCATCAGATTTATATAAATATAATAAAAAATATGATATTTATGAAGACATGTCAGATGATGAAGAATATTTAAAAAATCTATATGACAATGCAGAGGATCTAAAAATTGTTGGAATAGTTGCTCCAAAAGAGGGGGTATCTTCATTCCTACTTAGTACAGGAGTATACTATACAAGCGATTTAATCGACCATATTATTGAGTATTCAAGCAATGCAGACTCTGTTAAAAAGCAATTAGCAAATGAAGATGTTGATGTATTTTCAGGCTCAAAATTTGAAAGTAAAAATAATAGTTTAGATTTTGATTTTGCTGATCTAGTTAGCATAGATAGTAAAAAGCTAGAAAGTGCATTTAATATAAAGATAGATCAAGAGGACCTAGAAAAAGAAACAAAAGGTTATATGACAGAAATATCTAAGGCAGTAACTACTGATACCTCTCCTGCTAAAAAAGCATTTCAGGACAATTTAAATGCGTTTGCGAATGGTATATTTGAAAGTATACAAGGAGAATTTACAGAAAATGATATAGATAAAATTGTAAGTAACTATCTAAATAAAAAGGAAATATCAGATAAACTAACAAATCTTGAACAAAATTATGTGATTCCAAAGGAACAATTTAAAACAGCTTATACTGGACTTTTAAAAGCTTTAATGCAAATATATGTAAAAGCATATAGTGCTGCTTTAAGTGCGCAAGGAATAGAGACTGAAAATATAACTGTTAATAAAGATATTGTACCTGTTGTAATTTCAAATTATTTAGGAAATATTGAAATAGAAGAAACAGCAAATCAAATGGCTAAGGCAATGACAGAAGCAGTTATGCAAAAAACTATTTTGACAAAAGTTGGAGAACTAACAAGTACTTTGACAAGTAGCTTTGCAGCTGGTTTTAATGTAGACCAAGAAAAGATTTCAAGTGCATTTAAGTTAAAAATGTCAGAAGAAGAAATATCAAGAATAGTTACAGCTATGATGTCAGATACAGAGACAAATGCTAATACTAATCTTATATCTCTTGGATATCAAGATAAAGAAGAACCAATATATATTTCTTTTTACTTCAATAGTTTTGACGGAAAAGAACATTTCATTGATTTTATAGATTCATATAATGATAAAATGGAAAAGAACGGTCAAGAAGACAAAGTAATTAAATATACAGATACAACAGGAATACTTATGAGTTCAGTAAAAACAATAGTAAATGCTGTAACTTATGTATTAATAGCATTTATTTCAATTTCACTTATTGTATCATCAATTATGATAGGAATAATAACATATATTTCTGTATATGAGAGGACAAAGGAAATAGGAATATTAAGAGCTATAGGTGCTTCAAAGAGAAACATTTCTTCAATCTTTAATGCAGAAACATTTATAATAGGGCTTTTATCTGGATTATTTGGAATAGGTATAACTTATGCATTAATACCACCAATTAATTCACTACTTCACCATTTTACAGGAAATATACCTTTAAATGTTACACTTTACTTTGGAAATGCTATGGTATTAATCGTATTAAGTATTATACTTACTTTAATAGGTGGACTAATTCCTGCAAGAGCAGCTTCTAAAAAAGATCCTGTTATTGCTTTAAGGACTGAATAAAAGTAGAGCTAATTATAAGGAGAACATATGAAGAAATTAATTGAAAAATCAAAGAACAGTAAATGGATATATCTTATAATTATTTTTATCATTGGACTAATTCTTGGACTGCCTGTAATATTAATTAATGTTGTAGTTGCACATGATGGAACCGCACATCTTTTAAGATTGATAGGTACAGCGGATGCACTAAGATTTGGAGTAATACCACCAATTATATCTCCAAGCCTTTATAATGAAATGGGATATGGGGTTAATCTATTTTATTCAGCAATTACATGTTATTTACCATTAATGATAAAATTATTTACACCTACATTTGCCTTAGCATTAAAAATATTTGGAATCATATGTATTATTTCGTCTGGATTTACAATGTATAAATTTTCAGAAGAAGTAACTAAAAATAGGATAATTGCATTATTTTCTGCAATATTATATATGACTGCACCATACAAATTATCAAATTTATACATAAGGTATGCACTTGGAGAATTTATGGCAGCTATTTTTACACCATTAGTATTTTTAGGCATGTATAATTTGTTTAATAAAGATGGAAAAAAACATTATTATATAGCAATCGGAGCAATAGGATTAATATTTTCACATACGATTTCAACTTTATATGTGGCAATATTTTGCTTGATATATATAATGTTTTTTATAAAAAAATTAAAAGAAAAAGAAATTTTAAAAAAACTTTTAATAAATTTATTATTTATAATTCTTATATCATCAATGATTGTATTTCCAATAATAGAAGCATTGAATTCTGCTGAATATACAATTATGAACAATGACTATATGGTAACTAGCAATGAATCTGTTTATAAAAATACAATACAATTTTCACAATTTATAAAAGACATTGATAATGACAGCGATCTTACCTTTGTTATAGGAATACCAATGCTTTTATTGACAATACTCAGCATATTTGTAGTATTTGTATTAAATAAGGAATATAAAAAAATATATATAATATTTATGATATTTTCAATGCTTTCATTAATAATGTGTACAAAGTTATTTCCGTGGAAATATGTACCAGAGATATTATGCAAAATACAATTTCCATGGAGGATGTTAGGATTTTTCACTTTTTTTGCTTCATTTTTAGGAGGAATAAATTTAGAATTTATAATAAAAAAATTTTTGAAGAAAGAGATACTACAAAATATATTAGTATTTATCTTAATAGTAATAATAATAGTATTTGGAATACAGTCAGTAATTCAATTTATACAAAGAAATAACAATAATACCATAGAAGTATATAAAAAAATATTTAATAAAGAAGCAAATTATACAAAAGATACATTTATGGATGAACTTTATGAATCTCGTATTTTGTATTTGATAGATAATAAGAGAACAGGCATTATGGATATAAATAAAGACTATCTTCCATACAAAGTGCTATTATTAAGAAAAACTTATTTGCAGGAGAGAGAAGATAAAATTTACATTTTATCTGGAAATGCTACTATATATGATGAGCAGAAGAATAAGACAACATTAACTGCAAAAATGGAAAATATAGAAGAGAATACAATATTAGAATTACCATATATTTATTATCCAGGATATGAAATAACTATAGAAAATAATGCAGGAGAGATAGTAAATTTAAAAACAGAAGAATCAGAGAATGGATTTTTAAGCACTAAATTAGTAGGCATAGAAGAAGGCACGATAAATGTAAAATATGTAGGTACTTTGGTAACTAAAATTTCTTATGTGATATCGGGAATTTCGATCATAATATTTGTAATTTATATATTTATAGGAAAAAGAAAAGCTGATAGTAGTACATAAATTTGATTTTATGTTGATTTTGTGTTATAATAATATTACAAAATACTTTATATTGGAGGTTACTACTATGGAAAAGACTACTAGGGATAATGCCTATCGGTTTCTGAGCACCTACTGCGGCTGTGACGGCCTCACAGCGGAACTCGACGTACACGACTTCCAGCCGGCCATGAGAGGACACAGGATTGATGCCGCGAGCATCGATATTATGCCCCATGGGAGTGATGGAGCCATCGACTCCATCACTGCAACCACATACTTTGTGGTCGACGGAAACATCGAGCCACTCTTCCTCACCTTTACGGTGAATGGGGCGGTGAAGTACACCGTTTCCAAGGAGGCGGTGAAGGTTCTGGACAGTGAAATTAGATGGTTCGCTGACTCCGTCGAAAAGTTCATTCGTGAGCTGTTCGGCGTAGAGGAGACTAAGATGAACGAGATGTACATCGACGATGCACCTCTGTTCAACGTTCATGAGGCCCTTTATGGGACCAGTAAGGAGCAATCGGACCGATAAAGATGATTATCCACCAAACTCCAAAAGGCGACTGCAATGCAGCCGCCTTTTCTTTTATGCTATAAGGAAAAAACATATAATTTTGCCAATAAAAACTATTGAAAATATATAAAAAAGGTGCTATCATTTAATAGATAAAGATCAGGTGGTGTTTATGCAAGAACAACATATATCAAAATATATAGAATTAATAGATAAATTAAGAAAAAATCATGAACTTACATTTGAAGAATACTTGAGTTTAATACAAAATAGAGATAAATGTAGTGAATATTTATTTAAAAATGCAAATGAAGTTCGAGAAGAAATCTATGGAAAAGATGTATATATTAGAGGTTTAATTGAATTTTCTAATTATTGCAAAAATGATTGCTTATATTGTGGAATACGAAGAAGCAATAAAAATCTAGAAAGATATAGGCTAAGTAAAGAAGAAATATTAGATTGTGCTAAGCAAGGATATGACCTTGGATTTCGCACTTTTGTTTTACAAAGTGGAGAAGATCGGATATTATACAGACGAAATACTTACAGATATTGTGAAAAGTATAAAATCAAATTATCCGGACTGCGCTGTAACACTTTCACTTGGAGAAAGAACATTTGAAAGTTACAAAAAACTTAAAAATGCAGGAGCAGACAGATATCTTTTACGTCATGAGACTGCAAACAAATCACATTATGAAAAATTACATCCAAGAGAAATGAGCTTTGATAATAGAATAAAATGCTTAGAAAATTTAAAAGAACTTGGTTATCAAGTAGGAGCAGGATTTATGGTAGGCTCTCCCTTTCAGACAGAAGAAGACTTAGCAAATGAGTTGTTGTTTCTAAAAAAGATAAACCCACAAATGTGTGGAATAGGTCCATTTATTTCACATAAAGATACACCATTTAAAGACCAAAAGTCTGGAACAGCGGAACTTACATTATTTATGTTAGGACTTATAAGACTAACATTGCCAAATGTGCTACTTCCTGCAACAACAGCACTTGGAACGATAGATCCATTAGGAAGAGAAAAGGGAATACTTGCTCGGTGCAAATGTGCTTATGCCAAATCTTTCACCACGAAATGTTAGAAAAAAATATATGCTTTATGATAATAAAATTTGCACAGGAGACGAAGCAGCACAATGTATTGAATGCTTAAAGAAAAAGATTGATAAGATCGGATACAAAATAGTTGTATCCAGAGGAGATTATACAAAATAGGAAAGGATGATTTATAATGATTAAATATGACCCAAAATCTTTAAAAGCAGAGGAATTTATTAATGATGAAGAAATAAAGGAGACACTTAAATACGCAGATGAAAATAAGGATAATTTAGAACTTGTGGACAAGATTATAGAAAAAGCAAAAGAGCGTAAAGGATTAAGCCATAGAGAAGCAAGTGTATTACTTGCATGTGAAGATAAAGAAAAAATAGAGGAAATATATGATTTAGCAGAGCAAATAAAGAAAGATTTTTATGGAAATAGAATAGTTATGTTTGCACCTCTATACCTTTCAAATTATTGTGTTAATGGATGTCTATATTGCCCATATCACTCAAAGAATAAAACTATACCTCGTAAAAAACTTACCCAAGAAGAAGTAAAAAACGAGGTTATAGCACTTCAAGATATGGGACATAAACGTTTAGCAATTGAAGCTGGAGAGGATCCAATTAATAATCCAATCGAATATATACTTGATTGCATTAAGACAATATATTCTATAAAACATAAAAATGGGGCTATTCGTAGGGTAAATGTAAATATTGCTGCAACAACAGTAGAAAATTATAGAAAACTTAAAGAAGCAGGAATTGGAACATATATATTATTCCAAGAGACATATCATAAAGAAAGCTATGAATATCTTCACCCAACTGGACCAAAACACAATTATGCATATCATACAGAAGCTATGGATAGAGCAATGGAAGGTGG
This sequence comes from uncultured Clostridia bacterium, assembly GCA_947629835.1. Classification (GTDB taxonomy): domain Bacteria; phylum Bacillota; class Clostridia; order TANB77; family CAG-508; genus JAAWPK01. The sequence continues at coordinate 14,341 of CANRFH010000014.1, read as the reverse complement.
AATAGACGATGTTGGTATAGGAGTGCTTTTTGGATTAGACAAATATCGTTATGAATTTGCTGGACTTTTAATGCATGCTGAACATTTAGAGGCAGTTCACGGAGTTGGACCTCACACCATAAGTTTACCTCGCGTAAAAAGAGCAGATGACATCGATCCAACTGATTTTGATAATTCATTAAGTGACGATATGTTCTGCAAGATTGCAGCTTGCATAAGAATTGCAGTACCATATACAGGTATGATTATATCAACTCGTGAGACACCAGAAATTAGAGAAAAAATTATACGTCTAGGTGTAAGCCAAATAAGTGGTGGTTCTCGTACATCAGTTGGTGGATATTGCGAAGAAGAAAGACCACATGATACAGAACAATTTGATGTTTCAGATAATAGAACTCTTGATGAAGTTGTAAATTGGCTTATGAGAGCAGGATACATTCCTTCTTTTTGTACAGCTTGTTACAGAGAAGGTAGAACTGGTGATAGATTTATGAGTCTATGTAAATCAGGACAAATACAAAATTGTTGCCATCCAAATGCTCTTATGACATTAAAGGAATTTTTAATGGATTACGCATCTCCTGAAACTAAAAAGATAGGAGAAGAATTAATCGAAAAGGAAATTGATAATATAGGAAAAGAAAGCGTAAAAGATATTGTAAGAGAGCGTCTTACAAAAATAGAACAGGGAGAAAGAGATTTTAGATTTTAAAAAGGAGGAATCTATGGGATTAAATGATACTCCTGTTGGAGAAAGATTACATATAGGTTTTTTCGGATGCAGAAATGTTGGAAAGAGCAGTTTAGTAAATGCTATTACTAATCAAGATTTATCTGTTGTAAGTGAAATTAAAGGTACAACAACTGACCTTGTAAAAAAATCTATGGAGCTATTACCACTTCGGCCCTGTAATAATCATAGATACACCTGGAATTGATGATGAAGGAAGTCTTGGAGAAAAAAGAGTAGAAAAAACTAAAAAGGCATTAAGAAGTTGTGACATTGCTATACTTGTAACTACATCAGACAGAGAATTAAATCTAGCAGAAAAAGAGCTAATTTCAATTTTTGAAGAAAGAAAAATTCCATATATTATTGCAAAAAATAAAATGGATATTTTAGATAATGTGCCAACCAATAACGAAAAGGTTATTTACACAAGTGCTACTTTAAAAAAAGGTATAGAAGAATTAAAAAATGCTATTGGTAATATTAGTGGAAAAGCTAAAAATAATGATTTACATTTTGTCTCTGACCTAATAAAGCCTAATGATTTTGTAGTGCTTGTAACACCTATTGATAGCGCAGCACCAAAAGGCAGAATGATTATGCCACAGCAACTTGCAATAAGAGATATAATAGATAGAAATGGGGTAGCAATAGTTACAAAAGAAACAGAACTTGAAGAAACTTTAAAATCTATTGGAAAAGAACCAGCACTTGTTATAACTGATTCACAAGTATTTGAGAAAGTAAGCAAAATCGTTCCAGAAGAAATACCACTTACGTCATTTTCTATTTTAATGGCAAGGTATAAGGGATTCCTTGATACAGCAATTGAAGGAACAAAGCAAATCGATAAATTAGAAGATGGAGACAAAGTTTTAATTAGTGAGGGATGCACCCATCATAGACAATGTGACGATATAGGAACTGTAAAATTACCTAAATGGTTAAAAAGTTATACGGGAAAAGAATTAGATTTAGAATGGAGTAGTGGAACTGGTTTCCCAGAAAATTTAAGCAAATATAAATTAGTTATCCATTGTGGAGGATGTATGCTAAATGCAAATGAAATGATTTTTAGAATGAATTCTGCAAAGACACAAGGAATCCCATTTACAAATTATGGAATTACAATAGCATACATGAAAGGAATTTTAGATAGAAGTATAAAACCTATTTTTTAATTAATATAGTGAATATAATAAAAGGATAGAGATAAAATATCTTTATCCTTTTTCTGTAAAACTCTTGCAATAATTGAAACAATAAAATATAATATGTATGTAAATCAAATATAAAGGAATGATAACAAAATGAAAATAGGTATAGTAGGACTTCCAAATGTTGGAAAAAGTACAATGTTTAATGCTATAACAAATGCAGGGGCTGAGTGCGCAAATTATCCATTTTGCACAATAGAGCCAAATGTTGGTATGGTTACAGTTCCAGATGAAAGATTAGATGAACTTGCAAAGATTTATGAGCCAGATAAAACAACTTATGCAGTTATAGAATTTGTAGATATTGCAGGACTTGTTAAAGGTGCAAGTAAAGGTGAAGGTTTAGGAAATAAATTTTTATCACACATTCGTGAAGTTGATAGTATTTGCGAAGTTGTAAGATGTTTCGAAGATTCTAATGTAGTTCACGTTGATGGAAACATTTCTCCTAAAAGAGATATAGAAACAATAAACTTAGAACTTATATTTGCAGATATTGAAACAATTGATAAACGTTTAGAAAAAGCTAAAAAAATGCTAAAAGCAGATAAAAAATATGAATTTGAAATACAAGTATTGGAAAAAACTAAAAAAGTATTAGAAGAAGGCAAATCTGCAAGAACAATAAATTTCACTGATGAAGAAAAAGAAATTATAAAAGATACATATTTACTTACAACAAAGCCAATAATATATATAGCAAATATAAGCGAAGAACAAATTGCAAATTCTGATACAGATAAATTTGTAAATGAAGTAAAAGAATATGCAAAACAGGAAAATGCAAAGGTTATACCATTATGTGTAAAAATAGAAGAAGAATTATCTAGCCTTGACAAAGATGACAAAAAAGAAATGCTAGAAGCATTAGGGTTAGAAGAATCTGGTTTGGATAAAGTAATAAAAGCAAGTTATGATTTATTAGGACTTATGTCATTTTTAACTGCTGGAAAACCTGAGGTAAGAGCTTGGACAATTAAAAAAGGAACAAAAGCACCAGAGGCAGCAGGAAAAATTCACTCAGATATACAAAGAGGCTTCATAAAAGCTGAGATTGTTTCATATGATGATTTAATAAGAGAAGGCTCTATGAATGCTGTAAAAGAAAAAGGACTATTAAGAGTAGAGGGAAAAGACTATATTATGCAAGACGGAGATATTGTTTTATTTAGATTTAATGTATAAGGAGGAAAAAAGTATGGAAAATACTGAAAAAACAGAAGGACAAAAATTAGTAGAGGAGTTATTTAACAACAAAAAATCAGGATGGGAGACTGCAACTGATGAAGAAAAAGGATTGATATTTAAATTTTCAGATGAATATATGGAATTTTTAAATAGATCAAAAACTGAAAGAGAATTTGTTACATCTGCAAAAGAAATTTTAGATAAAAATGGATATAGAGATATAAAAGATGTCGAAAATTTATCTGCCGGAGACAAGGTTTATTCAATAAATAGAGATAAAAGTATGTATGTTGCAGTTATAGGAAATAGAAAGCTAGAAGAAGGCTTAAATTTAGTCGGAGCACACATTGATTCTCCAAGACTAGATATAAAGCCAAATGCTTTATATGAAGATACAGAACTTGCATATTTTAATACTCAATATTATGGTGGAATAAAAAAATATCAATGGACAGCAATTCCACTTAGCATTCACGGGGTAATTGTTAAAACTAACGGAGAAAAAGCATATGTAAATATAGGAGAAAATGATAATGACCCAATATTTACAATCACAGACCTTTTACCACACTTAGCAAAAGATCAAATGAAAAAGAATTTATCTGAGGCAATAGATGGAGAAGATTTAAATCTGCTTATTGGTAATGTACCATATAAAGATGAAAATGTTAGTGAAAAAGTTAAATTAAATATATTAAAATTATTAAATGACAAATATGGAATAAATGAAGCAGACTTTTTAAGCTCAGAATTAGAAATAGTACCTGCATTTAATGCGAGAAGCTTAGGTTTTGATTATAGTATGGTTGCAGGCTATGGACAGGATGATAAAGTATGTGCATATTCTGCTTTAAGAGCTATACTAGAAACAAATGCACCAGATAAGACAGCTGTATGCATACTTGCAGACAAAGAAGAAATAGGAAGTATGGGAAATACAGGAATGATGTCAGAAACATTTGATAACTTTATAGCAGAGTTATTAAATAAATCTGGAGAAAATAGACCAAATTTATTAAATAAAGTATTTTGCTCGTCAAGTATGTTATCAGCAGATGTTGGAGCAGTTTATGATCCAATTTATGCATCAGTTTCAGATAAAACTAATGCTGCATTATCAGCATACGGTGTATCTTTTGACAAATACACAGGAGGAAAAGGAAAATCTGGTGGATCTGATGCTAATGCAGAGTTTATTGCAAAAATAAGAGGAATATTAGAAAGAAACAATGTAAGATATCAAATAACTGAATTAGGACGTGTTGATGTCGGAGGAGGAGGAACTATTGCATATATCCTCGCAGACAAAGGCGTAGAAGTAATCGACTGTGGAGTTCCGGTATTTTCTATGCATTCTCCTTATGAAGTTACAAGTAAATTTGATATATATAGTGCATACAGTGCATATAAGGCATTTTATAAAGAAGCATAAAATTTTATAAAGAGTAAAAAGAATTATTGGAAATTTTTCTAATAATTCTTTTTTTATATTGAAATTTAATAAATATAATAATATAATTAAGAATATTATTAATAAAGAAAGAAGGAAAAAATGCAAATTAGAGCAGAAAAGAAAATAAATAAAGCAGAAGGCTTTATGAAAAGTGTACTTGTGCTCATGCTATCGCAAGTATTCACAAAGCTTTTAGGGTTTGTATATAGAGTATATCTAACAAATAGAGAAGGCTTTGGAGACGAAGGAAATGCAATTTATAGCGGTGGATATCAAATATATGCACTTTTACTTATGCTGTCGTCTATAGGTGTACCTAATGCTATATCAAAACTAGTTTCTGAAAGAGTAGCTTTACGGAGATAATAAAGGAGCTAATAGAATATTAAAGATTGCTTTAATAGCATTTGGATTTGTAGGATTAATTGGAACACTTATATTATTCTTTGGAGCAAGATATATTGCTAATGTAATTTTACAAATACCAGAATCAGAATTAACGCTTGTTGCTTTATCACCTGCAATATTCTTTGTAACTATTTCATCAGTTTTAAGAGGATATTTTAATGGTAGAGGTAAAATATCTATGACTGCAAAAGCACAAGCATTAGAACAAATATTTAAAACTTCACTAACAATTCTTCTTGTTGAAGTAGTTGTACTTTTCTATGGTAAAAATGTAACAATTATGGCAGCAGGTGCAAATTTTGCAACAACATTGTCAATAATTTTAAGCTGTGGATATGCGGCATTGTATTACAAGATATATACTAAAAACAGTACAGTAGAAAATAAAACAATACCTAATTACAAACCAGAAAGATTAAGTATTATATTAAAGAGATTATTAATTGTAGCACTTCCAATAACATTAAGCGCAATAATGTCAACATTAAATAAAAACATAGATTCAGTAACAGTTGTAAGAGGATTAAAAACATTTTTAACAGAAACACAGGCAAAACTTCAATATGGTATATTAAGTGGAAAGGTCGATACCCTTATAACATTACCACTTTCATTTAATATAGCTTTTTCAACGGCATTAGTGCCAACACTTTCTGCTGCTATTGCAAGAAAGGATATAAAAACAGCTAAAAACAGAATATCATTCTCATTATTACTTTCTAATATAATAGGATTACCTTGTACATTTGGACTTATAGTATTTGCACAACCTATAATAAATCTAATATTCCCAAATGCACCAGACGGAGCTTTATTATTACAAATAAGTGCAGTAACTGTTGTATTTTCAGTACTTGCTCAAACTGCAAATGGTGCACTTCAAGGAATAGGGCGTATAATTATTCCAGCTGTATCATCTTTTATAGGATTAATTGCAAAACTTATTGTAAATGTTATACTTATAAAAATACCAGGTATAGGAGTAAATGGAGCAGCAATAGGATCAATTGTAAACAATGTATTAGTATTTTTGATTAGCTACTATGTATTAAATAAGACTATTAAATTAGATATGAAATTTTCTAAATTCATATTAAAACCTGTAATTGCAACACTTATAATGAGTGTATGTTCATATTGGCTATATATAATGTTAATTGGAATAATGTCTGCAAAAATTGCAACTATTATAGCAATTTTATTTGCAGTAATAATATTTGCACTTTCTGTAATTGCATTAAAAATATTTACAAAAGAAGAATTAAAAATGATACCTTATGGATCAAAACTTTGTGCGTTGCTTGAAAGGCTTGGTATATACGCAAAAGATGAGATTTAGAAAATCTAATTTCAAATATAAAGAACCTAAAATCAACTTAACTCTAAGGTAAATTAAAAAAATACTACAAAAAAAGAAGGATTTTAAATAATTTTGACGAATAATTTATATTGTAGACAGTAAAAATCTACACAAATGAATCTTTATAGGAGGTAATGTAAATGAACAAATCTGATTTAATCGCAGCTGTAGCTGCTAAAACAGGAGCAACTAAAAAATGTGCTGAGGCTTCTTTAAATGCTGTTACTGAAGTTATAAGCGAAGCATTAAAAAAAGGAGATAAAGTTCAATTAGTTGGATTCGGTTCTTTCGAAGTTAGAAAAAGAGCAGCTAGAAAAGGAAGAAACCCACAAACTAAAGAAGAAATTAAAATACCAGCATCAAAAGCTCCAGTATTCAAAGCTGGAAAAGCTCTAAAAGAATTAGTTAATAAATAAAATTTATATATAGACAGATATATATAAGAAAATAACCTTTAAGCAAAACTTGAAGGTTATTTTTTATATCATATTAAATTTATCTAATAAATTTTAATGTATTTCTGTAAAATAAATATCTGACTTTTTATATTCTTCTGGTTTTAAACCAATTCTTGTCCTCATATAATCTAATACAAAGATAAATCCTATTGTAAATACACAACCAAGCATTACAATTGCGATTGATGTACTAGTAAATGAAAGCAAGAAAGAACATACCCAATACATAAGAGTTCCAAAAGTTCCTTCTATTAAAATATCAGCAGAGAATATTTTAGTAGCCATAGTTGGAGTTGTAAAACTATTCAAATATCTCTTTTGTAAAGTATAATAAGGACCTTTTATAATATATTGTAAAGCATATGATATAAGTACAATCATTATAGTAAACACAAAACTATGAGATAGAATAGCAGTTAGCCCTATAACAACCATTGATATAGAAAATGTAAGTGAAAAATAAGTCAATAATTTATTTCTATATTTTCTATGGAAATAATCTTGATATCTCGAAGATATTCCAGAAAGAATTGTAAGAATAGCAAAAATAGCTCCGAAATATTCTTCTTTTACTCCGATTTCATCAAATAAGCTACTTGCAATAGTTGAACGAACAGTAAGAAGTGCATAGAACATACCTGAGAATAGAATTAAGGCTTTTAATCTATCTGATTTGAATATATGTTTAAAGGCAACTTTTAAATCTTTGAAATATGTTTTAAAACTTCTTGTCTCTTCAAGAGTAGGTTTTAAATTTTTATCTTCATAAGGTAAAAATTTAAAAGAAAGTAATGTTCCAATGACTGCTGATATTAATGATAATATGATTGGTAAATAGTTATTAAATACATATAAAAATCCACAAAAGAAAGCAGTTATACCATCAAAGCAATACCAATAAGAAGAACCTTTTCCATCTATATTAGAATATACAGTTCTTGAATGCTCTTGACCTTCTACAAAGTCTGTAAGAATAGTTGCTTCACCAATATTCTTGATTGAATAACCAAATGCAGTAATAATATTAAAAAATATTGCAGAATAAAGCCCTGAACCTAGTATTAGAACGAGTATACCAAAAGCAACACATAGATTTCCTAAAATTAAACTTTTACGTTTTCCGAGTATTTCTATAATATTAACACAAGGTATTTGAGAAACTAATTTGAATATTGGATAAAATGCTTCTGCAAAAAGCACTTGTGAAGCAGTTAAACCTTTATTTTGCGTTAAGAATAAGAAACTTATTGAATAATAAAACAACAAATCCCAAGCGAATAACTTGTAGATTGGAAAAATTTTGGCGTTATATTTTTTTGCTTCAGCAATTTTTTCATTAGTTAATTCCATTATATATTTTCCTTTCAAAATTTAATACAATCATTATATAATAAAAATTAACAATTTGTAAATATAAATTGACAAAAATATTACATATTTGATAGAATAAATTAAAAGGAGAAAACTATGCTTATATATCCTGATGAATATTTAGAAAATGTAAAGAAAATAACAATAGAATTTTTGCAAAGAAATAACATACAAGCACTTATCTTAGACATAGATAATACATTAATAGATTTTGACAAAAAATTACTTCGGACGGAGCAAAAGAATGGTGTGAAGATTTAAAAAAACAAGGTATTAAATTTTATATATTATCTAACACAAATAAAAAAGAAAAAGTAGAAAATGTTTCAAAAGAGTTAGATATTCCATATATAAATTTTGCAAAAAAACCATTCAAAAAAGGATTTTTAAAAGCTCAAAAAGCACTAGGTATAGAAAATAGCAAACAAATTGCAGTAGTTCGGAGACCAAATATTTACGGATGTTTTGGGAGCAAGAAGAGCAAATATGTTTTCAATACTTACAAAACCTATTGATAAAAGAGACATATTTATGACTAAAATAAAAAGACCTTTTGAAGGAATTATAATAAAAAGATATCTAAAGAAAAAACAAGGGGGAAGAAAATAAGATGTATCTTAATAACGTACATATACTTTACTATGTGCTATTTTGCATATTAGGACTTATATCTGGCCAAATATCAGCTTGGTGCATAAAAAGAATGCCAGAGCACAAAAAAGTTATATCAAAAGACTTTTTTAAAGAATTTAAACCAAACTATATATTAATGATCTTAACAGTAATAATTTATTTAATATTACTTACTATAAACGGAATTAAAGAACAATTTTTAAGTAATATCCAATTAATAAAATATACTATATTAACTCCTATGCTTATCTCAGCATTTGTAATCGATTATAAATATCAAATAATACCAAACAGACTTAATATGACTATATTTGAAGTAGGATTGGCTTCAACTTTTATATCAGGACTATTTAATATGAACCTTATAACAAATGCATTACTTGGAATGTTATTTGGAGGAGGGGTATTCCTTATAATAACATTAATAGGCGGACTTATTGCAGGAAAAGAAGCAATGGGATTTGGAGATGTCAAATTTATGGCAGCTTTAGGACTATATTTTGGCATTATAAATATCATTGTAATATCTTTAATGGCATTTTTACTTGCAGCTATTATAAGCATATTCCTACTTGTAACTAAAATAAAAAAGAAAAGTGAATATATACCATTTGGCCCATTTATAGTAATTGCATCATTTGTAAGTATGCTTGTACCTTTTAATATTATATTTATTGTACTTGCTAAAATATTTACATTAGGAATGTATTAATTTTTTGGAGGAATATTTTAATTATGAATGAAAGAATAGTATGGATAAGAAATAATTTAAAATCTCAAAACATACAGGGAATGATCATATCAAATCCAGTAAATATAAAATATTTAATAAATATAGATGCAGAAGGAATCCTATTATTAACTTTAAAAGAAAATATATTTATAACAGACGATAGATATATAGAGAGTGTAAAAAGAGTATTGACAATAGATGATGAAATAATAGTGACAAGTTTTAGAGATTTATCTTATGAAGATTATGAAAATTACTTTTTATTCTGCGAAAATGTAGGATTTGAAGAAAACTATGTAACTTATGCGACATATAAAGAAATTATGCACAGATATAAAATAAATAATTTAGTTGAAACAGAAGGAATAATTGAAAAACAAAGACAGATTAAGGATGAAGAAGAAATATCATACATAAAAAAAGCCTGTGAAATTACAGATGCCTGCTTTTCATATCTTTTAAAATACATAAAAAAAGGTATGACAGAAAAACAAATAGCAAATGAGATAGAAAACTTTTTCAAAGAACATGGCGCATCTGGCGCAAGTTTCCCAACAATTGTAGCATCAGGAGAAAATTCTTCTATGCCACACGCAGTGCCAACAGATAGAAAAATTCAGTCAGGTGATGTAATTACAATAGATATGGGATGTGTATATAACGGATATTGTTCAGATATGACTAGAACAATATTTGTTGATTTTGCTCAGGAATATATGAAAAAAGTGTATGACCTAGTTTTAAAGAATCAAATGATTGTTACATCAGAAATTAGAGAAGGTGCGAATACTAAAACTTTATCAAAAATAGTTGAAGGAAACTTCAAAATGAATGATTATGATTTAGTACACGCCTTAGGACACGGAGTTGGTCTTGAAGTACACGAGGGTCCAATACTTTCTTCAAAAAATGAAAAATTATTAAAAGCAAAAATGGTTATAACAAATGAACCTGGTATATATATACCAGGCGAATATGGAATAAGAATAGAAGACACTATTCTTGTTCACGAAAATGATGCAGAAGTCTTAACAAAGTCTAGCAAGAACTATTGCATATTAAACTAGATGTTGGAATATAGTAATCATCAGGTGGATAGACGTAAGAATCGGCAGGTTTTGTAGTTTCTTTAATTTCAGTAATATCTATAATGGGTATATCTCCGTGATAATACCCTTTTTTTATTTCTCCAACTATATCAACCCAAGTACCATCTTTTAGGCTACTTGCTTTATCATAGTGACATAGAAATCCTACTACTAATGATTGATAATCAGAGCTTATAAGCATATCACGAGCAAGAACGAATTCTGTACTTTGCAAATCATACACTCTATATACATACCCTGTGAAATGTATTTTTTGGCCGATATAAGTATCTATATCGTCATGAACAGATTTTAGTATATTTGTATAATTACTTGCATCTATTGTATAGACATCATTAGTATTAGTTGTAATTTCAGCATTTTTTATAAAGGTTCTATATATTGTCACACCTATCATAATAAAGCCAACAATAAATAACAAAATTAAAATAATCTTGAATATCTTTTTATAATTAATTTTAAAATTACATACAAACATTTAAAAAACTCCTTTTACAAAATAGTATGAAAGACTAGTCTAAAATAGAACAAAAAATTAACTATTGTTAAAGTTGATATTTTGTTATATAATTCACATATATAGAAAAAATGACTATTATATAAAAAGGATGAGTGAATCGCATATGAATAAAAAATTAGAAGAATTTGAAAGTTATATAGAAGGAAAAAAAGTTGCAATAATAGGGCTTGGAGTAAGTAATATTCCGCTTCTAGAATATATGAATAAATTAGGAGCAAAAGTTACTGTATTTGATAATAGGGAAAAAGAAAAAATACCTAAGGAATATTTAGAAAAAATAAATAATTATGGTATTGAATATTTCTTTGGAAGCGAATGTTTGAGTAATCTAAAAAACTTTGATATAGTTTTTAGAGCACCAAGCTGTATGCCAACAAAAAAAGAATTAGTTAAAGCAAAAGAAGAGGGAGCAATAGTTATAACTGAGATAGAATTATTAATAAAAATGTGTCCAGGAAAAGTTATTGGAGTAACTGGAAGTGATGGAAAAACTACAACCACAACTCTTATATATGAAATGCTAAAAGAGAAAGGGTATAACTGTTATTTAGGTGGAAATATAGGCATACCTCTATTTACAAAATTAAGTGAAATGAAAGAAGAAGACTTTGTTATATTAGAGCTAAGTAGTTTTCAATTAATGAATATGACAGTAAGTCCAAACATATCAGTAATAACAAATATTACACCAAATCATTTGGATATACATAGTTCTTATGAAGAATATATAGATGCAAAGAAAAATATTTTTAAATATCAATCAGAAAATGATATTGTAGTATTAAATTATGATAATGAATTAACTAGAAATTGTGCAAAAGACGCTAACTCAAAGGTGATATTTTTTAGTAGTGAAACAAAATTAGATGATGGAGTTATTTTAGATGGTGACGTTATAAAATTATGCAATGACCAAATAAGAAGACATATAATAAATACAAAAGATATACTTCTTAGAGGAAAACATAATTATGAAAATATTTGTGCGGCAATAGCTGCAACAAAATCACTTGTAGACTTAGATACACAAATTGCAGTTATAAAGAAGTTTAGCGGGGTAGAACATAGAACAGAATTTGTAAGAGAAATAGATGGAGTAAAATGGTATAATGATTCAATAGGGACTTCTCCAACTAGGACAATAGCAGGGCTATATTCATTTGAAGAACCAATAGTATTAATTGCAGGAGGATATGATAAACATTTAGATTATACACCAATTGCCAAACCAATATTAGAGAAGGTAAAGACATTGATATTAATTGGCCAAACAGCAGAAAAGATATTTTTAGCAGTAAAAGAAGAGGAAGAAAAGCAAGGTAAAAAATTAGATATCTATATGTGTGAAACCCTAGAAGATACAGTAAAACTTGCTAAGAAAAGTGCTAGAAATGGTGATATAGTTTTATTTTCACCAGCAAGTGCAAGTTTTGATATGTTCAAAAATTTTGCAGAAAGAGGAAATAAGTTCAAAGAAATAGTAAATAATATTTAACAAATTACACTTATTATGCATATATATAGTTTGAGAAAAGTTTAAATTTTTTCTAGAAAGGATGATAATTATATGTATAATGAGTATGAAGAATATATGAGAAGTGTTTTAGGATATAACAGTAATCAAGAAAATACATATATTGGAAATGATAATTATAATGCAGGAATGAGAATGAATACGAATATGCAAGAAGTAAATAGACTATATCCAGAAATTTATGGCGTGGTATATCCATTAGTACAAAAAATATGCTCAAAAGCAGTAAATGTTCCTGTAAATGAAAATATAATTTCACAAATGGTTAATGAAATATATGACATTGTAGAGCCAGAAAACGAAGCACAAGATACTGCGGAAAATATGCGAAACGGGGATGTGAGAAACCCAAGAGCAAGAGAAACAAGAAGACCTCCAAAGCGAGATAATCGTTTACTTAGAGATTTAATAAGGATTTTAATACTTAGAGAATTATTTGGTGACAGAAATAATCAAAACCAGGCGCCAAGACCAAACTTTGGAGGAGGACCTATACCACCTTTATTTACATATGGAAATCCAAAAATGTTTTAATTTAATGTGCTCCGAATGATAGAAACATCTAATATTCGGAGCTATATTTTTAAGTTAAAGGTATTTTATTCAGTAACAGTTTCTGTATCTGTTTCAGCACATCTTTTGTCACAAGGATTTTTATCAAAGCATTTGTCACAAGCGTCTAATTCAACACCTTTTAGACATTTACCTTTTCTTGAACATTGAGCACAAACTTTAAAAGTTTTAACTCTGTTAACCCAAACATCAATTGCATATTTTCTATCTGGGCAAAGAGGACCAAATACGAATTCTCCATATTCATCTGTAAAAGTATGAGATACAGGTTTTCTAACTTCTTCGCCTTTTTCATAATCTATTTCGATAAGTTTTACAACAGCATCTTTAACAGGATCTCCATAGCAATCTTTTATAACGCCGTAAATAACATTACGATTGTCTTCTGGAAGATTGATTTCTATATCAAATTGTTTACCTGCTTCAATAAAACCATCAACTTCTACTACTGGGCATTTTTCATTATTATTGTATTCCATAAATATTTTCATTCCTTTCCTAAGCCAAAAAAGCTTAATATATATTATGAAAAAATGGCACAAATTGACATAAAATATAAAAATTTAAAATAAATATTTTAAAAAAGTTGAAATAGAAAAAACAATTTACTTTTTCAGTAAAACATGATAAAATTAACATAAATATTATTTGATATAGAAAGGTATATAAAATGATAAGCAAAGAAGAGCTTGTAAGATGTCTAAAAAATGCAAATTTTTCAGATGAACAAATAAATAGAATATTAAATAAAAGAATAAAAACCTTGCTATACCGTGGCAAAGCAAAAGAAATAGAAGATATACTAAAAGTATTAGAAGCACATGAAATAAACAAAGAAACAATAGCAAATTGTTTAACAGTATTCGCATATGGCAAAGCAAAAGAAATAGAAAACATACTGAAAGTATTAGAAGAATATAAAATAAAGAAAGAAACGATAGAGAATTGTTTATCAGTATTAGCAAGGGGCAAAGCAAAAGAAATAGAAAACATACTGAAAGTATTAGAAGAACATAAAATAAACAAAGAAACGATAGAGAATTGTTTATCA
>CANRFH010000013.1 GCA_947629835.1 uncultured Clostridia bacterium | reverse complement strand
CAAGATTTAATAGATATAAAACGATACATTAAATATAATTTACAAGAACCTAATACTGCTCAAAAACTAATTACAAAAATAAAAAAAGAAATAGATAGTCTAAAAGATAATCCTGAAATGTATTCTATTATAGATGACGATATAATCAAAAGATTTAAAATTAGGAAACTAGTAGTTGATAATTATATTGTTTTTTATAGAATAAACAATGAAAATATACAAATTGTAAAAGTTATGTATGGAAGAAGAAATTGGATAACATTATTATAAAATATAGCAATTTAAGGAGAAAATAAAAATACTTTTTAGGTATTTTACCCCAACTATTGACATAGAGCCATAACTAATTTGATAAATATGTGATAAATGCAAAAATAGCACGTTTCAAAACCGTTAAAATGTGCTATTTTTATATATTTTAAAATTTTTGGAGGCGAGTGAGGGAGTCGGACCCTCCATCAGAGTTTTGCAGACTCGCGCCTTACCGCTTGGCTAACTCGCCAAATTCTGTTAAAAATTCGCAAAAAATTGTTAGCGAACGAAGTGAGTGATATTTTTTGCGAAACAAGGAGTAACAACCAGATGGTCTTGTTGATTTTGTAAAAAATCAACAGACCATTTCGGTTTGTTACGACACTGGAGCAGGTAACGGGAATCGAACCCGTAACTTAACCTTGGCAAGGTTATGTTTTACCACTAAACTATACCTGCATATATTTTTGGTGCTTTTTAATAATACCAAAAATATCTTTTCTTGTCAAGAAAAATCTCTATTTTAGCAATTTTTCTTTAATATCTATAAATCACTTTTTATATATATTCAGTTTGCTTTGATTTTGTGAATGCTTTTTACAAATGACTTATTTATTAAATTTTATGTTAGATCCATTCATTGTATTTCTTTATATATATTTTCTTTGCAAATATTGCAACAAAACAATATAATATTGGTACGCCAAGTATTACAGATAAAAATTGAACTGGTACTGCATGAAGTCCTATAAAACTACCAAGCGACGTAGCTGGTACGATAAGTGCTACTATACTTAAAAGTATAGAAGAAAAATATACCATTTTTGATGCATTGCTTTCTATAAATGGCTTTTTCGCTGTTCTTATAATATGCATTCCTACAAGATTTGATATTACGCCGTATGAGAACCATATACTTTGGAATATCCAAGCTTCTCTTACTCCATATGCAAACCATAATAATCCAAATACTATTAAATCAAAGCATGAACTAAGTGGACCCATAAATAGCATAAAGTTTTTTAAGCCTTTTATATTCCACTTTCTTGGACTTTCTAGGTAAGAGCTGTCTACATTATCAAATGGTAATGTAAGTTGTCCTAAATCATAAAGTAAGCTTTGTACCAATAATTGTATTGGTGTAATTGGCAAAAATGGTAGTAAAATACTTGCTATTATAACTGACGAAACCTCTCCAAAATTAAAGCTTGCAGCCATTTTGATATATTTCATTAAGTTACAAAATGTTTTTCTTCCTTCTGTAACACCATCAAGTAGTACATTTAAGTCCTTTTCAAGTAATATTATATCTGCTGACTCTTTTGCTATATCTACGGCCGTATCTACTGAAATACCTACATCAGAATTTGTAAGTGATGGGCTGTCATTTATGCCATCTCCCATATATCCAACTATATTTCCCGCTTCTTTTAAAAGTCTTACAATTCTTGCTTTTTGTATTGGAGAAAGCTTTGCAAATACGTTTGTATCTCTTAAAATTCTTCTTACTCCTACATCTGATAATTTGTCAAGTTCTGCCCCTGTTACTATTCTTTTCGAATTTATTTCTACCTTATCGCAAATGCACTTTGTTACATCTACATTGTCCCCTGTTAATACTATAACTCTAATTTTTGATTTATTAAGTTTACGTATAGAATCTTTTGCACTTTCTTTTGGTGGATCAAGGAAACCTATAAGTCCAATAAGCGTCATATTCTTTTCATCAGAAACTGAAAAATCTTGGATTTTTTCTGTATTATTTTTTTGTGCTACTGCTATTACTCTTAGTCCATCTTTATTTAAATTTCTTGCTATTTTCACAATGTTTTCTTTTATTTCTTTTGTAATATTTGATATTTCATTTTTGTAATCTATTGTTGTACAAATATTTAATATCTCTTCAACTGCTCCTTTTGTTATGAGAAGGTTCTCATCTTGTCCTTCAACTGCGATTGATAATCTTCTTCTTGTAAAATCAAATGGAATTTCATCAATTTTTTTATAATCGTTTACAATATTTTCTAATCCATTTTTGTATGCTCTTGCGATGATTGCCTCATCAATACTTCCTTTTAAACCTGTTTGGAAATATGAATTCAAAAATGCATGTTTTAGTACACGGATATCTTCCTCTCCTTTGACATCTAGATATCTTTCTAGCACTATTTTATCTTCTGTAAGGGTTCCTGTTTTGTCTGTACATAAAATATTCATTGCTCCAAAACTTTGTATTGAATCTAGCTTTTTTACTATAGTTTTTTTGCGTGACATATTTATTGCGCCTCTTGATAAGCTAGATGATAAAATAACAGGAAGCAACAGTGGTGTTATTCCGAATTGCAACTGCGACTGCAAATGTGAATGATGTTAGTAATTCGTGCTTCCATACATTTAGTAAAAATACGATTGGTATAAGTATTAGCATAAATCTTATCAAAAGTTTGCTAATATTTTCTACTCCTGTTTGGAAAGAGGTTTTAGGTTTTTCTGTTGTTACCATACTTGCAACTCCTGCAAAATATGTATTCTCACCTGTAAATATTACAACTGCTTTCGCACTTCCACTAATTACATTCGTTCCCATAAAACATATTGTATCTAAATCTGAAATATTTTCTATCTCTTCTACACTTAATTCTGACTCAGAAACTTTTCTTATTGCATCTGATTCTCCTGTCAAAGACGATTGCCTTATATATAAATCTTTTACTTCTAAGATTTTTAAATCTGCTGGTATCATATCCCCTGCTGAAAGTAGTACAATATCTCCTTGCACTACTTCTTTTAAGAATACTTTCTTTTTCTCACCATTTCTTAAAACTGTTGCAGTTGTTGCAACTAATTCTTTTAATTTCTCTGCTGATTTATTCGATTTATATTCTTGGAAAAATTCTAATAAACTACTTACTAATACCAATACTACGATTACTATAATATTTGCATAGTTTGGGCTACTTGATAATACTACATCTGTATAGTATAGAACAAGTGCAATTCCAAGTAATATACTATTAAATGGTGTAAATAAACTTTCTAAAAAGTAATTGTACCATTTCTTATTTTTTCCTTGTTTTATTTCGTTATATCCATTCTTCTGTAATCTTCTATTTGCTTCTGCATCTGTTAATCCATCTACAGAAATATTATTTTGCTTAATATATTCTTCTGCACTCATTGTAGAAATTTTTGTATATTTTTCTATGCTACTATTTTCATTCTTTTGAATATCTTGCATTTTGTTTTACCTCTTTTCGTTCATTTGTTACTATTATATCACTTTTTTCTTAATTTCAAACTATTTATTAAAAAATATATAATTTTATTACACTATACTTAAATAACTAGACATATTATATATAAATTCTTTATAATAATCAAATACATTCTTTTTTGGTATATCATTTTTTGTATATATACTTAATTCATATATTATTTTATCTTCTATTTTTACTCTAAGTTTCCCTATTTCAGTATTTTTTTCTACTGGAGAAATTAATTCGTTTTGTATTTCTTTTTCTATTATTACATCTTTAATATTATCTTTTTTCACTGGATATAGGCTTATATTATTTTCCTCTAAGCCAAGTTGTACATCATTATTTATGCCTTTTATAACATTAAATTTAGATGTTTCTACTAAATCATCAAATTCATCCTCTATCATAAATTTTAAATCTATCATTTTAAAATTTGAGTATGTATATTCGATTAATTTTATACTATCTTGTGTTCTGTCTTTTTTCGTATCTGCCCCTAGTACAACACATATTAGGTCCATATTATCTCTTTTAACTGATGTAACTAGACATCTATTTGCACCATTTGTAAATCCTGTTTTTACACCATAAACACCATCTAAATATCCTAGAAGTTCATTTGTGTTTTTAAGGTTTTTTGCTGAATTATTTATGCTGACTGTATATGTTTTTGTTTTTACTATTTGCGCAATTTTATCTATATTTAATGCATAATTTGCAATAACTGCCAACTCATAAGCTGTTGTATAATGTTCTTCCTCATCTAATCCGTGAGGTGTTACGAAATGTGTATCTTTTAATTTTAATTCTTCTGCTTTTTTATTCATTAGATTGGCAAATGATTCTATACTCCCTGCTGTATGTTCTGCAAGTGCTACTGCCGCATCATTTCCGTGAGCATAGCAAAAGTCCATATAGTAAATTATTTACTGTTATTTCATCATTTGTATGAAGTCCAAGTCTAGATCCTCCTGTCCCTGCGGATTTGGCAGATATTTTAACTTTTTCGTTCAAATTTTTTGTATTTTCTACTACGACTATTGCTGTCATTATCTTAGTGGTTGATGCCATTTTGCATCTTTTATTTTCATTTTTTCCATATAAAACACTACCGAGAAGCTCTATCGAATATAACTGCATTTCTAGCATTTATCAAAGGTGCTTCTGTAGCATCTGTTGAAGTTTCTAATATTTCTCTTATTTCCTCTATTGTTATTCCGATATCTTCTATTTCATCATCTGCATATGCTGGTATTACTACATTTATTATAGTTATACAAATAATTATTACACTTAGAAATTTGTATTTGTGCATCAAAAAACACCTCATCTATTTATATGAACTATGAGGTGTTTTAATTCTTTACATTCTAAGAATATATTCTTCTTTGCCTTGTAATCTTTTTAATCTTTTAAATATATTTTCTTTTTTATTTTCTATATGCTTTGGACCTTCTTTTTGGGCATTTTCTTCTGTGTTTTCAGCAAGTTCTAGTATCTTTTCTTGTTTAGATATAGTTGAATTAATCTCTATTTTCCATAAAATTAATAGCTCTTTTTTTGCATTATTTATTATATCTTTTTGTTCCTCTATTACTTTCTTTGATACATTTATTCTTTCTTCAAGACGATAAATCTTATTTTTTAATTCTTCGACTTCTACTCCTGCATTTGTATCTGAATTTTCTTCGTGTAGCTTTTCAATGATAGATGCATATTGCTTTTCCTTTTCATAAGAAGCTTTTAATTTTTCAAGTTGTTTTTCTGCCTCTGTTATTTTATTTTGCTCTATTATTTTACTTGCATCATTTATTGTGTTTCCTAACTTGTTCATTCTTTCATATCTTGCTTCTTGAACATTGTAGTTTATTATTCCTGTTTTCTTTTCTTTATATTTTATAATATCTCTTATCTCTTTTGAGCTTTTATAAATTTTTTTCTTCCTTTTTGCGAAGCTATTTTCTAGTGCTTTACATTCTGAATTTCTAAGAATATATTTTATTGTTTCTACGTATATTATAGCATCTTCTACCATTTTGTAATCTTCTCTAGGCTCTATTAGTTTTTCATAGTCTTCTCCCATAGTGGACATTATCCTTAATCTTTTTTGTCTTGCATCATTAAACTTTTTCATTTTAGTTTGAATTTCTCTATCTGAATTTTTTAATATTTCATGTGGTATTGGCATTGTATTAAAGGCTTTCGCTTTTTCTACAATATATAATTCTTTTTGTATCAATGCTTTTCTTTCTTCTTCTGTAAATTCTTCTTTAAATTTTTCTTTGATTTTTATTAATTCTTCTGAATTTGGTCTATATTTACTAAAATCTATTTCTTCTATATTTTCAAATTGTTCAATTTCTTTTGCGCTATCAAAAATTTCATCTACAATCTTGTTATATCTATTACTTAATCTTTTTATTGCCTTTGAAAGTATCTTTTCTGCTTTATTTGTATATGCTCTATATGCCATATATTTAGCAACTTTCAATTTTTCTATTTTTTGTGGAATCCTTTCACATTCATCAATTTGCAAAAGTAATTCTTTTTTTTCTTCAGTATCTTCAAGAGAACAAAGATATGCTTTTATATCTTCTATTGCAATTTTTGTAATTTCTTCTGACATATTTTTATCCTCCTTTTTATAAATATCTCTTAGAATTATATCATAATTTTAGTGGATATTATGTTACATTTATATGACATTTTTGTAATAGAATTGTAATAGGCATTGCTTTAACAATGCCTATTTTTGTATTTTATTTAATATTTATATCTGCTGAAATGCTTTCTTTTCCTGCTGAATTTGAAATGTATTCATCATAGTTTAAAACTATATCTTGGAATGTGATTCCTGTTAAAATTCTTGATTGATTATATAATTTATTAAATTTAATATTTATTGTCTTTGATTCTTGATCTCTTATTATCAATTCAACCAGAGGATTTTCATTTATAAAAGAAGTATATTTTACATTATTAGAATCATATATATACGTTGATAAAACATCTTCTTTTGTATCTATACATACTGTTTTACCTGTATTATTTTTAACTGTTATGTTGCATATTGTATAATCTATATACATATCTATCCAATTTACATATATTGTAATATTATTATTTGATACAGTTTTATTTTTTCCTTGTCTGCCAACATAATTATTAATATTTAAATAATATGCTCCTTCCTTATTTACAATTGTAATGTAGTCTCCTTTATTGTTGTCGGAATTTACATTACCTGTTGCTAATACATCTTCTGTATATTTTATATAATAAGTGTAGCTATTATTATCAATATACCAATTTTGTAAGCTATACATTCTATTAATATAAAATATATTATTTATATATATCTGTTTAAACAAATCGACTGTTGGATATACTAATTCCTTACATTCATCTGATAACATATCATAAGCCTTTTGTATTTCACCTGTGTTGCAATATTCTACAAATTGGCTTATTAAATTTTTATTTATTGTATCTTGTGAATCTGGTATCTTTTCTCCTGTTAATACACTTGTATTTGTGGGGTTAGGATTAGTTGTTTTGTCTATATATGTGTTTCTATTTGCTAGCATATTTCTTTCTTCTTCATTGTGTCTAGCTACAAGTGAATTTACTATTTGTAAAACTACAAAAGCAAGTAATACAACTGCAACTATTACAATAACTCTCAACCTATTCTGGTTATACCATCTAAAAAATCTATACATACATTTCTCCTTTTTGTTGTTTTAAGAAAAGTAAAAGCATTTAGCTTTTACTTTTCTAGTTTATTTATTAAATGATAATACAAAATCTGTTCCTTCTTTTAACTGAATTATAAATGTTTTTGACCTACTATTTGTATCTTGTCCTGTCTTATCTTTTATACTTACTGAATATGTATAATATGTTTCACCTTCTGCTTCATATTTTCCATATTCAAATTCATTATTATCAAAGAAGTTTTGTTTTGCATAAGTTTCAAATGACTCTAATGTTGGGAAATTATTTTGTTTAAAACTATCTGCGAGAGTACTATATGCATATTTATAATCTTTATCATTTATTGCCATCATAAATTTATTTAAGTTTAATATAACCTTTTCTTGTGTATTTACTTTTTCATATTTTTGAACAAATTCCGGTATACTTAAAGTATATGTATCTAGTATAATTGAATATTTCATTGTTGCTTTTTCTTTAAAAATATATTCTCTTCCTTGTCTATCCTCAAATACATATTGTATATAATCCTCTATTGTATTTTTACTATATTTCTTAATATTTATAGTGACTAGTTCGTTATAATTATTTTGTACATATTTTTCAAATTCTGCATAATTTTCAAACTTTGCATTTCTATATTCTTCATCTAGAGTATTATAAGCACTTTCTAAATCATACATTAATTTATTTTTATAATCTTTTACTAAATCTTTGCAATATGTTTCATTATCAACTACTTCATATCTGTATTTATTATATGTTTTATTTTCTATCTCGTTTATATCTATAACTAGCTCTTTTCCTTTTTGTACGTCGTATTCATATCCACTTGGATATATCTCATAAGTCATATTCATTGAATCCGTAGAGATCATCATACCAAATTCATTTTTTTGATTTGTTTCTTGCTCAATTACTTTTCCATATACAAAATATACTTTTACTGTTTCTGATGCATCCACATAATACATATTATCTATAATAACTGTTACATCTTTATAATTTCCAAGTTTTTCTTGAATATTATCAACTGTTATGCCGTTTTTTTCTATATATTCTTTACTTAAAAGGTCATATATTGCATTTTTTGTTATCTGCTTTTCTTCTTCTATTGTTTCTGAAAAAGATATGTTGCTTTCTTCTGTTTCTTGTACATTATTTACTATATTTCCGTCTTCTATATTATCTACTGGATATGTAATTATACTATCTTCTGTTTTATTTAAATCAGTTAAATAAGAATAGTATTTTTCTACAATTCCTTTTATGTCATAGTAATAATTTTTTATTGAAACATCACTAACTATTCTATTAAGTTCTATTGTAGGGTTTGATTCTTCTATTGCTCCCATATAGCCATCGTGATCATCTTTTTTTAATATATTTAGCAATATTATAATTATAATAATAATTATAATTGATAAAAAGAATATTGCATACTTCAAATACTTCATAAATCTTATATTCACCTCATTTACGGTTTATTATTTTTCATTAATCAAAATCATACTATTATTGTACACTATTCCATCAAATTCATCGATAGGCCACCAGCCAGAATTTCCCCAACCAGAATCTGATACAAATATTTCTTCTTTTCCGCCTTCTGTTCTGTAACCTAAAATAGCTATCCAGTGCATATATCCTGCCCATTTTCTTCCATACTTGCTGATTCCGCTTCTTCCAACATGGTATCCTGTCAAATACATAATAACTTGCCCACCATTTGATACTTGATTTCTTATAGTATTTAAATTATATCGTCCAGTTGTATAATATAAACCGCATCTACTGTACAAGCTACTATCCCATGGTGCACTAGATGGAACCATATTTATTAAATCTAATGGATTTCCTGAATAATATCCACTGCATACTGAAATTTGAGATGCTCTATTACATTTATCAGCCCAAGATCCAGCAGAAGAAACAATTGCTCCTTGTCTAAATATTGTAAATGTATGTCCTGTTGCAGATGTAAATGTTCCTATTATACAGCCCTCATTAATTATAGTAAACTCTCCACCTGCACCTGCCTTAATTTCATTTCCTTCTGGATCAAGATATATACCTTCAGAGAACAGTTTCCACCAATCTGGACTATAATATCCAAATTCTACAAATGGTCTCCAATATCCTCCTATGCCTTTTACAGCAAAGTATGCATTTTTTAGTTGGTCATAATCCCATTCTCCATTTTTATAGCAAGTTTTATATACTCTATCAAATCCGTTAATGTTTCCAAATGCAAATTTTATATCTGTTAAACAATCTATTTGCGCACTAGTAAGGTCTGCGCCTGGTATATATTTATCTATATAATCTTGGACTTGATCTCTACACCATTGTAATGCATCTTCAAATGCACTATCTGCTGCATCTACTGGTACAAGAGAACCTGTACATAATGTTCTAACATCTACACCATATTTTGAATATTGCTCTGTCCAGTTATAATATCCTGTCTTTCCACATCCTGGACATGTTGTTCCTCTTCCGTACTAAAAATGTTGCCATTCCGAATGCTATATTGTGTCTACCTCCACTGCCATCTTCATATACAATATAATTTTGACCATCACTTGTTATATATTTAGTAGGTGCCTGAGCTGATTGTCCAGTTATATATTTCCAAAGTGCTAAATTTTCGTGGGACATTATAAAGTTAGCAAGTAATGAACCATTAAGAGATATTTTTTCTTCAAATAGTTCTAATAATGCTTCTAAGTCTATATCATATATGTCTTGGCCTGTATAGATATTCCAATAATACATAAGTAATTGTTCATGAAGTTGTGTATCCTCATGTCTTTTTAATAAATCTAAAACTATGTCTATTCCATATTCACTCATTTCAGATAATGTATCCGGTGGAATAGATGATGCTTTTATTCTGTATGGAAATTTGTATTTTATCTCTTTACCTGTTTGATCATATTCTTCTCCTAGTTTATATTTACCTGTTTTATTTTTCCATGTGCTTAAAAATTTTTCGCTTATTTCTTTTTCTTGAATCTCATCAACATTGCATGTTATAGATGTAGTAGTGGTACTGCTAGAGCTAAGATATGATTGTGTTGATTGATAAACTGTTGTATTTCCATTTTCGTATGATTTATTAAAGCTATAGCCTCCTAAATTTGATGGCGTATAACTTGTAACGCTTGGTCCTGTTGTTTGTGTAGTTAAAGTTCCTCTTTGTTCATAATTCATACACCATGTATATGCCTTATTTATGAATGCTCTTGCTGTATATTGCACAGTTGTTGTTGTTTGTGTATATGAATTATATGGGTAACTTGGACTACTCATTTTTTTACTTTCTGTTCCATCTTCACCTTTAGTTGTTGTTTCTGTCTCTTGTAAATAACTATATGTATCTGTAACTACTGTTGTTGTTCTTTGATCTTGTATCAAAATAACTGCTTCACTTTCTATTAATAATTGATCAACAACAGCCATTACCCATTCTGGATCATTCGTTGTTTGTAAAAGTGCAAATAAGAAGTTGTATGGCATACTACACATATTTGTTAGAGTTTTATATCTAACTGAATTTTCATTAAGAGTAAATGAATTTTCATTTGCGCCATAAACTTGCGTATAAGTATAGTAATAGATAAGTCCTTTTTCTGAATCAAATGAAAAATAATTTAGTGCATCTTTGTCTGACCTGTTTGATAAATCTTTAAATTCATCATATGGTAAATATGTTAATTCTATGGATTTATCTTCTTGATTGTTTAAATTAGGATCTTCATCTATAAGTCCTCCCGCGTTTACAATATTTTGCTTAATATCATCAAAAACAATATCTATTTCTCTTCTTTCTTCTCCATTTACCTTAGCTGTTGGAAATTCAAATGCTTTTGTATTATCGCCTGTTATTCTAGCAGATCCATTTATTACATAGCCATTTCTTGTTTTTAACGTTATTTCAAGTGTGTCTTTAATATTTCCATTTTCAAAAGAAAATTTAGTTATATATTGTTCGTTTTTTTCATCATAAATTGGTCCTTCTTGCTTTAAATAATTTAGTGAAACTGCAACCCCTAAGGAAAGTTTTGTTCCATCACAATTAACTAAAACTATTGCTTCATTAGGATCTTTTATTTTGCCAATTATACTATCTACATCAACAGCATTTCCAGTATAATCGCCTGGTCCTGGTTCTTCATTTGGTACATCTTCTAAAAATGACCTTCTAACTTGTATAATTCCTTGTGCTATATAATTTCCTGATTTATCTTGTGGGTTTATTATTTTCCCATCTACTCTATCACTTTTTATTATAGTTTTACCATCTTTATCTGTTTGTTTTCCAAAGCTTCCTTCTGTTCCAAGTTTTGGATAGCTACTTGCAATTTCTGCTCTTAGCATTCTTATAAAATAAGGTCTGAATTGGTCAGAAGCAAACCAATCTTGTAAATCATCACTCGTAAATTCATCATTTGTGTTAGTTATGTTAGTAGTATCTTCGTCTGTCCCTTCATCTTCTGCTTCTTCGCCTTCTTCTACTATTTCACCATTTTCATCTTTATATTTTCCGTATTCTTTTAATATTTCTTCATTTTCTTCATCATCTAAATAGTAATTTCCATTCTTATATGCTTCATTTAGTTCTTTTATGTATTTTTCTACTAGATCTGGATCAATAGAAAAATAGTATCCATCATCATCACCTTTTACTATTTCTGTATCTGATAACACTTCTTCTACTGCAAGTGATGATACATTATCATTACCAAAAAGACTTACAAACCAGTCACTAACACTTGAAGCTAAAAGGAGTATTGTTGCTAAAATTATAAGTGGCACCATTAATTTTAAAACTACTGGCAAGATTACAGGTATAATTGTCTTCTTTAGTTTATCAAAAAAATCATTTTTAGCCTTTCTTTTTAGTTTTTCAAATACACTGCTAGATGATTTTCTTGCTTCTTCATTTGATGCATTAATTTCTTCTTCATCTTGATTTTCATTTTCTGGGTCCATTTTCTTACTCCTTTCTAGCTAAATTTTATACAAGTATTTTTAGCCGAATTTTGATATGTTTACGAATTTAAATATTCTAGATTGTCTAGTATTCTTTCTACTCTCTTTGTTGCAGTTTTTTCGTCTATTCCAGCTTCAACTAATGCTTCTACTTCTCTCTCTATAAACTCTGCTCTATGCATTGATGTTCTATCATAAATGCTGTGACTTATATTTCTCTCCCAACTTGCTAATGCAACCGCTTTTTCTAGTCCATCTCTTTCATTTCTAGCTCCTAATTTGTTGTCATTCATTAAAGCTAATGCTTTACCTATTTTTTCGGTATCTGTAATACCTTGATTTAAGAAAGCTTGTACATGTCCTTTTCTTATTGCTTGTCTTGCTTTTTCTCTTGTTCCAAGAGTTCTTGTTAATATGTCTAGATTTTTTGCACTTGTTTTAAATTCTTTATCAAATTGATCTTGTTCAATTTTCTTTACATCAACTCCCCAAAATGCAACTTTTGAGCTTTGTGCCAAATTACCAGAAGCTTTTGCAGCTCTATCTCCGTAATGATTTGCTCCATAAAATCCTGCTGTTCCTCCTGCTGCTGCAAGGCTAAATGCTTTAGATGGGTCCCCTGATGCTGCTCCAACAGCTAATCCTATTGTTCCAAGTGTACCTCCTGCAAGACCTCCAACTACTGCTTTTCTAGTTAATCTACCTACTGTCTTTGGTAAAGTTTTTGCAGAATCTGCAAGTTTTCTATAAGGAAGATATGCTGCAGATTGTGCTGCATTTCCTAATCTTGCACCAAATCCTAGTGAGCTTCCATCTTTTACCCATTCACCATTTACTTTTTTATATCCTCTTGCTATACGCAATCTATCTCCACGTTTAAATACAGGATCAGTTAGGTTTGGAACTCCTGCTAAACCTCCAGAGCGTGTATTATTACTCATATTAGGTATATTTATATTTCTTCCTGATGTTCCTGATATACTATATCCTCCATTTGAGCTATATCCTCCGCTTCCTCCGCTGCTTGTTTCAGATGTCTCTCCTGCCTCTTCTGGTGGAATTGGAATTCCTATTGGTACTGGAACTATTCCTGAGTCTTGATTTTGTGCTCCTGAAACAGATGCTGAATCATTCATACCATATAGAATCTCTGCTGCTGGAGGCATATTTATTTCTGTGCTAGGCTTTCTTATACCATTTGATACCCCTGAATCAGATCCACCTGATCCTCCAGATTTTCCTGATTTTGATTTATTTATTTTACCAATTAATGTTGAGAATAATGCTCCTCCTGCAAAGCTTCCTGCTGCTGTTAATGTTCCTGCTTTGTCAAATCCGAAGAAACTTCTTAGTAAGTTTTCTGCTGGTATTAAAAATGCCATTGCTATTATTGCATAAATCATATATGAACTTGCAAATGCCATTGCACTTCCCACTAATATTGTATATATTAGTAAATGGAATGGCTGTATTATTACATTAAATATGTATTCTCTAAACCACATATTAAATGCTTGTGCTTTTCCATCTTTCATTTTATCTATTGGATATGTTAAGGCTACCAAAGGTGCAATAAGTGTTAAAAATGCTACATATATTACCCTTTTCATATATCTCAATATAAACATCACAACAAATACTACAAGGATTACATATAGTATTAAATATCCAAATGCAGTAGATATATCATCTGCATTTACATATAACCTTGCATAATTTATAAAATATAGTATTCGTGAGCCATCACTATTTGCCATTGAGTAATTTGAAATAAGAGCAGTTTTTTCATCACTTGGAAAAGTTATGAGTCCTAATTTACCATTTGTAGTATTGTATTTAGATTCACTTACTTGTGGTGTTGCTAAATCTACTACTGGTGTTCCTGCTGTTTCAGCTCCTATGCCTATTTGTCTCTTAATTTCATTAATTCCATCTTGAGTAAAAACTGTACAATTAGGGTTACTAAGTTCTACTGAGCCATTTATTACCCATACTCCTTGATTATCTTTTTCCAATATAATTGTTAAAGTTCCTCCAACCTCATCTGGATGTTCATTTAAATACCAATCATTTACTGTGTAAGTATATTTTAGTCTATTACTATTTGCAATTTCATTTCCATTTTCATCTATATAAATTGGACCTTTATAGTCCAAGTTTTTTGTTCTAGCATCATTTAAATTATATTCTTTTTTTTCTGTTGAATCTTCATCAGAATAAATAGATACTACTCCATCTATAGCTTCTATTTGTGACATTGTTATAGTACTATTTCCTGTCATCTCTTCTATAGTTATATCTTGATCATAATCTTCAAATTGTTTTGCTGGATTATATACTACTCCTCCATGTGCTGGTTGTAATTCAATTCCTTCTTTTACATAAGAAGCATCTCCTAATAATCTATCTACTCTATTTATTATATTTACAGTTCCTGCCATTATATAGTGCATAAATAATAATATACAAAATGCAATAACCCAATCCGTTATCATTTGTTTGTATTTTGATTTTTGTGATGTAGAACTTGATATCATTATTCTAATTCCAATATATAATAAAACAGATAAGGAGCCTACTATTGCTATTGTTCTTAATGTTACATACCAACTTGCAATTATTGTTCTTAAGTCAGCAGTTATATTTCCATCATCTTCTATTAGATATTCTTGATTTTTATCTGGATTGCTTATAAAATCAATATTTAATAATTCTATTTGGTTAGCAAAAATTAATTCTGGACTTATTTGAATAACTGGAAAGTCTATTTTTTTCTTCCAAAAATTTTTATCTGCATTTTCCACCAATTCGCCTGTATTATCATCTACAGCAGAAATCCATTCTCCTGTAATTGCCCACTGTACAGTTGAAATTACAATATCTGCAATAGCTGTTACAAACAATTTAACAGGAGCAAATAATTTTCCTCCAACAGCTTTTACCTTTGGAGTGGCTATGCAAAATTCTAATAAAAATATGCACACAAATATAATTATAAGCTTTTGTATTAAATTTTTATTTGTAAAAAATTTCATGTATTAAACTTCCTTTCTTATAATTATATATTTAAATAATTTATGTTATCTAGAATTTCTTCTATTCTAGCTTTTGCAGCAGATTCATTAAAGTTATTTGGATCTGAGCTCCTATTCTTCATTTCTTTTATTGTTCTCTTAATATAATTTGCTCTATGCTCTGATGATGGGTCAAATATAGCAGGTCCTAAATCTCTATTCCATTGTGCTACGGCTACTGCTTCTTGTAAGCTCTTTACTTTTCCTTTATTTAATAAAAGTAAAGATTTGCCTATTTTACCAGCATCAGTTATTCCAACATTTAAAAATGCTTGAACTTGTCCATTATCTATAGCTTCTTGTACTGCACTAGGTGAGTTTAAAGCTCTTATAAGCTTATCTCTATTATCTGGATTTCTATAAAATTCTCTATCAAACCTTGCTTGTTCTATTGCTTTTATATCTGTTCCCCAAAATGCAACTTCTGAACTTTTTGCCGTATTTCCAGCAGCTTTAGCTAGTTTGTCACCATAGTAATTTGATCCATAATATCCTGCTGCTCCTCCTGCTGCTGCAAGGCTAAATGCCTTAGATGGATCTCCTGATGCTGCTCCAACGGCTAGGCCTATCGTTCCAAGGCCTCCACCAACTAATCCTCCTATTGCTGCTTTTCTTATTAATCTTCCTCCTGCTTTTGGTAATGTTCTTGCTTTATCTGCAAGTTTTGTTTTTGCTCTATAATATCCAGAATAAGCTGTATTAGTTATTCTATTTGCTAATCCTTTTTTAGCAAGTTCCCATCTACTTGAATTTTCAAATACAGAATCTGTTAATCCTTTAATTTCTCTTGTTCCTATTTCACTTGGGCTTTGTTCTTGTGTTCCTTCTGCTGAATTTCCAGTTCTTGCTACTCCACTTTCTTCACTTCTTGTGCTTCCTTCTACGTTTCTTCCATCTGTTGAACCTTGATCTGACATTCTATTAAATAAGATGTCTCTAGGATTCATTTCTATATTTCCAGGTTTTCTTACACCTGAAGATTTACTTTTATCACTACCAGAACCACCTTTTCCTCCTGGCTTTGGTCTATTTATTTTGCTAAGTACAGATGAGAATACCGCTCCTCCTGCAAAACTTCCTGCTGCTGATAATGTTCCTGCTTTATCAAATCCGAAGAATTTACGAAGTAGTTTCTCGGCTGGGATTAAAAATCCTATTGCAACTATTGCATAAATCATATGCTCATTTGCAAGAGTCATTGCACTTCCTACTAATATTGTATATATTAGTAAATGGAATGGCTGTATCAATACATTAAATATGTATTCTCTAAACCACATATTAAATGCTTGTGCTTGTCCATCTTTTATTTTATCGATAGGGTATGTTAAAGCAACAAGTGGTGCAATTAATGTTAAGAATGCTATATATATTACCCTTTTCATATATCTTACAGCAAACATTGTTGTAAATACTATAAGAATTATATATAGGATTATAAATCCGAATGATTCTCCTGGATCATCAAGATTTACATATAGTCTCGCATAATTTATGTAATATAAGACCTTTGATGGATCTGATGATACATATACTAAATCACCACCATTTGAGATGTTTTGAGTAACTGTACCTTCAATAGTCCCAGTCGATTCTTCGTATTCTTTTGAATCATGTGGTGATCCATCACTTACTGGAAATCCATTTGTTAATCGATTTTCAAATTCTTGCTTTTTACTTGCATCTAATGAATTTAATGGGCTTTCTTCTGGAATATCATAATAATACCTTGCATTTTCATTGTGAATTGTTATTACTTTTTTGCCGACCTTTTTCGATTACATACCAATGCATCCATGTCCCTTGCCCAGAACTATCGTCTTGTGTGTTTATGTCACTTACTTCTATTCCATAGTCTCTAAGTATATTTCTTATTCCAAATACATCAAAAGATGTCCCTGGCAATCGTTCATTATGTCCTTTATATGTAACATTTCCATATTCTTCATTTAAGCTAATTCCTTCGCCTATATGTCCGGCATCCCCAAGTAATTTATTTATTCTATCTACTATATTTACAGTACCTGCCATTATATAGTGCATAAATAGCAGTAAGCAAAATGCAATTATCCAGTCTAAGATCATTTGCTTATATTTTGCTTTATCTGCAGCTGTACTAGCAATCATTATTCTAATTCCGATATATAATAAAACTGAAAGTAATCCAACTATTGATATTGTTCTTAAAGTAACATACCAGCTCGCAATTATTGTTCTAAGAGCAGTAACAACTTCTCCATCTCCTATAACAATTTTATTTCCAGAATCAATAGAATATTTATCCCCACTTTGATTTCCAATAAAATCTATGTCTAATAATCGTATCTGGTTTGAAAAAATTAATTCTGGACTTATTTGAATAATTGGATATTCAAACTTTCTAAGTCCTATCAGTCCATTATCCCAGACCGAACTATTTTCCAGCACAACTGCCCCTGTACTATTATCTACTGCACTAATCCAATTTCCAGTAATTCCCCATTGTACTAATGTTATAAAGATATCCGCTACTACTGTTATAAATTTTTTCATCGGACTAAATAATGATCCACCAAATGAAGCTTGTACAGATGGTGTCATACAAAAATTTAGCAAAAATACGCATAGAAATACTATTATAACTTTTTGTATTAAATTCTTATTTGTAAAAATTTTCATTGTTTGCTTTTTTCCCCCTAGCTATTACTAATCCCTCTTATTTATTGATTTTTTCTTTTCTTTACTAGTTTATTTAGGTTTGTTTCAACAAACTCGAATTCTTTTGCTGTTGGAGTTATTTGAAGTATAGCAGTATCTGCACCTACTTTTAATAACCCTTCACCTTTTGTACAAGTAACTAAAAATCCTGCTTCTCCTTCTGAAAGTTTAAATACCTCTTTTAAGTATTCTATTTCTGATTTATCTTGTGCTAAGAATAGTTTTGTATCAGATGACGTAAGAACTGCTTGTGCCTCTGGTTTTTCATAAAAGTCTTGGAATCTTTGTGAAATAATCGCAAGTGATACATTTCTTTTTCTTGCACGTCTTGCCATTGTATTTAAGAAGTCTACTGCTTCTGGGTATGGTAAAAGCATCCATGCCTCATCCACTATAACTCTCTTTTTATTGGCTTTTGTTCTATCTTCACTATTTTTCTTAACATATTTTTCCCATATCCAAGAAAGTAAAATTTGCTGAGCAAGTGGCCTTGCAAACCTCTCTTCTAGTTGTGATATGTCTAGATTTATAAATGGCGCACCATCTAATAATTCGAAAGTTGATTGTCCATCAAAGTATGCCATTTGTCCGTCATATTCTCTTATGTATTGTTTCATAACTTTTAATAGATAACTATAATGGAATTGATAATCTTTAATTGTATTTTCTTTTGCCTTTTGCTCTAATCTTTTATACCAACTTCCTATTGTAGGCATCTCTTTTTTATCTTTTGCAAGCATACTCTTTCTATCCATACTTGTTTCATATAAACTTGATGGATCATTTGTGATTCCTTTTGCTGCATATTCTTCTGCTACACTTTCTGCTATTATTTGTTTTGTAAGCTCGTTTACATCTGTACTTCTTGTACTACCTCTTGCCATTGTTAAAAGAGCTTGCGTTACATCTTCTACTTTGTTTTCTACATTAAGTACTACTCTATCTTTTCCTGTTATTTCATCTTTTATTGTTTCTAGCTCTATATCAAATAAGTTTATTACTGTTTTTGAGTTTGGGCTAAGTACAACATTTATTCCACCAAGACTTTCTGCAACTATTGAATATTCACCTTCTGCATCTAGTGCTAAGCTTTCTATTCCCATAAGTACTGATGATCTTGATATTAAAGTTTTCATTGTAACTGACTTTCCGTGCTCCAGACTTAGCAAATATAACCATGTTATAGTTTGTAAGTGAAGAGTGGAAATTATCAAATAATATTGGCACTCCTGTTTGTCTATTAAATCCTAATGGTATTCCTGTTGGATGTCCTATTTCTGATGTTGTAAATGGGAATACAGTTCCCATTGATCTTCTATCAAATGTATGTGTTTTATTTATCTTATTTTCCATCAAAGGAAGATTTGATTGAAATGCTTCTTCCTGCATTGCCCATGCTGATTTTATTCCAACTAATGTTTTAGACATTTCTGTTGATAATAATTTTGTAAATTTGTCAAGTTCTTCTAGGCTGTATGCAAATAATGTTGAAACTACTGTTGCTTCAAATAGCTTGTTATATCCTGCTGCTATTTCATCTCTTAGCTGTTCTGCCTCTAATCTTTTTTGTGTTAGAGAGCTCTCTCTGTTTATATTTCCTCTATCTTGTGCAACAATTCTTTCTGTTTCTAGCTCGTTTATAACTCTATTTAATTCATTTTGTGATCTAGCTTCAGGTATTGGGTTTATGTATATTGAAGTATTTATATCTCCAAATAAATACATATCTCTGAATATATCAGGGAAAGAGCACATCCTAGGAAGTGTTGATACAAAGAAGCTTCTTGCATATCTTTTCGCATTTGATATTATCTCTATGTGGTCTATATTTGAAGCATCAATGCCTGATGGTGCTATTAAATCTTTTACAGATTTTTTTTGCAATATTTCTGTTTTTTTCTCACTAAGCTGTTCTTGCTCTTCTTGTTCTCTTAGGCTTTTCTTGCTCATCCTTTTTTCCCTCCTTTTCTTTTGTTTGCTTTTTATTGTTCTCTTCTGTTTCTTCCTTTTGTTCTTCTTTTGATATTTCATTTATTGCATCTTTTGCTACTTCTTTTCCAATATATGGTTCATTATCTTGTATTATCATTTTTGCCATCTCACTTATAATAGTATCCATATTATTTTCTCTTTCTTGCAATTTTCTTTCCTTTGCTGTTCGTACTTTTTGTACAACATCTTCTGCTTTTTCTATTGCCTTATTTTCTATTTCTTGATCTAATGCTGCAATTTTCTTTTCTATTACTTCTGGTGCTGTTGAATATAGTTCATCATATCCAGCAGCTAATGCTTTATCTAGTCCAAATACTTCTGCTTCATCTCTGTTATATGCCATATATAATAGCTCTACTAGTGAATTTGAATCAAGTATTTTTCCGTTAACTCCTGATGCAGATAAAGCTGCGATAGTTGATTGGCATCTAGTATATAGTTCTGAAAAAGCTATATTTTTAAGTTCCTCTTTATCAAAATTTGTATTTCCAAGTTCTGATGGATAATATGAAATTATTATGTAATATTGTTTATTTAGTACATTTTTGTTTAAACTCATTTGCTCTGTATTATATATAATGTCTTTTCCATATTCATAAAGATTTCTCAATTTAGTTAGTTCATAAAATTGTGCATTTAATTCATCTCTATTAAATAATCCTGATTGTCTATTTGATTCATATTCTGCTTCTCGTTTTCTTAAATTACTTTCAACATCATCTACTCTTCTTTTATAGTTTGCTATACTGCTTTCTAGGTTTACTGTTCTTGTTTGTACATATATTTGTATAGGATATCGAAGCGAATTTAAGAATTGAATAAATCCTTCTTCTACTGAAGTTTGTTCCATTGATGACATTAAATCATAGTTTACGCCTTGACATTCAATTACCATTAAATATCTATTTCCATTCTTTTGGACTATCATATTGTCTTCAATCTTATCAAATTCCATAAATTTATTTATAGATTGCTTGTTATATCCTTTGGTTGCCACATTGTTTCCGCTTGGTACATTACCTTTGCCACCTATAGTTTCTGGTTCTTCTTGCTTCTTTCTTTTATTGTCTTTAATTTTTACAGCGATAAATACTATAACTAATATAACAAATACTGATAGCATAAATGCTAGTAAATATGTTAATAGTTGTGTTATTTGATTATCTGTCATCTTTTGTTACCTCCTCAGTATATACATATATTTTTTTCTTGTTTTTGAATTTGAATTTTAACCATCTAAATATTACATCATCTAAATTTTCTCCTCCTGTTTTTTTGGTTATTTCAAATGCTGATGTGTTTGGAACTTTTAATGTTCCTATTCCAAATCCAATTAAAGCAAATATTAAGAGAAAGATAACTCCGATTGCGGTTAGTCCAAGTGTGCTAAATATCCAAAAAAGAAATAATCCTACTCCTCCTCCTACTGCTGTAAATATTAATCCCTTTTTTGAAAATATGAATAATATTCTACCTTCTCCTTTGACATTTCTAGGTATCTGATATGCCATGTTTTTTTGCTCCTTTCTCTTAAGTATTGTTTTTGGGCATAAAAAACCCATTATTACTTGTATTATATTATAGCAGAAATTTGCAAAAATTCATAGAGTTTTGGCAAAAAAAATATATTTTTGTAATATTTTCGTAATATTTCTGTAATAAAAAACACCAGCTCATATTTTGAGCTGGTGTTTTTTATCTTTAATTTGTTAAAATTAACCTGCTGTTACAGAACTTGCTAAACCTACAACTGCTTTTGCAATGTTTACTGCAGCGAATAGTATTACTGCACCAATTATGTATGGTAACATTGTTTTTTTGTATTCTGCTTTTTCTTCAGCACTTCCCATCATATATTTGATACCTATTACCATAAGTACCCCAACAGCGATAATTGTTCCTACAACTTGAATTATTCCTAGTATATTGTTACCAACTGTCATAAATGAACCTGTATTTCCTGGGTTAGGAGAAACTTGTCCAAGTAAATCACTTGATGCAAGTACTGGTGCTATTGTTGTAAATACCATAAATACTGTCATAACTATAGGTAGTATTTTAATTAGTTTTTTCATGATATTCCCTCCTTTTTTATTTTATATATTTATATTAAATTATCTCAAATGCTTGAGAAAACATTAATAACTAATTTTTAAAGATTTCCACT
The DNA here is from genome assembly GCA_947629835.1 of uncultured Clostridia bacterium. Classification (GTDB taxonomy): domain Bacteria; phylum Bacillota; class Clostridia; order TANB77; family CAG-508; genus JAAWPK01. The sequence continues at coordinate 9,382 of CANRFH010000013.1, read as the reverse complement.
TAGAAATTTTGCCCATCCTTCTTGTAATCCATCATAATACCCTAATGCATTTTTTGTTTGTGATGAGTTAGGTTCTTCACTTTTATATCTATAATACTTCTGTTTTGCTTCTTCTAATGCTTTATCGTATCCTGCTTTGTCAGAGTTCATTGCAAATTGGTTTCCAGCTTGTTGTCCCATTATTTTTCCACTTTTGTAGTTTGCATCTCCTTCATATCTTTTTTCTGATCCTATATCTTGGTCCATTGATATTGCCGTATTGTATATTGCTGTTGTTATATTTACTGCACTAAATAGAAGTACTGCACCTATTACATAAGGTAACATAGTTTTTTTGTAATTTGCTTTTTCTTCTACACTTCCTACTAAATATTTTAAACCAAGTAGCATTAATACTCCTACTGCTATAAGTGATCCTACAGCTTGTATTATTCCTAAAACCTTATTCCCAATTTCTTCTGTATTATCTCCTAAGTCACTGACTAACTCTCCTATTTTTGGTGCTAGTATTGATGCTCCAAATAATAGAAAGCAACCAATTACATAAGGAATCATACTCTTTTTATAAGTTGCCTTTTCTTCCAAGCTACCTGTCATATATTTTATACCAATTACCATCAAAACTCCTACTGCTATAAATGCTCCAATTTTTGATACAAAATCGGTAATTTTATCTATAAAATCTGTTTCTAATTCAATGCCACTATCACCTGTAATTTGACTTGGTGAAAGTGTAGTTACTCCTCCATCAGATGCGAAAGAATATTTCGGAACTATAATGACTAACATCATTATAATTACTAGTAATAATGTTTTTTGTAATGTGTTTAACTTCATTATAATCCCTCCTTTAAATTCTACTATTTTTTCATAGCTACTATATATTGGCTTTGATTTGGAACAGATGAAATAGTATGTTCAACATCACTTCCTAATGTTAATGCTAATTTCCAAATTCCAAATCCTCCAAATACTACTATACATCCAATTACAAATGGTATAAGCATTTCTTTAACCTTTGCTTGTCCTTCTGCTTCACTTAGCATAAATTGCACTCCTAATATTGTTGCAACTATTACTGCTATTACTACTCCTAATGATAGAAGAATATTATATAGATAACCTGATGCTGACTCTATATCTGCTATATCCATATTAACTGTCCCACTATCTGCTGCATCTAAAAAGCTTTGTCCATCATCTATTATTTCTCCTATTGCAAATACTTTTGTATTTATGCTAAATAGTAATATAAGGATGAATAATATTATACTTACTTTTTTATATATACTTTTCATAACTCCTTACCTCCTATTTAAACATATTTTTTAAATTATACAATATTTTTTGTCAAATTTCAACTTTTACATTAAAATATTATGCTTAATTAAACATCTCGTAAATTATCTGTGCCAAAGTTGAACCACCAAATATTAAAATTGCTGCTACTATATATACCCACATAGTTTGTTTATATTCTGCTTTTTCCTCTATGCTTCCCATTATATATTTTATACCAACAATTGCAAGTATCACAACTGATACTGCTTGTCCAAAAGTTCTAACTACATTTACTACAATATTTCCTATATTTACTAATTCACCTGTATTGTGATTGTCTGCACCTGATGGTTGTATTACTTGTTCAGGACTTATGGCCCCCAAATCTACTGCTTGAGTTTCACATATGAAACTTGATACTAGCATGAGCATTAAAAGTGCTACTATTGTTATTACTACACATCTTTTCATATGCTCCACCTCCATATATACATAATATTCTAAGTTTATTATACATTATTTTTTTGTATTTTGCAAATTTTTTGTATAATTTTAGCAATTTTTTTGCAAAATAACACAAAAAAGCTCAAAAATTTAAGTATCTTACTTAAATTTGAGCTTTAATTTCTAGCTATTTATATTGTTTACTATGCTTCTTCTTTTATATATCCAGAATATAATTCTTCTATATTATGCACTCCTGATGTATTTAGTATTTTATCATGCATATTTAATATTCCTTTTAAATTTTCATTAAATTCTGTTACTTCATAACAATTTATTATCTTTATATTTTTATTTTTTAGCTTTCTTGATTGCTTTTCTATCCATCTATCTATATTCTTATTTATATATTCTATTCTTTCTTTATTTCCTTCTACTAATATTATTGTTTCTCCTTTGTTTTTAACAACTTGATTTAAATAATTTTTTACATCATCATATTTTATAAGGCTTTTGCTTTTCCAATCTATATTTAATATTTCTTCTTTTGTTTTACTATCTATTTGTAATCTATTTAATATCTCTTTCATATTGCTTTCTATATCTTTTTCAAATATTGTATTTATATTATCTCCACTTTTTACTCTTTCTTGTATAAAAGGAAGTAGCATTGCTGTCAAATGCCAGTCACTTACATAAAAACTACATATCCTTAATTTGCCATTTTCCATTTGTTTCCCTACCTTTTTACTTTTGTTTACTGGTAAATTTTACCATTTATTTTTTAGCATGTCAATAGGTTTTTGGATAAATTATACTGCACTTTTCGACACTATTTTTTCCAATTTTTGTAATATTCGTTTTTTTATTTTCCTATTTGATAAATTTATGTTTTAAATGTATATAATTTCTTTTTCTGTTAATACTTAAATTAAGAATTAATTTTTTGTGAACAAAGGAGAATTTTATGAAATTTTACAAACGTATTTTGTTATTAATGGTATTATTTTTATGTTATACGAGTATTTGTGCATTTTCTTATGCAACGGTTGTTTTTGATGATATTTCTGATAGCGTATTTAGACTTCATATAATTGCAAATAGCGATTCAAAAGAAGATCAAGACTTAAAGCTCTTGGTTCGTGATAATGTATTAAAATATATGAAGGAGATCTCTACTGATGTTTCTTCTAAAGAAGAAGTTATATCTCTTATGGAAGATCATTTAGATGATTTTAAAAGCATTGCTATTTCTACAATAAGAGAAAATGGCTTTGATTATGATGTTAATTTACGTATTGGTAAGTTTGATTTTCCAACTAAAACTTATGGCGATATTTCTCTTCCTTCTGGTATGTATGATGCACTTAGAATCGAAATTGGAGACGCAATAGGTCAAAACTGGTGGTGTGTAATGTTTCCTACTCTATGCTTTGTTGATGTAAGCTCTGGTTCATTAGATGATGATTCTAAAGCTGTTTTAGAAGAAAGTTTGAATGACGAAGGGTTTGATTTAGTTTCTGAAAATAATTCTAAAAGTAAATTTAAATTTAAGCTAGTTGAATTTTTCGAAGATATCAGAATAACTTTAGCTGAATTATAATTTAAAAATTTGAGGACGTTTAGGCGTCCTTTTTTAAGGAGGTTTTTAAAAATGAAATCATTATGGAAGGAAATAGAAGAAAATATTGTTAGTAATAAAAAAGAACTTAATGAAGATTTAAGTGCTGATGTCTGCATAATTGGCGGAGGTATTACTGGTATAACTACTGCATACTATCTATCTAAGGCTGGAATGAAGGTAACTTTACTAGAAAGAGATTCTTTGGCGGATAAAACTACGGGAAATTCTACTGCTAAAATTACATCTCAACATGGGTTATTTTATAAATATTTATTAGATGATTTTGGAAAAGATTTTGCGAAAAAATATTATTTAGCAAATCAAGAAGCAATAAATAGAATTGCTGAAATTGTTAAAAGTGAAAATATTGATTGTGATTTTGAGTGGCAGGATGCTTATGTTTTTACAGCTGATAGCAAAGAGCTTTCAAAAATTAAAGACGAAGTAGAAGCTGTTAAATCCTTTGGTGGTGAAGCAGATTTTGTAGAAAAAATAGAACCTAGTTTAAGTAATGTAAAAGGTGCTATAAAATTTCCAAATCAAGCTAAATTTAATCCTAGAAAATATGTAAAAGGCTTAGTAAAACAAATTGAAAATTGCGGTTCGGAGATATATGAAAATAGCAAAGTTATTTCCGTGGAAAATAAAAATGATGAATATATTGTTTCGACAGATAAGGCTTCTGTTAAAGCAAAATATGTAGTTGTTGCAACAAACTACCCAATTATAAATGCTCCTGGTTTTTATTTTATTAAAATGTATCAAGAGATGTCCTATGGTATAGCTGCTGAGGTTGATCATAATTTGTTTGAAGGAATGTATATAAATGTAGAAAACCCTAGAATTTCTTTGAGAACTGCTAAATATAACGATAAAAATTTCTTGATTGTTGTTGGAATGGACCACAGAGTTGGTGCTAAAATTGATCTAGAAAATGCTTATGATGAATTAGAAAATGTTGCAAAAAGTTTATATAAGGATGCAAAAGTATTGTATAGATGGAATACAGAAGACTGTATAACATTAGATAAAATTCCATATATTGGTGATTTCTCTAAAATAATGAAAAATATTTACGTTGCAACAGGATATAAAGAGTGGGGTATGACAACTTCTAATGTTGCTGCAAAAATAATTTCTGATAAGATTTTAGGAAAGTCTAATGAATATAAGGAAATTTTTACTTCAACTAGAATTCATCCTATCAAGAACAGATGGGAATTCGGAGAGATGATAAAAGAAACTACAAATTCTTTAATTATTAATAAATTTAAAATTCCTGAAGATAAGTTAAAAGATATAGGTTTAGATGAAGGTGGAATTATAGAGTTAGATGGTAATAAAGTTGGTGTATATAAAGATATGGCTGGAAATATTTTTTCAGTTAAACCTATATGCACTCATTTAGGCTGTGAGCTTTCGTGGAATAATTTAGATAAGACTTGGGATTGTCCTTGTCATGGTTCAAGATTTGATTACATGGGAAAATGGTTATATGATCCTGCAATCGAAGATTTGGAAGTTTTGGAATAAGTTTTCTATAAAGATTCAAAAATTATTGACACTACGCTATGTATGTTATATCATAATATTGTTAGAGAAAGGATTGATGTATTATGGAAAAGCAAACAGCAGGTAGAGATAATTTAGGAAGTTTAGCGCCAAAATTTGCTGAACTTAATGATGATGTATTATTTGGAGAAATTTGGAGCAGAGAAGATAAGCTATCATTAAGAGATAGAAGTATGATTACTATCTCAGCTTTAATGGCTCAAGGCTTGTTTCCGCAATTAAAATCACATTTAATAATGGGAAAAAAACATGGAATAAAAAAAGAGGAAGTCGTTGAAATAGTAACACAACTTGCTTTTTATACAGGATGGCCAAAGGCTTGGAGTACATTTCCTATGATAAATGAAGTATATGCAGATGATAATATTAAAGAAGTTCATGGTGGAGCTTTTGGAATGGGTGAACCAAATGTAAATTTTGCAAAATATTTTATAGGAAATTCTTATTTAAAGATGTTAGGAAACACTGGTGGTGTAGGTCTTGCAAATGTCACATTTGAACCTAGATGCAGAAATAATTGGCATATACATAAGGCTACTAAAGGTGGCGGACAAATTTTAATTTGTGTAGAAGGCGAAGGTTGGTATCAAGAAGAAAAAAAACCAGCGCAAAGTTTAAAAGTTGGAGATATAGTATTTATTCCAGCTAATGTAAAACATTGGCACGGAGCAAAAAAAGATTCTTGGTTTAGTCATATTGCTGTAGAAATACCGGGAGAAGGCACATCAAATGAGTGGTTAGAACCTGTTATAGATGAAGAATATGACAGGCTAGTTTGATATTGTTATCATATAGGAAAGAATAAAAATGACTATTGAAGAAGAATTATTTAGAAAAACAAAGATTGATTTTGATAAAATATCTGAATATGGATTTAAAAAGGATAAATCTTTGTATAAATACTCTAAAAACATTATGAATAATACTTTTAGGGTTGATATTGAAATAAATAATGATGGAATAGTTAAGGGTAATATGTATAAATTTAAAGTATTAGAAGTAAATATTCCTTATGAATATAAAGATGAAAATTTAAAAATGCAAAAAGTTATGAAAATAGATTTACTAACAAGATATGAAAAAGGGAAATTATCATTTAATAAATTAAAAGATTTTGGAGTAAATGCAATTAGAAGTCAAAGATATATGCCATTAGCTTTAAGTGAATATATACATAAAATTGAAGAATAAATATCATATTTTTGCTAAAATAAAACATAGAATGCTTGATATATCAAGCATTCTATGTTTTATTTTATGGTCGGGGCGAGTTCTCGACTTTTCGTACTATTTTCTTTGATATTCCTACATTTCAGAGTTTGTAATTTTTTTTGCGGAACATTTTTGCGGAAATTTTTAAGTTTTTAATTCCTTAAAATTCCGCATAGTTCTCGCATTTTCTCATTAGTTTTATATAATTTCTATACTGCAACTTCGCCTTTATCTAAAATAACACCAAATATATTTTTATTTATTAGATAATTTACTACATTTTTGTTCTCTGACTTAATAAAATCAGTATCTATATCAACATAGTATTTCATAGTTATTGATATGTCTGAATGACCTAATATTCCTTTTAATACATTTGGATCAATTTTTGCTTCTGCACATCTTGTTGCAAAAGTTCCTCGAAGCATGTGCGTGTGTAAATCTGTTCTAGTTACTTTCTTGCCTTTAGAATTTTTTTCTTCATAAAGTCCAATACCTAGTTTCAATCCTGCTCGTTTTAATGCTGAATTGATACTTCCTTCTTCATATAATCCATATTTCTTATTAGTTGGATTATAGAATAATAAGTGAAACTTATTAGGAATGATATGATTTATTGCTTCTTCTAGTGCCTTTCTGCTAATATCATTTAAGTCTAATATTCTTTGACCAGAAAAAGTCTTTGTAGTTTCCCCTATTCTTGACTTTCCGTCTGTATCTTTTGTTTGAGTTCTCCTAATAGTTATTGTTCCTTTTTCTAGGTCAATGTCTTTTGTATAGTCTAATACTAAAGCTTCTCCTATTCTCATTCCTGTACTTAACAATAATAAAAACAAATCTTTATGCTTGAATTTTGAATAACTTACTTCATTTAAAAAATTTATTAGTTTTCTTTGTTCTTCTATTGTAAGTGCTATTCTATGATGTCCATTATATTCACTTTTAGGTTTTTCAATTTTTTTGTAACCTGCTAAAAAGTTTTCTTTTATAATGGCTTCGTGATAAGCCTCTCCAAATCCCATACATAGTAATTCATAATTTTGTTTTATTGTAGTTTTTGAATAAGTTGTAAGTGTAGCAAGATAATCAACTATATCTTCTCTAGTTACTTTTGCAATAGGCTTTCTTGCAAATGACGCATTTTGAATTTGTTTTAATGTATCCAATTTTCTTTTATAGGTTGATTCTTTAATTCGATTTAACTTAAATTGTTCTTCTATAAGTGGTTTTACTAAATCTACTAAAGTTTTGTTTGTTTTCGTTATAACTCTCGGTCCTCCATTTTCATCTAGGTCTAATTTATATTGTAAAGCATTTCTTAATGCTTCTTCTTCGGTATCAGCAACAAAACTTTTTCTTAATGTTTTTCCAGTTGTTTGATCACGACCAGTTGTTAAAACTGCTTTGCAAGTTTTAGATATATAAAACTTGTCGCATCCTTTGCATAATTCATATTGTTTTTCTTTGTCAATGTTCTTATTTTTGTTTTTTTCGCAATTAGCACATATTGACTCATTATATTTTCCTTTCGGTTTTTTTGATATATATGTGCCTACAGTTATTCCCTTAAATTTCATAATATTGTTCACTCCTTTTTTGATTAAATTTAAGGAAAACTATTGCTAAAATTAGATTTTATATGCTATAATTATAACAGTTAAGGAAATCTATAGCAATAGTTTTCTTTCAGTTTTTAAAAATACATATTTGAAGGTTTAAATGTAGCTTATTTAAATCTTCTTTTTTATTTTTCATTTTCTTCATCATATACTCGTCTTGTTTTAAAATATTCTCTAAAATTTTCTTCAGATATTTTATAAGCTCTCCCTATTTTTACACATGGAAAATCTTTTCTGTGGAATAATTCTAAACAAGCCTTATTTCCTATTCCTAACATCTTTCTCACATCTGCTGTAGAAAAATAATTACAATAAGTTTGAACATTTACTCCCATATAACTTACTCCTCCTTTCTTAATAATTTTTAGATGATATTTTTCTAAGTCCCTCTATCTTGGGCGAATAGCTAAACGGTACTTTCATACTCCACTGGACTTTCACCACTCCGCTTTCTTGCCGAGTTGCACCCATTGCTTGCGACGGTTTTATCACGCTCGAGCTGTGGCTATGCAAGTGTATCATTATCTTGTATTTAGCTATTAGGTATTCAATTTTCAATGTGCTAACGCTTGTTAGTTTTTGCAAGCATATATTTTAGCAACTAACAAAATTTTAACATCTTCTATTGCGCTTGTCAATAGTTTATGATAAAATATTTATTATAAAATAACAAATGCTTTTAAAATGTAGATGGGAGTGAGTTTATGGATAACTTATTTAATCTGTTAGAAACGAATAGTAACAAATTCTACTTTGATGAAAATACTAAAAAGAAAATAATTATTTACAATGTTTATAAAAAATATGAAAATACTTATACATCACATATACAAAAAAGTGAGCTTAATATTGGAGAACAACTTTGTGATTTTCTAAATACTGATTTTGAAAATACCGATAGTTTTAAGTCTTTCATAAAAAAATATGGGATAAACTTTTTCTTGAATTTAACAGATATAAAATATTCAGATTTTCCAGTTCCTGCTGAAGAATACGAAAAATCATTTGATACATTATTTAATGAATATAAATATATTTTTGTTTCATTTAGGCAAGACATAATACTCGATATTGAATACATATTTAATATGAATTATTTAGAAGAAATAAAAGATTTAACTCCATTACAAAGATTTCAAGTCATGACAAATAGTGATGCTATGAACAAATCTTTTTATCATTACTTTGATAATAATAAGGTTAGAATAAATTTATCTGCATTTGAAATATTAAGAGATTATTCAGACTTTCCTATGAGACAAGATGAAACACAGCGAATAATAAATAAAGCTAATATTTCTTCTTCATATTTTATTGAATGTACTGATATTATTCAAACATTACTTATAGAACTTTTAGAAATAGCAAAACTTAACATTGAGATAAAAAAATGCAGGAATTGTGGTAAATTCTTCGTTCCAGATAATAGATCTGATGAAATGTATTGTAACAATATTTTTGAAAACGGAAAAACTTGTAAAGAAATTGGATATTTCAAAGTTAAGCAAAAAGAGATGCAAGAAAACGATAATTTAAGAATATATAGAAATGTTTATCAAAAATTGTTATTAAGAACAAGAAGAAATCCAACTAATGTTCAATATGCAAGAGATTTTGAGTTTTTTAAAGA
>CANRFH010000012.1 GCA_947629835.1 uncultured Clostridia bacterium | reverse complement strand
AATATATGATTGCATTTTTTGCTAATTTATTTGGATATTTATTAAATTTTTTATATAATTTAATTCAAAATTATGGATTTGCAATAGTATTATTTTCATTAATTGTAAAAATTGTTTTATTACCAATTTCAATAAATCAACAAAAAACAATGAAAAAAACTACAAAAATTCAAGATGAATTAAAAGTACTTCAAGTAAAAAATAAAAATAATCCAGAAGCATTGCAAAGAGAGACGATGGAGTTATATAAAAGAGAAAAACTAAATCCATTTAGTCGGATGTTTCAGTGCAATAGTTCAAATTATATTATTATTTGCAGTATTTTATTTAGTAAGATCTCCATTAACATATATGAAAAAAGTAGATCCAGAATTAATTACAGATTATACAACACAGATTAAAGAAGAAACAGGAAGTAATGATGCATATCCAGAAATATCAATAATAAGAGAAAAATCGGCAGAAGACGATAGAGTATATATAAATATGGAATTTTTAGGACTAGATTTAAGTAGCATTCCATCTAAGGATTTTAAAGATTGGAAAACCTATGTAATTCCTGTATTATATGTAATTTCTTCTTTCGTTTCTATGAAAATAACGACATCAATGCAAAAGAAATCTGAGAAGAATAAAGAAAAGAAATTAGACGAAAATGGGGAAGAGGAAATAGATGTAATGGCTCAAACGAATAGAAATATGACATATATGATGCCAATAATTGCAATTTCAATTTCTTTAGTTGCTCCATTAGGTCTTGCTTTATATTGGTTAATAAATAATATTTTAATGATAGTAGAAAGATTAATTTTGAATAGAATATTTAAGGATAAGGAGGAGCTTGTAAATGAGTGAGGCTAGGATATTTGAAGGAAGAACTACAAATGAAGCAATAGAAAATGGTCTTAAAGAGTTAAAAGTATCCAAAAGTGATGTAGAGATAAAAGTATTAGAAAATGAAGAAAAGAGAAGCTTTTTTGACATACTAACACCAAGAGTTGTAAAAGTTGAAATGAAATTAAAAGAAAATGTTGTTAGAGAAAGAGTAGAAAAGCCAAGAGTTGAAGTAGAAATAGATATAAAAAAATTAGAAAAATGCCAGGCATTAATCAAAGAATTTTTAGATAGGTTTTTTGAAAAAACTGTTGGTGAAAAGCTAGAAATAGCATTCAAATTAGAAGGAAATGTAATAAGTATAGATATAGAGGATAAAAAAGCAGACTTTTTAATAGGATATAGGGGAGAAACATTAAATGCTCTTCAAACAATTTTAACTGCAATTGCGACAAAAGAATGTGATGAAAAAGTTAGAGTGGAATTAGATATTTTAAATTATAGAGAAAAAAGAAGAAAAGCATTAGAAGAGCTTGCAGAAAAGATTGCAAAAAGTGTTATAAGAACTAGAAAATCAATAACTTTAGAACCTATGACTCCATATGAAAGAAAAATTATTCATATGAAATTACAAGATAATGAAAAAGTTAAAACAGTAAGTATAGGAGAGGGGACACATAGAAAAGTTGTTGTTTCTTTAAAATAATAATAAATATAATATTCAATCTAAGGTCAAAGTGAGGATTGTATATTCAAAATAAATTTTGGATATTTCTCATTTTGGCTTTATTTTTTATTTAATAGGAGGGAAAATGAGTACAATAGTTGCAATATCAACAGCCGTAGGGAATGCAGGTATAGGAATTATTAGAATGAGTGGAGAAAAATCTTTTGAAATAATTAAAAAGATTTTTAAACCTAAAAAGGAAAATTTCAGCATTGAAGCAAACACTATAAATTATGGATATATTGTAGATAATGAAACAATAATAGACGAAGTATTAGTTTCATTTTTTAAAGCGCCAAAGTCTTTTACAACAGAAGATATGTGTGAAATTAATTCACATGGTCGGAACTCTTGTTATGAATAAAATTCTTGAGGTATGCTTAAAAAATGGGGCAGAGCTTGCAGAGCCTGGAGAATTTACAAAGAGAGCCTTTTTAAATGGAAGAATAGATTTATCACAGGCTGAAGCGGTAATTGATATAATAAATGCAAAAACAGAAAAAGAAGCAAGAGCATCAATTAAACAATTAAATCGGAGGATTATCTCGAGACCTAGGAAAAATAAAAGAAAAATTAATGGAGATAATGGTGGACATAGAAGCTTCGATTGATTATCCTGAGTATGATGTAGAAGAAGTAACTAATGAACGAGTTTTGAAAATATTAGAGGATGTTAAAGAAAGCTTTATAAAATTAGAAAAAACATTTGACAATGGTAAACTTTTAAAAGATGGAATAAAAGTCGCAATAATTGGAAAACCAAATGCAGGGAAATCTTCATTATTAAATGCAATTTTAAAAGAGGATAGAGCTATTGTTACTGAATTTGAAGGAACGACACGTGATACGATAGAAGAATTTATTCAAATAGATGGAATTCCTTTAAAAATAATAGATACAGCAGGAATTAGAACTACAGATAATGAAATAGAAAAAATAGGTATTAATAAGGCAAAAGAAATAGCAGAAGAAGCAGATTTGATAATCTTTATAATAGATGCAAGTAAAAAGCTAGATGAAGAAGATAGGGAAATCTTAGAATTTATTAAGAATAAAAATGGAATTATTTTATTAAATAAAACTGATTTAATAATGCAAACTACTGAAAATGATTTGAAAGGAATAAACCAGGATAAGCCAATCATAGCCATTTCAGCATTAAAAAAAGAGGGGATAGAGGCTATTTATGAAGAAATTTCTAATATGTACAAGCTTGACAAGATTGAAGTAGATGAAAGTTTAACAATCACAAATAACAGGCATAAACAGGCTATTAGAAATATGGAAAGGTGTATAGAAAATGCAGTAGAATCTATTAAAAATAAAATGCCTATTGATGTAATTAGCGTTCACATTATAGAGTGCTTAAATGAGATAGGAAAGATTACAGGCGAAAGCGCTTCAGAGGATATTATAAAAGAGATATTTAAAAAATTTTGTTTGGGAAAATAAAATACGAACAGACTTTTTTGTTTCATAATTAACAAATAATAGGAGGAAAAACAAATGGAATATTTTGCAGGGGAATATGATGTAGCAGTAATAGGAGCAGGACATGCAGGATGTGAAGCAGCACTTGCAACAGCAAGGATGGGTTTTAAAACGTTGCTTTTTTCTATTAGCTTAGAGGCTATTGCAAATATGCCTTGTAATCCTAATATAGGAGGAACATCCAAAGGACATTTAGTTAGAGAAATAGATGCTCTTCGGAGGAGAGATGGGCAAAAATATTGACAAGACATTTATTCAGTCAAGAATGTTAAATACTTCTAAAGGACCAGCTGTACATTCTTTAAGAGCACAAGCTGATAGAAAAAAATACCATATAGAGATGAAACATACTCTAGAAAAACAAGAGAACCTATCTATTAAGCAAGCAGAGATTGTGGATATAAAGGTAGAGAACCGGAGCAGTAAAAAGTGTCACAACAAACATCGGAGCTATCTATAATGTTAAATGTGTAATTCTTGCAACAGGTACATATTTAAAAGGAAAAATATTTATAGGTGAAGTTTCATATGAAAGTGGACCTGACGGAGTATTTCCAGCTAATAAATTATCAACTTGTTTGAAAAATTTAGGAATAGATATAGTTAGATTCAAAACAGGAACACCGGCAAGGGTGAATAGAAGATCTATAGACTTTTCAAAAATGGAGATTCAAAATGGGGATGATGAGATTGAAATGTTCTCATTTGAGAATAAAGAAAAGAAGATAGATCAAATCCCTTGTTACTTAACATACACAAATGCTAAAACACATGAAATTATAAGAAAAAATTTACATCGTTCACCACTTTATTCAGGAAAAATAGAAGGAACTGGACCAAGATATTGTCCTTCTATAGAAGATAAAGTGGTAAGGTTTAGCGATAAGGAAAGACATCAAATTTTTATAGAGCCTATGGGAGAAAATACAGAGGAAATGTATGTACAAGGTATGAGTTCATCTCTTCCAGAAGATGTGCAAATCGAAATGTATAGAACAATCGCTGGATTAGAGCATGTAGAATTTACAAGACCAGCCTATGCAATAGAGTATGATTGTATAGAACCATCTCAGCTTAAACTATCTTTGGAATTAAAAAAATATTCAGGTATGTTTTTTGCTGGCCAAATAAATGGAACATCAGGATATGAAGAAGCAGCAGCCCAAGGAATAATTGCAGGAATTAATGCAGGACTAAAATTAAGGGGAGAAGAGCCTTTAATTCTTGACAGATCAGATGGATATATTGGTGTATTGATTGATGATATAGTAACAAAAGGAACTAATGAGCCTTATAGAATGATGACTTCAAGAGCAGAATATAGATTATTATTAAGACAAGATAATGCAGATTTAAGATTAACTGAAAAAGGATATAGAATAGGCTTAATATCTGATGAGAGATATAATGATTTTAAAAAGAAACAAAATGAAATTTCTAATGAAATAGAAAGATTAAAAGCAAAAACTATCAAACCATCAAAAGAAGTAAATGATTTTTTAGTTTCACATGGAACGACTCCAATTGAAACAGGTGTAAAACTTTCTGAATTATTAAAAAGGACAGAACTTACATACAAAGATTTAGCAGAAATAGATGAAGAAAGAAACTTAGAACTTCCTAAGGCTGTGGTAAAAGAAGTAGAAATACAATTAAAATATGAAGGATATATAAAAATGCAGGAAGCACAAGTTGTGAAGTTTAAAAAATTAGAACAAAAGCAACTAAAAGAAGATATTGATTATGAACAAATTAAAGGATTAAGTTTAGAAGCTAGACAAAAATTAAACAAACACAAACCTTCATCAGTTGGACAGGCATCAAGAATATCAGGAGTTTCACCTGCTGATATATCAGTACTTTTGATTTATTTAGAGCAAAAAAATAGAAATAAAAATTAAAAAAATATTGACATATTTATTATAATTTTATATTATAAATATGTTAAAAATAGCGAAGAAGTTTACATAAATAAGGAGGAATCAACATTGGGAAAAGTAGTTTCAATAGCAAATCAAAAAGGAGGAGTAGGTAAGACAACTACTGCTGTGAATTTGAGTACAATACTTGCAAAAAAAGGTAAAAAAGTATTGTTGATTGATGCTGATCCTCAGGGAAATGCAACAAGTGGAATAGGGATAAGCAAAGAAATTGACAAATCTGTTTATGATGTAATTATAAATGATGTGAGTATAAAGGAAGCGGCAAAGAAAACATCAATAAAAAATTTAGATGTTTGTCCTTCTAATATAAATTTGGCTGGTGCCGAAGTAGAACTTGTTTCGCTAATTTCTAGAGAAAATAGATTAAAAGAAAAAATCGAGGAAATAAAATATGACTATGATTATATGATTATAGATTGTCCACCATCATTAGGTCTTGTTACATTGAATGCATTTACTGCATCAGATAGTGTATTGATTCCTATACAATGTGAATATTATGCATTAGAGGGGTTGGAACAACTAATAAATACAATTAATTTAGTTAAAAGACATTTAAATAGAAATATTGAAATAGAGGGTGCATTACTTACAATGTATGATGCCAGGACAAATTTATCAAACCAAGTGGTAAAAGAAGTAAAAAGATATTTTGAGGATAGAGTATATAAGACTGTTATTCCTAGAAATGTAAGGCTAAGCGAAGCACCAAGCTATGGAATGCCTATAACCATATATGATCCAAAGTCTAAAGGTGCAAAATGCTATGAAAAATTAGCAAGGGAATTTTTAAATAAAAACGAAGAGGCAAGAGTTGCCAAACATAGTAAAGAATAGGGAGGAAAAACGATGGCTAAAAAAACTGGCTTAGGTAAAGGATTAGATGCATTATTTTCAAGTACGAATGTACAAAATATAGAAGAAGATATAAAAGAAGGCGAAAAAATACTTACATTAGAAGTAAATGAAGTTGAACCAAATAGGACACAACCTAGAAAACATTTCGACGAAGAAGCATTAGAGGAACTTTCTGACTCTATCAAAAGATATGGGGTGATACAACCAATAATTGTAAGTAAAAAACAAGGATATTATGAAATAATCGCAGGAGAAAGAAGATGGAGAGCTTGTAAAAAGGCAGGTTTGAAGACTATTCCAGCAATTTTAAGAGATGATGATCAAAGAAAAAATAAAGAAATCTCTTTAATCGAAAATATACAAAGGGAAGATTTAAACACGGTAGAAAAAGCAGAAGGAATAAAGACATTAATGGAAGAATATTCATTAACTCAACAACAAGTTTCTGAAATATTAGGAAAAAGTAGAAGTGCTATCGCAAATACGGTTAGAATATTAAATTTAGATAAAAGAGTATTAGAACTTGCAAAAGAGGGTAAATTAACAGAGGGACATTGTAGAGCTTTACTTGCAATAGAGAATGGCGATAAACAACTAGAAATGGCATTACGAATTATCGAAAAAGGCTCAAATGTAAGAGAAGTAGAGAATAAAACAAAAGTTACAAAGAAAATGAAGAAAAAAGATTTAAAATATGAGGCTATATATCGAGATATAGAAGATTCATTCCAGAATTTCTTTGGCACAAAAGTTAATTTACAAGCAGGGCAAAAGAAAGGAAAAATAATCATTGAATATAAGTCAAATGAGGACTTGGAGAGATTATTAGAGCTTATAAAAAAATAAGCCAAGGGAGAGTGTTAGTTTGGATACAATATTAAGTTTTATAAGAACAGATAATTTTTTGCTCATATTATCAGGACTAATATGTCTATTATTTATATTATATGTAATTAATATTATTAAGCTAAGAAAGATAAGAAAAGAATATAAAAAGTTTATGGAAAAGGTTGGTAATGGAACAAACCTTGAAGAAATTCTTGGAAAACATATAGACAAAATGAATAAAGTAATTGCTAAAAATGAAGAATTGCAAGATTTTTGCGTTAGATTAGATACGGATATGAAAAATTGCATACAGAAAGTCGGAATTTATAGATATAACGCCTACAAAGATACAGGAAATGATTTAAGTTTTACAGTTGCACTTTTAAATGAGAAAAATGACGGAGTTGTATTTAATGGCATTTATTCAAGAGAAATGTCTAATATATATGCAAAACCAATTATAAAAGGAGAATCTAAATATAGAATTACAGAAGAAGAACAAGAAGCAATAAAAAGAGCAATTAATGCTTAAATATAAATTAATTGTTTAGCAAATAATAAAAATATAAAAAGAATTACAATACTTACGAAGAATTATAAAATGATACACAAGGAAATATTCATTTAAAACAGCGTAAAATTTTAAATTTATATTGACAAAATAACCATAAATATGTTAATATATATACTGTTGTAAGCAATTATAATATGCAGAGGTGGTCGAGTTGGTTTATGGCACCAGTCTTGAAAATTGGCGTAGGTTTATAGCCTACCGTGGGTTCGAATCCCACCCTCTGCGCCAAAACGAGAACAGTGTTAAGCTGTTCTTATTTATATTTTGGAGAGTTGTCTGAGTTGGTTTAAGGTGCTAGTCTCGAAAACTGGTGTAGGCGAATAACCTACCGTGGGTTCAAATCCCACACTCTCCGCCAATATAATAATAAGAGGAAAAAGTAAGAAAAATATTGACTAAAATAAAAAAATATATTATAATAAGTAAGTCACATGTAGGTGTACCCAAGTGGTTGAAGGGGACGGTTTGCTAAACCGTTAGGGTTGCGTAAGTGGCCGCGAGGGTTCAAATCCCTCCACCTACGCCAGACGAGATAAGTCTTGTAAGTATTGAAACATCAATATTTACAAGATTTATTTTTATGCAATTAATGTGATAGATTTTTTATTTTAATAATTTTAATTAAATATTATTTTTTTGTTCAATAAATCATGTAAAAATAATCATAAATACTAGCGTATTAATAAATAATAATTATTACTTATAAAAAAATGGAAATCTTTATAATAAATTCATATTATAAATAAATATAAATATATTATTCTAAAAATAACTAATAAAAAAATTTATAAATTAAATAAAATAAAATAAAACAAATAATTTGTATTTTAAATTATTTATTTTATATTTTTTATTAAAAAATTGCAAAATAATTATAAAAAATTAAAAAATATATGAGAAAAAAAGAAAATTTTTTAGAATTTATCGAAATAAAAAAGAAAATCAATAAAAGAAGTAACTAAAAAATTGTACAAAATTTGGTCAAAAATTTATATAGAAAATGATAAACAGAATAAAAAATGGTACAAAGGAACCAAAAATAATGCAATGAAACTGTAAAGCAGAAGAACTAGATCATACTAAAATCCCTAAAAAGGGTCGCATTAATGTGGATAACTTTCAAACAAAAAAATGGAAAAAATTGGAAAACAATACAAAAATGATATCGCAGAACAAATAATCGCACATGAATGCAAAAAAAGAAAGCATAACGCATGCAAATAACCATATTATGTAAAATAATAAAAATGAAGAAAAAAATAAAAAAATAAATAAGAAATCTAATAAAAATTCTAAAATAAAATAAAAAGATATAGAATATTATAAAAATAACAATATAAAAAAGTGAAATATTCATTATAAAATATAAATAGAATAAAAATTAAATCATATATTAAATAATTATTTATTTTAAATCATACGAAATGAAAATAATATAATGTAGAATTAATATAAATAAGAATAAAATAAATTTATACAAATAAGGAATTTATTTTTTTATAAATTATAATCTGAAATATACAAAATAAAAAATAATATTTTATGAAAATAAAAAAGATAATAGAAAAACAATATTAAATATAATATTATTTTTAATATAAATAACAATAAAAATAAATTCAAATATACAAAAAGTTATTTCTTTACAAATTATAATCAGAAAAATGTTAAAAATAAAAAAATAAAGATGATTAAATATTAAATTTTTTGAAAAATAAATCAATAATTTTATTTATTTTTCAAAAAAATATAAAAAAAATTTAAAAATTAGGTTGAAAAATTAAAAATTAAAAAATGTGCGAATCAAAATCTGAAAAAATGTAACTAAAAAATCGAATCAAAATTAAGCAAAAAAATAGGGACTTAATAAAAAAGTGACCAAAAAAATGGTGCAGAGAAATCAAAGGTTATCCATTAAAGTCACAAAACAAATGCGCTATATTACGCTAAAATCCCTAAAAAATATTAAATCAATGTGGATAACTTTTTAGCAAAAAAACGAGAAAAAATGGAAAAAACTGGAAAACAGTCCGAAAACAATATCGAAGAACAAATAATCGTATAAAAAATGCAAAAGCAGAAGCATAACGCACCGAAATAAATAGATTATGTAAAATCGCAATCAAACTAAAAGAAGAGTGACTTTTAAATAGAAAAAAACAAATAAATAAATAAAAAATTTGATAAAAATTATAAAAAATATTTAATAATTATAAAATAAAACAAAAAAATATAAAATATTATTAAAAATTATATAGAAAAATTAAATTTTGAAAAATAATAATTAAATTAATTATAAAAAATTAGATAATTTTAAAATATTTTTGAATAAAAATAAAATATTTTAAATAATTATTTGTTATTTTTAAAAAAATAAAATAATAAATTAAAATAAAAGAAATAAAATTTATAATTTTTAAAAAATTTTAGACAATATTATAAAAATAATAAAAAAAGAATAATAATTTTCTAATAATTATTATTCTTTTTTTATCGTTTTATTTTTCTATTAATTCTTTTTGATTTTTTTGTTCTGAAATTTCTTCAATATTTTTTTCTAATTTAATATTATTTTTTTCTGCCTTTGCTAAATTATCTTTAGCAACAGTAATTAATAATTTTAATCTATTTGTTTGATTTGCTTCACTAGCTCCTGGATCATAATCAACAGGAGAAATATTAGCATTTGGATATTTTGAACGTATTGTTTTAATTACACCTTTTCCGACAACATGGTTTGGAAGACAAGCAAAAGGTTGAACACAAACTATATTTGGAATATCATTTTCTATGTATTCAATCATTTCTGCTGTTAGAAACCAACCTTCACCAGTTTGATTTCCAATAGATAATATATCTTTTACCTTTTCCTCTAAATGCCAAATATCACTAGGTAATAAATAACCCTTAGAAGAATTATTCAATGCAATTTTTACATCCTTTTCAAATATATCAATTAATTTTAATGCAAATTTAAATAATTTTGCTTTTGTTTTATCAGTATTAAGCAAAGCATTAAATGTAATCTTGTGTGTTGCCATAAATTTGATAAATCCCATAAAATCAGGCATTATAACTTCGGCACCTTCATTTTCTAATACATTAATAACAAAGTTATTTCCAAAAGGATGATACTTAATTAATATTTCACCAACAACTCCGATTTTAGGCTTTTTAGTAGAAGTATCCAATTCGACTTTTTCAAAATCATTAACCATATCATAAATGCTTTGTTTAAATTGTTTAGAATTTGATTTTTCTACTAAAACTTTACTTTTTTCCATCCATTTTTCATATAATTTTTGAGTTTCACCTTTATTTACTTCATAAGCTCTATTTTTTAAAAGCAATTTTTGAAGTAAATCTCCATAAATTACTGATTTTAATAATCTTTCTATCAAAGGTATAGTAATCTTAAATCCAGGATTTTTTTCCATACCTACAATATTGAAAGATATAACAGGAACTTGTGGAAAACCAGCATCTTTTAATGCGTTTCTAATAAATCCAATGTAATTTGTTGCTCTACATCCACCACCAGTTTGAGACATAATAAGCGCAGTTTTATTTACATCATATTTACCAGATTGAAGTGCTTCAATCATTTGCCCAGTTGTTAAAATAGATGGATAACAAGCATCATTATTAACATATTTAAGACCAGTCTCAACTGTCTTTGGTGTACATGTATCTAACAACTTTACGTTATAACCAGAGGCTTTAACAGCTGATTCTATTAATTCAAAATGAATAGGAGCCATTTGTGGAATTAGTATTGTATAATCCTTTTTCATTTTTTTAGTAAATGGAATTTTATATATTCCATAATCACCTTTTGGAGTGCAAGAATCACAACTATTTTTCTTTTCTAAACGCTTATTAATACTTGCAATAAGTGATCTGATACGAATACGCACAGCTCCTAAGTTATTAACTTCGTCTATCTTAATAAGAGTATACATTTTGTTATAACTTGATAATATTTCTTCAACTTGGTCAGTTGTAACTGCATCAACTCCACAACCAAAAGAATTAAGTTGGATTAATTCTAGATTATCATGCTTTCCAACAAAATCTGCAGCAGCATATAATCTACTATGAAATACCCATTGATCAACGACTCTTAAAGGTCTTTTAACAATTACATCTTTTGCGATTGAATCTTCTGTAAGTACGCAAAGACCTAGACCAGTAATTAATGTATCAATTCCGTGATTTATTTCAGAGTCAATATGATAAGGCCTTCCCGCTAAAACAATTCCTTTCAAATTATTTTCTTCCATATATTTTAAAGCTCTACTTGCTTCATCTCTAATGTCTTGCTTACATTTTTGATATTCTTGTTCTGCAGCGATTGCAGCTTCCATAAGTTCTTTTTTATTAAAGTTATATTCAGAAAATTCCTTTAATTCCATAATTCTAGCAACTAAATTTTTAGCATCCAAAGGTAAGAAAGGATTAATGAATTTAACTCCTTTTAATTGTTCCACGTTATTTTTTATAACTTCTGAATAAGAAATAACAATAGGGCAATTATATTTATTATCTGATGCTTCATACTCTTTTCTAGAATATGGTATGCAAGGATAAAATATTGTTTTAATTCCTGATTCTATTAAACTTACAATATGTCCATGTGAAAGCTTTGCAGGATAACAAACTGATTCAGAAGGCATAGATTCTATACCTTTTTCATAAGTTTTCCTTGTACTTTTTTCTGAGATTATAACTCTAAAACCAAGTTTAGTAAAAAATGTAAACCAGAATGGATAATCTTCATATATATTTAAAACTCTAGGAATTCCTATAACTCCTCTTGGAGCATTTTCAAGTGAGAGTGGTTCGTAATTAAATATTCTTTCATTTTTATATTTTATTAAATTAGGTAAATTCGAGCTTGTAGAAGTTATTCCTGCACCACGCTCACAACGGTTTCCAGAAATATGAGTTTTGCCATTATTAAATTTATTAATAGTTAATTGACAATGATTTTCACAGCCATTACATCTAGTATGACTGACAGTAATGTGTAAATTATTTAAATCTTCTAATGTAGCTAAGGTAGAAGTATATTCCATATCCATATTTGATTCATATTGTTCTTTACTTAAAAGTGCAACACCATAAGCACCCATAAGTCCTGCTATATCTGGTCTTACTACCTCTTTTCCAACAATAAGCTCAAAACTACGCAAAACAGCATCATTATAAAAAGTTCCACCTTGCACAACAATATGATCTCCCAAAGTTTCTGGATCTCTAATTTTCATAACCTTTTGAATAGCATTTTTGATTACAGATATTGAAAGACCAGCAGAAATGTCACCTACTGAATATCCTTCTTTTTGAGACTGTTTAATCTTTGAATTCATAAAAACAGTACATCTAGAACCCAAATCAACAGGATGTCTAGCAGTTAAGGCTTCGTCTACAAATTCTTCAATAGAAAGATTTAAACTTTTAGCAAAAGTTTCTATAAAAGAACCACATCCTGAAGAACAAGCTTCATTTAGCATAATATTATCTATTGCACCATTTTTCAATTTTATGTATTTCATATCTTGACCGCCAATATCGACAATACTTGTTACATTTGGCATAAATTCAGATGCTGCTCTATAATGTGCGATAGTTTCTATTTCATTTAAATCCACATTTAATGCAGTTTGTATTAGTTTTTCTCCATAACCTGTAACTCCTGCATAACGCACTTTTGCATCTTTTGGCAAAACATTATATACTTCTTTAAGCATATTTACTACACTGCCTAGTGGATCACCTTCATTGCTTTTATAAATTGAATAAATTAATTTTCCCTCATTATCTATAATTGCTAATTTTGAAGTTGTAGAACCAGCATCAATTCCAATGAAGCAATCTCCTGAAAAATTCTCCAAAGATCCTTTTTTAACTTTTGCTTTTGCATGTCTTTTTTTAAATTCTTCATATTCTGCATCTATTGAAAATAAAGGTGATAAAGGTCTTGTAGTTGTATCTTGTGAATTTCTTAAAACTTCAATTTTACTTTTTAATTTTTCAACAGAAATTGGTTTTCTATTTAAAGAATCTAATGCAGCTCCTTTTGCAACTAAAAGATGTGCCTCATTAGGTACAATGGTTTGCTCAGGAGTAAGATGAAGAGTTTCTATAAATCTTTTTCTTAATTCAGATAAATAATTTAATGGTCCTCCTAAAAAAGCAACATTTCCACGAATAGGTCTACCACAAGCAAGACCACTAATTGTTTGATTTACTACTGCTTGAAATATAGAAACAGCGATATCTGCTTTTGCAGCTCCTTCATTTATAAGTGGTTGAATATCCGTTTTTGCAAAAACTCCACAACGAGATGCTATTGGATATATAGTTTTATAATCTTTTGCAAGTTCATTTAATCCAGCTGTATCAGTATGTAAAAGGCTTGCCATTTGATCCAAGAATGCACCTGTACCACCTGCACAAGTACCATTCATACGTTGTTCAACAAATTTATCAAAGTATATTATTTTAGCATCTTCTCCACCAAGCTCTATTACAACATCAGTTTGTGGAATATATTTTTCAACTGCACGCTTACAAGAAATTACCTCTTGAATAAAAGGTACATGCAAAAAGTTAGCAGCAGACATTGCACCAGAGCCTGTTAGTGCGATAGTAAATTCATTATTTGGATATTTACTAGCAAGCTCCTCTAACACTTTACAAACAGTATTTTTCGTATCAGAAAAATGCCTTTCATAAGAGGTATGTATAGTTTCTAAATTATTATTCATTACAACAATTTTTACAGTAGTTGATCCTACGTCAAGACCAACATGTAATAAATTTTCATTACTCATAATAAAGACTCCTTAAATTACGTAAATCATAATATTGTACTATAATTTTATACGGAAAATTGAAATTTGTCAATGTAAGAAAATGGCTATTAAATTTTATTCATATTTTGGACAAATTATCATATATTTTATTATAGGAGATTTATTAAAGAAGGGAATGGTTTAAAATATGAACAAAAAAATATTGTTTAAAGTAATGATTATTACGCTTTTATTAGTAGTGCTAGGAATATTGATTTATATAAAATTTATAAAAAAACCTGCCAAAATTGCTGAGACTGAAATAACGCCAATAGAAGAAATTACAGATGAACAAGAAAGGCAAACTATGATTTCATTGTATTTTACTAATACAGAAAATTATGTGCTGATGCCTGAAGCAAGAGTAGTTGATGCAAAAGTATTATTAGAAAATCCATATAAAGCACTTGTAGAAATGCTAATAGAAGGACCAAAAAGTGATAAATTAAAAAGTTATATTCCAGAAGGAACCAAAGTTAATAATGCTGAACTTGTAGGAGATATGGTAAAAGTTGACTTATCACAAGAATTTTTAGATAATCAAGTTGGAGATATTGAAATAGCAAGTAAAAGTATATATGAAATAGTAGATACTTTAACAGAACTGAATGAAGTTAATTCTGTTAAAATATTGATAAATGGAGAGGAAAATAAAAAATTTAATGCCTTTGATTTAGGCTTAAATGAACCATTTGTAAGGACAGATTAAATTTATATTATTTTCTAAACCAATTATATAATTTAACATATTTAATAAAATTTTTGTAATTAAAAAGAAAATTCTCAACTTCATTTAATGAGGCAAGAGTATTTTCTTTTTTTCTTTTAAAGTTAATTTTTTCTTTTTTATTGTAGCCGATTTTGACCTCTTTTTGAGTAAAATAGATTATTTTCCATAAAACCCCCTAATTTTTACTTGAAAAATCGCGTAATTGTTATATAATATATTATATTAAATTTATAGAAAAGAGTTACTTATGGAATTAAAAGAGAATGAAAGAATAGATGATTTGCAAATAAATAACCTAAAAATAATTCAAAATAAAAACTGGTTTTGTTTTGGAATAGACAGCGTTTTGCTATCAGGATTTGCAAGTGAAATAAAGAAAAACAGCAAAATATTAGACTTAGGAGCAGGAACAGGAATATTAGAATTATTGCTATCTGCAAAGGTAGAAGGAGCAAAAATAGTTGGGGCAGAAGTACAGAAAGAAGTTGCAGATCTTGCAAAAAGAAATATTAAATTAAATAATTTAGAAAACAGAATAGAAATTATAAATGAAAATATAAAAAAAATACCATTAAATATGCAATTTGATGCGGTTGTTACTAATCCTCCATACAAGGAAAAAAACACTGGATTAGTTAACGATAATAATATTAAGTTAATTTCAAGACATGAAATTGAAGGCAATTTAGAAGATTTTATATATTCAGCAAGTAATGCTTTAAAAGATAGAGGAACTATGTATATGGTAAATAGGCCAGAGCGATTAGTTGATATTTTTGAATATTGCAGAAAATATAAATTAGAACCTAAGGAATTACAACTAGTATATTCAAGAGTTAATAGCAAACCAGTTTTAATTTTAATAAAAGCAACAAAAAATGCAAGAAAATATTTGAAGGTCAAAGGGCCATTATACATATACGATGATGATGGAAAATATACAGAAGATATATTAAAAATATATAATAAAATATAGAAAGATACATAGAAGGGAGCAAAAATGTCAGGGAAATTATATTTAGTTGCAACTCCAATTGGAAATCTTGAAGATATTACTTTGAGAGCTTTAAAAATATTAAAAGAAGTGGACTGCATTGTTGCAGAAGATACAAGACAAACATTAAAACTGTTAAATCATTTTGAAATTGCAAAACCTATGATCAGCTATCATAGACATTCAACAGAGGAAAAAGGGCAAGAGATTATCGAGAAACTAAAAAAAGGTAATAGCATAGCATTAGTATCTGATGCTGGAACGCCAGTTATATCAGATCCAGGGGAAGAAATTGTAAATATAGCTATAAAAGAAAATATACAAGTAATTCCAATTCCTGGTCCTTGTGCATTAATTAGTGCACTTATTGCATCAGGGATAGATCCAAAGGAATTTACTTTTTTAGGCTTTTTACCATTAAATAAGAAATCTAGAAAAGAAAAATTAGAAGAAATAGAAATTGCAACGAAAACGACTATATTATATGAAGCACCACATAAGCTAATTGTAACATTGGAAGATTTAAAAAAAGTAACAAATCAAAGAAAAATAGTTTTAGCAAAAGAATTAACTAAAATACACGAAGAATATTTTTCAGGAACAGCAGAAGAATTGCTAGAAAATCTAAAAGAACCAAAAGGTGAATTTGTAATAGTTATTGACAAATGTCCAATAAGTCAAGAAAATCAATTTGAAGATATGTCAATAGAAGACCATTACAAATTTTATGAAAATTTGGGATATGAAAAAAAAGAAATTATAAAACGAATAGCAAAAGATAGAAAAGTAAAAAAAGATGAAATTTATAAACAATTCTTATGAAATTTATATAAAATAAAAGGGCTCAAATAAATTATACCTCTTAAATATAATTTATAAAAGGGTCTTTATTTTATATAAATCATAAAGATGTAGAAGTAAGACTATAAATTATTAATATCATCTTTGCATTTAGCACAAACTAATTTATTTTTATAAAGGTGTAAGTCTTTACTACTTCCACAAAAAATACAATTCGGATTGTATTTTTTTAAGATAACTGATGTTCCTTCGATAAAAATTTCGAGAGGATCTTTTTCTTGTATTTCAAGCATAAGTCTAATTTCTCTTGGTATCACAATCCTACCAAGTTCATCAACCTTTCTTATAATTCCAGTAGATTTAATTATAAGTATCTCCCCCTTTAAAATAAAATTAAAATTTGGTTAAATTTAACAAATATATATTCACAAATTATATTATCATAAAAAACTACAAAAATCAACAAAAATCGATAAGAAGTGTAAAAAAATAGAAATACAGGAGTAATAAAACTCCTGTAAAGTTAGATATATAACTCCTAATGGAGGCTGTAGAGGATTGTTCTTCGCTATATAAAAAATGGGGGCGCGAAGAAAAGATAAAAAAATTTGCAGTCCTCTACAAGTGTAAAAGCTTTTAAAATATAGGTAAATATTTACAAAATATAAAATATTAATATTTAAAAAAATTGGTAATATTTGTAAAATGAAACTTTACAAATAAAATTCTAGAAAGGCTAACATGACCTTAACAGATTCAAAAAATAACAATATAAAAACTATTATAATGATAGCTTAAATATCGACAAAAGTCAAGAAAAAGTTTGCGACAAAATACGACAAAAATCGACAAAATCAAAAAAATGAATTTACAAAATTTGGCAAAGAATAACAGAAGAAAGCATACCGAACTATATCTGCAATAAGTGCAGCTATAAGAACGAAGCGTATTTTCTTTATTCCAATAGCACTTGTGTAAATAGCAATAGTATACAAAGTAGTTTCAGTACAGCCCATAATTGTAGAAGCAATAGATCCGAATAATTGTATCTACTCCGCAATTTTTCATAATGTCTAATGCGACAGCAGTAGATGCACTTCCTGATATGGGACGAACAAGCATAAGTGGTAGAATTTCTGATGGAATTTTGAATAAATTAAGTATAGGTGAAAGAATATTAGATAATAGATCCAAAATCCCAGAATTTCTTAGAGCACTGATAGCTAAGAATAGACCAACTAGTGTTGGAAAAATTTTTATAACAGTATTAATTCCTTCTTTACAGCCGACTAAAAAACTATCAAAGACTTTTATTTTTGCAAAAAAACCATAAGCAACTATGTAAAAAATTACAAAAGGCACCGCTATTATAGATATATAATTTATCAAAGACATAATTATCTCCTTATTTTCCAAGTTTAATAAAAAGTTTAACTGCAAAAACACCAGCAAAAGCCGCTAAAAGTGTTGAAATCCATACAGGAACAATAATGTTTGTGGGATTTGTAGATTCCAAGGAAACTCTTATTGCAATTATTGTAGTTGGAATAAATTGTAAAGATGCAGTATTAAGTAAAATGAGCATTGACATAGGATTGCTAAGCGTATCTTTGGTAGAATTTTTTTCTTGAAGAGATTTCATAGCCTTTAAACCTAATGGAGTAGCAGCATTTCCAAGCCCTAAAATGTTAGCAATCATATTTAAAGATATTTCACTATTAATTTTTTCATCATTTTTTACTTCTGGAAAAAGGAATCGTATAATTGGTTTTAAAAGCTTTGCAAGTTTTTCAGACAAATGACTATCCTCTGCAATTTGCATAATTCCGCACCATAGAGTAATAGTTCCAAAAAAAGTAATAGTTAGCTCAACTGCATCACTACAAGAAGAAAATATTCCATTATTAATATTTTCTAAATTTCCAGAAAAGCAAGCATAAGCATATGAAACTATAATAAATATTGGCCAAAGTATATTTAACATTATAAAAGCTCCTCAATAAAAATATATGAAATAGCCCAGAAATATATGCAATATAGCATAAATTAAGGAGATTATTGATTTTTTAAAAGATTTAACATATAATTACCTCAATAAAAATATTTTAAAGAATATAATATATTTTAGATATATTAATAGAAAGAAGTTGTAGATATGGATAATAATCCAATAGGTGTATTTGATTCAGGGTTAGGAGGACTAACGGTATTAAAAAAAATAATTGAGATATTGCCAAATGAAAAATATATTTATTATGCAGATACAGATAATGTACCTTATGGGACTAAACCAAAAGAAGAAGTAAAAATTTACATAGAAAAGGCAATAAAATTTCTCATTTCTAAAAATGTTAAAGCAATAGTTATAGCTTGTAATACAGCAACAAGTATTGCTGTAAATGATTTAAGAGATAAATATGATATTCCAATAATAGGAATAGAACCTGCTGTAAAACCTGCAATAGAAAAAAGAAATGGCAAGAGAGTTTTAATAATGGCAACTCCTACTACAATTAGAGAAGAAAAATTACAAAATTTGGTAAAAAAACTAAATGTTTTCGAAGAAGTAGATTTAATAGATATGCCTAAACTTGTTGAATTTGCAGAAAGAATGGAATTTAATTCTAGTGAAGTAAAGAAATACATAGAAGATAGATTAAAAAAATATAATTTAAATAATTATTCAACATTAGTATTAGGTTGCACACATTTTCCATTATTTAAAGAAACTTTATTACAGGTATTTTCAAATGAAATACTTATAATAGATGGAAGTCAAGGAGTTGCAAATAGATTAAAAGACATATTAGAAAATAAAAATTTATTAGGAAACAATAAATTACAAATAAACTATTATAATTCAGGGAAAATTGCCAATAAATTATATATAGAAAAATATAATAGAATAATTAATTAAGTTTTGAATAATAATATTATGGAAACGAAAAATAAAAGTTTTTCAAAAAAATTAGCACTCGGCTATTGACTTTGCTAAAAATAGTGCTATAATATAGATAATGAAAAAAGTACTTTCAAAAAAGATTTTTAAAGCTAGCTTAAAAATCAATATGTGCTACCTGAAAATGGTGTCAACACATAAAATTTATTTTAAAGGAGTGATTTATTATGATGATGATACCAAAAAAGAGAAATGAATTTGATTTATTTAATGATTTTTTTGATGATTCATTTTTAGACAGAAGAGATGCTAAAATTATGAGGACAGATATTAAAGAGAAAGGAAATGACTATATCATAGAGGTAGATTTGCCAGGTTATGACAAAGAAAACATAGACATTGAAATGGACCACGGATATCTAAGAATAACAGCTAAAACAAATAAAAGCATAGACGAATCAGACGAAGAAGAAAGATATGTTCATAAAGAAAGATATTTCGGAGAGTGTTCAAGAAGCTTTTATGTAGGAGAAAATATAAAAGAAGAAGATATAAAGGCAACTTTTAAAAATGGTATATTATCTTTAACAGTTCCAAAAGAACAACCTAAAAAATTAGAAGAAAAGAAAAAAATTCAAATAGATTAACAAAAAAATAAAAACGTTGGAGTTCTCACTTCAACGTTTTTTCATATTTTAGTAGTAAATTTTTCTAATCATTTTCTAAGTTTTCTAATGCTATTTTAACAGCCTCTATTACAAATGCAGTAAAGGTACAATTTGTTCCTTGAATAGCCTTTTCTACATTGTCAATGACATCATTAGGGAAACGAATACATTTATTAGTAGTAGATGGAATAGAAGGAATTTTAAATTTTTTCATATTAACACCTCATAATACAATTATATGTACAAAAATATATAATGTATGCATAACAAATGTATTGCAAATTTTGGAAAATTATGTTAAAATTTATCCATAAAAGATAAGAAAGGAGAATTTTTATGGAAGAATCAAAGAAAAAAAGTGGTTTAAGCACAGCTTCAATGGTATTAGGTATTATTGCAATTTGTATGTGTTTTATTCCTATATTAAATTATGTATCAATAATATTGAGTATATTGAGTATTATATTTGGAATTATAGGAATAGTTAAAAATGCGGAAAGAGGAAAAGCAATAGCTGGTTTTGTATTGGGAATTATATCGATTATAATTGTCTATAATATGTATTTTGCAGTAGGTAAGGCTTTACAAGATGTAGGAGATGCAATAGATGATGCTACTGGTGTAAGTAGTTCCAGTAGTACAAATAGCAACCAAACAAAACAAATTGCAATGGATGAAATAATAACTGGAAAAGATGTAGAAGTAAAAATTGAAAGTGCTGATTTTAGTCAAAAAGTAGAACCACCAAAAAAACCTACGTTCTATAATTATTATCAAGTTGATGATTCAAGCAATACATATTTATATATAGTTTTAGACTGTAAAAATATATCTACAATAGATTTAGATGCTTCTTCCGTTGCTAATGTAACGGTTAAGTATAACAACAATTATACTTATTCTAGTTTTTCAGCTATACCAGATGATTCGCTAGGTTTTACATATACAAGTTTAACAAGGATTAAGCCTTTAACATCACAAAAAATTTATTATTTAGCTGAAATGCCTAAAAGTATTGCAGATGAAACGGATACACCAGTTGAAATACAAATAAAGGTAGATAATACAACTTATATATGTAAATATCGTTAAAATTAAATATTATATTCTGAAAAACATCTATTTTAGATGTTTTTTCAGAATATAATAATATTCAATTAATATTATTTTTCTGCCCATATATAATTAAATCAGCTAATGTTCTTAAATCACTAATATTCAATAATTCAAGGAAATAAGAAACTAAAAAAGTAATGCAATAAGTAATGCAATAACAAAGTTTTTGATATATATATATATACTCAAAAGTAATAAAAGGCTGAAATACAGTAAAATGAATATGCAAAGTTGTCTAAAATAAAAAGAGAGTATTTCAAAAATACTCTCAAAATGGTGAGCCAGAAGGGATTCGAACCCCCGACCCTCGGCTTAGAAGGCCGATGCTCTATCCAACTGAGCTACTGACCCAAAATGAACTTAAAATATAATATCACAAAAAGACTATGTTGTCAATGAATTTTGCTAAAATTCCAACATATATTGATAAAAAAAGATTTAAAATTGCCTTTAACAGAAAAATTGTACACAAATAAAACCCCAAAAATAACTATAAAAATTAAAAAGCAATATAACTATTTTGAAGTATATTGTGACAATGGACGTATCATATTATAAACTAACTCTACGACATCATCAGAACTATTTGATAGCATTCGATCAATCTTATTTAAAAATGTGCAATTATTTGTATCTCCAAATAAAACATAATCACAAGAAAATCCAGATTTTAGAGAGATAAGCATTAAAGTTTCAATGCTCATTGATTTATCTCCTCTTTCAAGTTGACTAAGAAAAGAAGGAGAAATATCAATAAGCTCAGAAAATTGCTCTCTTGTTAAAGACATACTTTCTCTGATATTTCTAATTCTACTACCGATCATAATATTATCTTTCATATAAAATTCCCCCACTAAAATTAACGAAAAAAATATTATTAATAAAATTATATAGACACTAAACTTAAAATTCCAAACACTATGAGGTAAAAGAAATAAACGCTAAAAGTGCAAAGCTAAATTTATTATAACTAAAAAAACCATATTGTTCAAAAATATATAAAATATTATGCAATATTATAAAGCAAAAAATCAAGCTTCCGTAAATAATTTTGTGAAATTTATGTGAAAATATTGAAATTATTTTTTTCTAATGATAAGATTATAACGATTTATCTAGAGATGGGAGGAAAGATTTTGATTAAGGTAGAAAATGTTACAAAAAAGTATGGAAAATATGTTGCGTTAAGCGACATGAACTTCGAAATTAAAGAAGGAGAAATAGTCCGGATTTTTAGGACCTAATGGTGCAGGGAAAACTACAACTATGAGTATTATAACCGGCTTTACAGAGCCTACTCAGGGAAAAGTAGAAATCAATGGTTATAATGTAAGTAAAAAAGCTAAAAAGGCTAAACGTGAAATTGGATATATGCCAGAAACTACACCATTATACAATGAGCTAACACCAAAAGAATTTATACAATATATGGCAGAGCTTAAAGGGGTTCCAAGAAAAACGAGAAAACAAGAGATAGAAAGAGTTATGCAGGCTGTTAACATTGCGGATGTAAAGAATAGACTAATCAGAAATCTATCTAGGGGATATAAACAGCGTGTAAGTCTAGCAGGTGCTCTAGTTGGAAACCCAAAAGTATTAATATTAGATGAACCAACTGTTGGATTAGATCCTAAGCAAGTAACACAAATAAGGGATTTAATAAAATCATTAGGTAAAAATCATACAGTATTATTAAGTTCGCATATATTGTCAGAAGTAAGTCAAATATGCAAAAAAGTTATAATAATAAACAAAGGAAAATTGATTGCGGTAGATAGTCCAAAAAATCTTGAAAATAAAACGGAAAAAGAAAATATATTACTCGTTACAGTGGAAGATTCAGAGAATAAAATAGAAGATGTAGCAAAAAGAATAAAAGATATAAACAAAATAAAATTAGTAAAAACATTGTCAGATGGAACGAAACAATATAGTATATCATCAAAGGATGATACTGATATAAGAAAAGAAATATTTTCAACTTTTGCAAAAAATGAAATTACAATATTTGAATTAAAAAAGGCAGAAGCAAGTTTAGAGGATGCTTTTCTTGATTTAATAAATAATCAACAAGAAGAACCAGAAAAAACAAAAGAAGAAATAAAGCAAGAGAAAAAAGAAAATAAAGAAAAACAAAAAAAGGAAAAACAGGATAAAAAAGCAGAAAAAATTAAGAAAAATGAAGAACAAAAAAGCAAAAAGACAGAAAAAAATAAGAAAAAAGGAGGGGATAAATAATGTGGGCTATAATAAAAAAAGAGGTTAAAACTTACTTTTTCTCTCCGATAGGATATGTATTTATAGGTTCATTTTTACTTATGTCTAGCTTCTTCTTCTATCAATACATATTTGCTTATGGCTACATAGAATATTCATATTTATTTTATTACACATCAGAGTTACTAACTTTCACAGTAGCACTTCTTACAATGGGAATGTTTTCATCGGAACGAAAAAATGGAACTGAGACATTGCTTCTCACATCACCAAGAAGTATAATAAGTATTGTTATGGGGAAATTTTTAGCAGCATTAATTGTAATATTAATAACAGAAGTTTTCTCATTAATATATTATGTAATAATTTGTATTTTTGCAGGAGGAATTACAGGATTAACAGTGACATTATCTACATTACTAGGTTTTGTACTACTAACAATGTCATATATAGCATTTGGAATGTTTATATCTAGCTTAACAGAGAATCAAATAATAGCAGGAGTTGTAACAATAATACTTTTACTTGCAAGTTGGTTTTTACCAGATATGTCATCTGCTTTCAATGTAATATCTCCACTATATCAATTCCAAAAATTCCCAGAAGGAATTTTCCCAATAAATGAAACTATTACATTGTTAACACAAACAGCATTATTTATATTACTTACAATTGTCGTATTGCAGAGAAGAAAGAATCTAAAATAGAAGAGGTGAAGATTAAGTGAAAAAAATTAAGGAAATATTTGAAAGCATAAAATTAAAATGGCTAAGGGATAGACTTTTAACTGTAATTCTTATAGCAATATTAATAGCAGCATTTATTGGAATAAATTTAGGAGTACAGGCTTTAAATATATCAGACATAGATTTGACTGAAGAGAAAATATTTACATTAACAGATCAGTCAAAAGAAGCAATTTCAAAGATTCCAGAAGAGGAAGAAATTACTGTATATTTATTTGATTATGAAGAAGACACTAGCTTGGTTGATTTAGCTAAGCAATATACTGATGTAAGAAAAAATATAAAGATAGAATTAACAACAACTACAGAAAAACCAGATTTGGCACAAGAATATGGAATTAGTGCAGGAAGTTATAGCATATTAATAATTGACGGAGAAAAACATAAATTAATTAATCAAACAGAATTAAGTACATTTGATTACAGTACTGGAAATACAATAGATATTACTGAACAAAGACTAACAAATGGTATAATTTCAGTTTCTTCAAAAGGAGAAATATTATCTGTATATATGTTAACAGGACACAAAGAGTATAGCTCGGTATCTGAAATGGCAACTTTTAAACAATATTTAGAACTTGAAAATTATGAAATTAAAGAATTAGATTTATTAATAAGTGGAAAGATACCGGATGATTGCAAAACATTAGTAATATCATCTCCTAGATCAGATTTTACAGATTCTGAGACAGATATAATAAAAAAATATATCAATAATGGTGGAAATATAGTTTGGTTTAATGATGCATATACACAAGATGATAAAACACCAAATGCACAGTCAATTTTGGATATGTATGGTGTAACAATAGATAAGAAAGGATTTATTGTAGAGCAAGATGAAACAAGAATGATTTCAGAGAACCCAACTATTATAGTACCAACAGTAAACTATTCTGAAATTACAGAAGATGTTTATGGAACTGGAATAGTATTGCTTTTCCAATCAGGTAGATTAAAATTTGTAGCAGATGAGAAATTAGAAGAATTAAAAGTTGCAAAAACAGATTTACTAATATCAAGCGAAAAATCATTCTTCAGAACAAAAACAGATATACAAACATATACAGCAACAAAAGATGATGAAGTAGGAAGTAATGTACTTGGTGCAATACTTGATAAAACAGTAAAGGATGCAACTGGTGATCAAGAAGCAGTAGTATCTTCACTAGTTATATATGCTAATAATTACTTTGTATCAGATGCTCCTGTTATATTAGGACAACAAAGTATACCTGCCATATATTTCTACCAAAATTCAAATCTAGCCCTAAATACAATAGCATACACAGCTAAAGCATCTGAAGGATTAGTAATTAGAAAAAATATAGAAAATACATATTATACAGCAACTCAAGCACAAGATACAATAATAAGAGTTGTAGTGTATGGCGTTCCTGTATTGATAATAATACTTGGAATTGTAGTATGGCAAGTAAGAAGAAGAAAAAAATAGTTAAAATATTAAAATAAGAAAAACTCTCATATATATAATATGGGAGTTTTTTTGTCGCAATTTTTTAAAAGTAAAACTTAAATTAAAGAGGTGATAAGAAATTTTAAATGTGTTAACTTGCGTACTTGTAATAGTTGGAACAATAATTGGAGCAGGATTTGCATCAGGAAGAGAAATTTATACATTTTTCTATGTTTATGGTATAAATGGATTAATTGGAATAAGCCTTTCTATTATAATAATTGGATTTGTAATATATAAAATCCTTAAAATAATAAAAAAATATAATATTAATAATTATAAAGAATTATTGGATGTAATTTTACCCAAAAAAGAAAATAAATATATCAAATTTGAAAATATATTAAATTTTATAATTAATTTATTTTTATTAACAACCTTTTTTATAATGTGTGCAGGATTTTCGGCGTATTTTTACCAAGAATTTGGAATAAGTAAAATTTATTCAAGTATAGTAATAGCAATTTTAAGCTATATAATTTTAAATAAAAATATGAAAGGATTATTTGCACTAAATTCAATTTTAATGCCAATTGTAATTATGATATTAATTATATTAGGAATAAAAAGTTTAAGCGTAAATAATATTCTTCCAGAACCAGCAGATAATGCAATATGGATAATACAAGCAGTTTTATATGCAAGCTATAATACAATAACAATTTCCTCTGTCTTAATACCTATGAATAAAAATATAAAGCAAAAAAAAGATTCAATAAAAATAGTTATAATCAGTAGTATTACAATATTAATTCTTGGACTTATAATATTTTTATTACTTTTAAATATAAAAGAAGATATATCAAAAATAGAATTACCAGCAGTATATGCTAGCCGAAACATTGGGAAAATATATCAATATTTATACGGAATAATAATTTTAGGAGCAATTATTACAACAGCTATATCATCAGCCTTTGGATTTTTAAATAATGTATCGGAAAATCAAAAACAATATATATTAATGAATAAATTAATATGCTTTATATCTATATTTGTATCATTATTTGGCTTTTCAAATTTAGTAAATAATTTATATCCACTGTTTGGAATTTTGGGAATAATTCAATTAATTTTAATTATAAAATGCAAATAGTCTTGTAATAATGAACAAAGTATTATAAAATAGTATTGCAAAAAAATAACGAAAGGATTATTTATGGGAATACTAAAATATAAAGGAAAAATTCCATTAAAAAATAAAATAATAATTGGTTTAGTAATCTTAATCTTATTATCAACAGTTACAGTATTTATTGTTTATGCCACAAATGAAGAAGCAAGAAATTGGATAAATGTACATATTTTAAGAAAAGAAGTAACAGAAGAAGATGTTGCGACAATAGAAATAGATGGAGATAAGACCCATTACATTCATGCTTATGATAAATATATTACAATACTTAACAATGGGAAATTACAAGTATATAATGGCTACGGAAATAAGGCATACGAGTTAGATGTTACAATAAGCAATCCTATATTTAGCGAAAATGGCGGATATTTAGCAATAGCAGAAAATAAAGGGCAAAATGTATATGTAATATCAGAACGGAAAAATTGTATGGGACAATAAAGTAGAAGGAAATATAGAAAAGATAGTTGTTGGAAGAGATGGAACAACATCTGTAATAACAGAAGGGACAAGTTATAAAAGTATAATAATAACATTTGATAAAACAGGTAAAGAATTATTTAAAACATATTTAGCATCAACTATTGCTATTGATGTTGATATATCAATGGATGGTAAATATCTAGCAATAGCAGAAATAGATATAAATGGAGCAGTAATAAAATCTAGTATAAAAATTATAGAAGTAGAAAAAGCAAGTACAGGAGATACTGTAAATTCAGTAATATTTAAACAAAACGCAGACTCAAATAAAATGATAACAGATATAAAATATCAAGAAAAAGGTCAATTACTATGCATATATGATGACTCCATTCATATGATTTATCAAGAAAAAGAGACAACTTTATTAGAATTTAATAAAAATGTGCAAATGGCAAGTATAGACTTGAAAAGTTATGCAGTTAGAGCAGAAGAAATATCAACAGGCTTATTTAGTTCTAAAACAGATATAATTCTTACAAATACATTATCAAAAGCTGAAACAACTTATAGTATAGATAGTGTAATAAAAAGTTTGACAAGTTGTAATCAAGTAGTTGCTGTAAATTTAGGAACGGAAGTAGATTTAATTAATTTAAATGGATGGCTAGAAAAGAAATATACATCAACACAAGAAATTAAAGATATTGTACTCGGACAGTCGATTGCAGGAATTGTATATAGAGATAGGATAAAAATAATTACTTTTTAAAATAAATTAAGGAGGAATAAAAAATGATAATTGATTTAATTTTAATAGGAATTATAATATTATTTACATTTTTAGGATATTATAGAGGATTAATAAAAGTTGGCGTAAAAATATTAGGTTTTGTTATATCTTTAGTAGTAGCTTTAGTTCTATATACTCCAATTTCAAACTACATAATAGAAAATACAAATGTAGAAAAAGACTTAGAAAGTGTGATACAACAAAGATTATATGATCAAGAACAAAGCGGAGGAAGTCAAGAGCAAACAGATAATATAATTGAAAACCTTGGGAAATACATAGAAGATTATGCAGATGATGTTAAGGAAAATAGTTCAGAATATATAGCTGAAACATTAGCAGTAATAGTTGTAAGAATAGGAACATGGATAGGATTATTCTTAGTCACAAGAATATTAATGATATTTTTAAAAGTACTTGGAAGTATAGTAGAAAAAATACCAATAATAAAGCAATTTAATAAACTAGGTGGAACCATATATGGTGTACTTGAAGGAATTTTAATAATATATATAGGCCTTGCAATAATAAGTTTTATATCACCAATGATGGAAAGTACACATATGGTAGATAAGATAAATGATACTCATATATGTAAATCAATGTATGATAATAATATAATATTAAAAATGATATTATAAAACATAAGTTAAAATAAAAAGTAGCCAAAGCTTATTACATCTTGGCTACTTTTTGTATATTAATGTTTATGTTTATATTTACGCTTTTCATCCTTCTTAAAAATAGTAACAAATAACATTCGTATAGCTAAAATAATAATGATAATCGCAACTATTCTTGAACCGTATGTGAAAATCAAATAGCCATTATCAGTATTAGAATTATCTTGCGGTTGCATAAACATACTAGAAATTTCTTTAACTTTATCTTGAAAATCTTTCTTGCTTGGTGTATAATTAGCAAAAGCATAATCAAATAAAGTTTTGCAATCTATATATTTTTGTCTAAGATTATCTTCATTAAATCCATCACCTAAAATTACGACAATAAACTCTTTATCATCTTTTTTTGCGGAAGCAACAATGCAATCTTTTGCAGGATTTGTATATCCAGTTTTTATACCATTAGCATATTCATAATAATATTTATCAGAATCAGGGTTGATTAAATCATTTGAAGTAGTAAACGTTCTGTCAGCATTAGGATAAATATTTGTACTTGGTAATGAGCATGTTGTTGTTGTAATAATTTCTCTAAATTTTTCTATATTCATTGCATATCGAGCAATTAAAGATAAATCATAGGCAGTTGTGTATAATTCAGTATCGTGCACTCCACTAGGATTTGTAAAATGTGAATTTTCACATCCGATTTCTTTAGCTTTTTTATTCATAAGTTCAGCAAAATTTGAAATAGAGCCAGAAACGTGTTCAGCCAAAACATTTGCAGCATCATTTGCAGAATGAATTAACAATGCATAAAGCAAATCCTCTACTCTAAACTTTTCACCAGCTTTTAACTTTGCAGTAGCATAAGTTGGAGGAACAGCATTTAGTGCAGAAGCGTTTACAGTTACAATTTCATTCAAAGGACATTTTTCCAAAACTAAAATTGCAGTTAGCATTTTAGTTGTACTTGCAGGATACATTTTTTCATAAGCTTTTTTCTGATATAAAATTTCACCTGAATTTCTTTCAATCATCAAAACGCAATCAGAGTTAATATCTATGTTACCCAAAAGAGAAAAAGAAGTATTTACATTATTTTCTAATACTTCACTTGCAAAACATTGAGTCCCAAATGTAATTAAAATAACAATAAAAATAACAAATTTTTTCATAATGTAAATATACCACAGATTATAGAAAAATAGCAATACTTTATTTGAATAATAAAAATAAGGAGGAATAAAATGGACATGTTAAATCAAAAACAAAAAATTATAATGATAGTTGGAATCGTTATAATAATAATTGTAATAATCTTTTATTACATAAATAGCACAAAAGAGATCTATAATCCTACACAAACAAATGAAGTTGTAGAAGAAATAGAAGAAGAGGAAGAAATAAGTGAGGAAGAACAAAAAATAATTGTACATATAACAGGAGCCGTAGTAAATAATGGAATAGTTGAAGTAAAAGAAAGTGCAAGAATAAATGACGTTATAGAAGAAGCAGGAGGGGTAACAGATGATGCTGATTTAAGCAATGTAAATCTTGCATATGCAGTAAAAGATGGGCAAAAGATTTATATACCAAGCAAAAATGATAAAGAAAGTACAGAAGACTTAAAAATAATATCTGAGGAAGCTGGAACAGATATAATAAATGAAGTTGACGAAGCACAAACTTCAGGAAAAGTAAATATAAATACTGCAACAAAAGAAGAATTGCAAACCTTGTCAGGTATTGGAGAATCTACGGCAAGTAAAATAATTACATATAGAGAAGAAAATGGCAAATTTAAGAAAATAGAAGATATAAAGAATGTCCCAGGTATTGGAGATGCAAAATTTGAGAATATAAAAGATAAAATAACAGTTTAAAGACTTATACAAAGATTGTATATTTCTTCAATTATATATCCAGGAGTAGAAGCACCAGCCATAATACCGATTTTATTAAATTTTTTTAAATAGTTTATATCTAAATCATCTTTAGTTTGAATAAATAGAACATTTTTACATTTTTTTATAGAAATTTCATAAAGTTTTTTAGTATTTGAACTGTTTTTACCACCAATAATAATCATTAATTCCACAACAGATGCAATTTTCTCTGTTTCTTGTTGTCTTAGATTTGTAGCATCACAAATACTTCTTTCAATATGAACTTCATATGAAGAATCTAATGCTTCAGTAATTATTTTTGTAAACTCATTAAATAAGCTCACACTAAACGTAGTTTGAGAAATAATTAATACTTTCTTTATTTTACTTTCATATAATTTATTAAAAGCATTTTGAATATCATTTTCAT
Organism: uncultured Clostridia bacterium; assembly: GCA_947629835.1. Taxonomy (GTDB): domain Bacteria; phylum Bacillota; class Clostridia; order TANB77; family CAG-508; genus JAAWPK01. Next base: position 1,344 of record CANRFH010000012.1, on the reverse strand, counting down.
TTTCGATTATATATGAATTATCACCACAAAAACTAATAGTACCAATAGTTTCAGGATGATCTTTGATCCCAAATAGAAATATAAAATAATTATTTTTAGAAAATAATTCTACCGTTTTATGTATTTTTAAAACCTTAGGGCAAGTTAGATCAATCAATTCAATATGTTTTTCATTAGCTAAATCATAAGTTTCTTTACTTGCTCCGTGAGCTCTTATAACAACTTTATTTTTCGCATCATTTATAGAATCAATAGTCCTGAGTCCTTTATTTTCAAGAGAAGAAACAACTTGCTTATTATGAATAAGTTCTCCCAAGCAATCTAAATTACCATTATTTTTTTGTAACTCTTCCTCAGCTTTAGAAATACTATATTTTACTCCAGCACAAAATCCACAATTTTTTCCTACAATAACTTCCATAATAACCTCCACCCCACGTCTATCATAAAATAATTATAAATTAATAAATATATAATTGTCAAATTGAGGTTGATTTTAAATAATAAAAATAGTATAATAATATTATTACATTATAGATAAAGTTGAAAATAAACAAAATTTTCAAACTTAGTTTATGCACTAGAAAGGAATGAGTTTGAGTATGGAAGATAACAAAAAAGGACAAAACGAAGATCATGTAAAAATATATGATAAAGAAATGTACATAAGCCAAGAGAAATTAAGAACAATAATAATAATGATAGCTGTATTTTTGATAGGATTTATTGCAGGATATTTTTCAAAAGATATAATTAAAGAAGAATTAGAAGTAACACATCAAAACGAACAATTAGAAATAACAGATCAAAGCAATGTTGCTATGATACATGATGATATTATATAAACAGTGGAAAAAATCAGAAAAATATGATATAATAAAAACGATGGCACATTATTCTAGTCACTTTTGTTTTGCGAGGGTGGGGCTAAAAATCCACTAAAGGGCAAATCGATGAAGTTTCTTGTTTGTGCGCGAAATGCCAGTTTTGTGTGTAATCAGGGAGTAAAGAAATTAGGGAAATATGTAATGGCATATATATTAATACCCTAATTTCGCGGAGGCTTAATTAAATTTTAAGTTAAGTAAAACCTATGTTGAGTGCCAAGACACAAAATACATAGAGTAGCCTGTCTCGAGTGAATGTATTGGGATTAATAATTTGAATATGAACTTTTGGCCAATGTTTATCATTCTTTTATAAAATATTATGAAATTACATTTGCAAAAAAGACTAGCAAAAATTGAAAGTGTTAAGGAAAACTTCTAGAATGTATGCTTTAAGCGAAAAGCAAAAAAGTCTAGGGATTAAGGTACGGATTTAAGTGGCAATCTGGTAACTATT